>DASTNS010000097.1:0-10940 GCA_035720625.1 Gallionella sp. | reverse complement strand
GGCCTTGGCTTCGCCGCCAAATTTCTTCGACAGTACGGTCGTGATCGCCGCTGTCAGTGTGGTCTTGCCATGATCCACGTGGCCTATCGTGCCGACGTTGACGTGCGGCTTCGTACGTTCAAATTTGCTCTTTGCCATGATAATCGCCCCTTAACCTGATAGTTATTGATGCTCTTGAATTTATAAAGTTATTTCTTGCTCATGATTGCTTCGGCAACATTCTTCGGTGCCTCGGAATAATGCTTGAATTCCATCGTGTAGGTTGCACGGCCCTGCGTGGCAGAACGCAACGCAGTGGAATAACCAAACATTTCGGACAATGGCACTTCAGCCTTGATGGTTTTGCCGCCACCCATCATGTCATCCATACCCTGCACCATACCGCGGCGCGAGGAAAGGTCGCCCATCACCGTACCGGCATAGTCTTCAGGCGTCTCCACTTCGACCGACATCATCGGCTCGAGCAGCACCGGGCTAGCCTTGCGCATACCATCCTTGAATGCCATCGAAGCCGCCATCTTGAAAGCGTTTTCGTTGGAGTCCACATCATGGTAGGAACCATCGAACAAGGTCACCTTGACGTCAACTACCGGGAAGCCAGCCAACACGCCATTCGGCAGCGTTTCGCGCAAACCCTTTTCGACCGCAGGAATATATTCGCGGGGAACCGTGCCACCCTTGATCGCATCGACGAATTCGAAACCCTTACCCGCCTCGTTCGGCTCCATCTTGATCCACACGTGACCATACTGACCGCGACCGCCGGACTGCTTGACGAACTTACCTTCGACCTCGGCCGCTTTCCTGATTGCTTCGCGGTAAGCCACTTGCGGCGCACCCACATTGGCTTCCACGCCAAATTCGCGCTTCATGCGGTCGACCAGGATTTCCAGGTGCAACTCGCCCATACCGGACATAATCGTCTGACCAGACTCTTCATCGGTACGCACACGGAACGAAGGGTCCTCTGCAGCCAGCCGACCCAATGCAAGCCCCATCTTCTCCTGGTCGGCCTTAGTCTTCGGCTCAACGGCGACGTGAATCACCGGCTCCGGGAACACCATACGCTCGAGGATGATAGGCTTGTTCGGATCGCACAACGATTCGCCGGTAGTCACGTCCTTCAGGCCGATACAGGCCGCGATATCGCCCGCCAGAATCTCGTCGATTTCTTCACGGTTATTCGCGTGCATCTGCACGATACGCCCGATACGCTCTTTCTTACCCCTGACCGGGTTGTAGACCGTGTCACCCTTCTTCAGCACGCCTGAATAGACGCGCACGAAAGTCAACTGACCCACAAACGGATCGGTCATCAACTTGAATGCCAGCGCAGAGAAGTTTTCACTGTCATCCGCCTTGCGCGTGATCGGCTCACCCGCTTCCGTCTCACCCTTCACATCAGGGATATCCACAGGAGCCGGCATGAATTGAATCACGGCGTCCAGCATGCGCTGCACGCCCTTATTCTTGAATGCGGAGCCGCACATCATCGGCTGAATTTCACAGGCAATGGTACGAGTACGCAGGCCAAGAACAATCTCGGCTTCGGTCAACTCACCATTCTCAAGGTAATTATTCATCAACTCTTCAGAAGCTTCGGCGGCCGACTCGACCATCTTGGCGCGCCACTCGGCAGCGCTAGCAGCCAGCTCGGCCGGAATGTCACGGTAGTCAAACTTCATACCCTGCGACGCCTCATCCCAGTAGATGGCCTTCATCTTGATCAGATCGACCACACCTTCAAACTTCTCTTCAGCGCCGATAGGGATAACGATAGGCACAGGGTTCGCGCGCAAACGAACACCCATCTGCTCTACCACCTTGAAGAAATTCGCGCCCTGACGGTCCATCTTATTGACGAATGCCAGACGTGGCACCCTGTACTTGTTAGCCTGACGCCATACAGTCTCGGACTGTGGCTGCACACCACCCACAGCGCAATACACCATGCAGGCACCGTCCAGCACACGCATGGAACGTTCCACCTCGATGGTGAAGTCCACGTGCCCCGGGGTATCGATGATATTGAAGCGATGCTCCGGGAATTGATTCTCCATACCCTTCCAGAAGCAAGTCGTCGCAGCGGAAGTGATGGTGATACCACGCTCCTGCTCCTGCTCCATCCAGTCCATGGTAGCTGCGCCATCATGCACTTCACCAATCTTGTGGCTTACGCCAGTGTAGAACAGGATACGCTCGGTCGTCGTAGTCTTGCCCGCGTCAATATGTGCGCTGATACCGATATTGCGGTAACGGTTAATGGGTGTTTTACGTGCCACGGTAGATACCTAACTTAATCTGGTTTAGAAACGGAAATGCGAGAACGCCTTATTCGCTTCAGCCATACGGTGGACTTCTTCGCGCTTCTTCACTGCGCCGCCACGACCTTCCGATGCATCGATCAGCTCGCCGGCCAGACGCATACCCATGGATTTTTCGCCGCGCTTGCGCGCAGCTTCGCGCAACCAGCGCATCGACAACGCCATACGGCGCGAAGGACGCACCTCAACCGGCACCTGGTAGTTCGCACCACCGACGCGGCGGCTCTTCACTTCCACCTGCGGCTTGGCATTATTCAACGCCAGATTGAACACCTCAATCGCATCCTTCCCGGTCTTCTTACCGATTTGCTCCAGCGCGCCGTACAGAATGCGCTCGGCAACCGACTTCTTGCCGGCAGTCATCAATACGTTCACGAACTTGGATAGATCCTGATTGCCGAACTTCGGATCCGGCAGGACTTCGCGTTTGGGGACTTCTCTACGTCTTGGCATATCAACCTCGAATAAATTGCTTAAAAATTACGCCTTCTTTGCGCGTTTTGCGCCGTACTTGGAGCGAGCCTGCTTACGATCTTTCACGCCAGCCGTATCCAGGCTGCCGCGCACCATGTGATAACGCACACCCGGCAAATCCTTTACACGGCCGCCGCGCAGCAACACCACCGAGTGCTCCTGCAAGTTGTGGCCTTCACCGCCGATGTAGCTGATTACCTCAAAGCCGTTGGTCAGGCGAACCTTGGCTACCTTACGCAACGCAGAGTTAGGCTTCTTCGGAGTCGTGGTGTACACGCGGGTGCATACCCCACGCTTCTGCGGAGAACCCGCAAGGGCTGGCACTTTGCTCTTTTCTACGATTGCAACACGCGGTTTGCGGATCAACTGATTAATAGTCGGCATATCTGTATACCCTAAAAATTTCTAAAATTTCGTTAAAAATCAAATCAATAAAAAACATACCGCCGCAGCATGACTTAGAGAACCATCCGCTGCGACGGAAAAAAGGTTGCGAATTCTATTGAGAAACACCAGGGGTGTCAAGCAATTCGCCCGACGCAACCGCATTGGCCTCTTGCAACTCACGCCCTTCCGCCACATCGATGCCCAAACGCTGTTTACGCCGGGTGGTGTGGTAAGCCAACCCCGTGCCGGCCGGGATCAAACGGCCTACGATGACATTTTCCTTCAGGCCGCGCAGGTCATCCCTCTTGCCCATGATGGCGGCTTCGGTCAATACGCGTGTGGTTTCCTGGAATGATGCTGCAGAAATAAACGAATCGGTGGACAACGAAGCCTTGGTAATACCCAGCAGCATGTAATCGAAAGTTGCCGGGTTCTTGCCTTCGGCGACCACGCGCTCGTTTTCCTCCAGCACATCGGCGCGTTCCACTTGTTCGCCCATGATGAAACGGGTATCACCCACATCATTGATTTGTACGCGACGCAGCATCTGGCGCACAATCACCTCAATATGCTTATCGCTGATTTTCACGCCCTGCAGACGGTACACGTCCTGCACTTCGTCGGTAATATAACGCGCCAACTCATCCACCCCCAGCAGACGCAGGATGTCGTGCGGGTCGGCCGGGCCATCCACGATCATTTCGCCGCGGTTCACCACCTGGCCGTCATGTGCCAGCACATGCTTTTCCTTGGAGATCAGGAACTCATTGGCAATGCCATCCACGTCGGTGATCACCAAGCGCTGCTTGCCCTTGGTATCCTTGCCGAAGGAAACCGTACCGGTGCATTCAGCCAACATGCCGGCATCCTTTGGAACGCGCGCCTCGAACAACTCGGCCACGCGCGGCAGGCCGCCGGTAATGTCGCGCGTCTTGCTGCTTTCCTGCGGAATACGCGCCAACACATCACCAACCCCCACGTGCTGGCCGTCTTCAACGGTGATAATGGAGCCCGTTTGAAATGTCACGCTGACCGACGTATCGGTCCCGGCCAGCTTGACTTCCTGGCCGTCGTCGTCAATCAGGCGCACCATCGGGCGCACGCCCTTGCTTTGCGCGGTGGATCGTTTCGGGTCAATCACCACCAGCGTGGACAGGCCGGTCACTTCGTCGATCTGCTTGGCGACTGTCGCGCCCTCCTCGACATTCTGGAAACTTACCTTGCCGGCATACTCGGTGACGATTGGGCGGGTATGCGGATCCCAGACCGCCAATATCACCCCTGCGCGCACCGGGTCACCCTGCTTGACAGTCAAGGTCGCACCATAAGGCACCTTGTGGCGTTCACGTTCACGGCCATGGTCGTCGGCGATGATCACCTCGGCACTACGCGCTACAACGATCAATTCGCCGCGTACGGTAGTCACGACGCGCATGTTCGGGCTGTACTTCAGCACACCGTTGGATTTGCTCTCCACCTGGCTTGCCACGACAGTGCGCGAAGCCGCGCCGCCAATATGGAAGGTGCGCATGGTCAACTGAGTACCCGGCTCACCGATAGACTGCGCGGCAATCACACCTACCGCTTCACCTACATTGATCATGCCGCCGCGGCCCAAGTCGCGGCCATAACACTTGGCGCACAAACCAAAGCGGGTTTCGCAATTCAGCGGGGTACGCACGCGTACTTCATCGATACCCAATGCCTCGATGCGTTCCACGGCAGTTTCATCCAACAATACACCCGCCTCGTATAGCGTTTCGGCTGTATCGGGATTGATCACATCGGTGCTGACCACACGGCCGAGAATACGCTCACGCAATGCCTCAATGACTTCACCGCCTTCAACGATGGCCTTCATCGCGGTACCGTTCTCGGTGCCGCAATCGTCTTCGATCACCACCAGATCTTGCGTGACATCCACCAGACGGCGGGTCAGATAACCGGAGTTCGCGGTCTTCAATGCGGTATCCGCCAAGCCCTTGCGCGCGCCGTGCGTGGAAATGAAGTACTGCAGCATGTTCAGCCCCTCACGGAAATTCGCGGTAATCGGGGTCTCGATGATCGAGCCGTCCGGCTTGGCCATCAGGCCGCGCATTCCGGCCAACTGGCGGATTTGCGCGGCCGAACCGCGTGCACCGGAGTCGGCCATCATATAGATGGAGTTGAACGATTCCTGCATCACCGGCTTGCCCTTCTCCATGCGCGGCTGACCGGTAACGCGGTCAATCACCGGCTCACTGCCCAACTGCTCCATCATCGCCTTGGCAACCTGGTCGCCGGTGCGACCCCAGATGTCCACCACCTTGTTGTAGCGTTCGCCGTCAGTCACCAGGCCAGAGGTGTACTGTGTATGAATCTCGTGCACCTCTTTTTCTGCTGCGCTGATCAGATCATTCTTTTTCGGCGGCATCAGCATGTCGTCGACAGCGATTGAGATACCTGCACGGGTTGCATAGCTGAAACCGGTATACATCAGCCTGTCCGCCATGATCACCGTATCGCGCAGGCCGCATTGGCGGAAGCTGGCGTTGATCAAGCGCGAAATTTCCTTTTTCTTGAGCGCCTTGTTGATCAAGGCGAATGGCAGGCCGGCCGGCAATACTTCGGACAGCAAGGCGCGGCCCACCGTCGTTTCATAGCGAACCCGTTTTTCCACCGGCTGGCCGGCTTCATCCTTGTGAATCTCCTTGAGGCGCACCATCACCTTGGCCTGCAATTCGACTTCGCGCGACTCGTAAGCGCGCGACACTTCGGCGATATTGGCGAACATCGAACCTTCACCCAATGCGCCGATTTTTTCGCGGGTCATGTAATACAGTCCCAGCACGATGTCCTGTGACGGAACGATGATCGGCTCGCCGTTCGCGGGAGACAGCACATTGTTGGAAGCCAGCATCAAGGTGCGCGCTTCCATTTGCGCTTCCAGGGACAGCGGCACGTGTACCGCCATCTGGTCGCCGTCAAAGTCGGCGTTGAACGCGGAACAGACCAGCGGATGCAACTGGATCGCCTTGCCTTCGATCAGCAGCGGCTCGAACGCCTGGATACCGAGGCGGTGCAGAGTCGGCGCACGGTTCAACAGCACCGGATGTTCGCGGATCACTTCTTCGAGGATATCCCAGACGACAGGCTCTTCCGCCTCGACCATGCGCTTGCTGGCCTTGATAGTGGTCGCCAGCCCCATCGCTTCGAGCCTGCTGAAAATGAACGGCTTGAACAGTTCCAGCGCCATTTTCTTCGGCAGACCGCATTGATGCAGCTTCAGTTGCGGCCCCACCACGATCACCGAGCGGCCGGAATAGTCCACGCGCTTGCCCAGTAGGTTCTGACGGAAGCGACCGCTCTTACCCTTGATCATGTCGGCCAGCGATTTCAACTGACGCTTGTTCGCGCCGGTCATCGCCTTGCCGCGGCGGCCGTTGTCCAGCAGTGAGTCCACCGCTTCCTGCAGCATGCGCTTCTCGTTACGTACGATGATATCTGGTGCCTTTAATTCGAGCAGGCGGCGCAGGCGGTTGTTGCGGTTGATCACGCGGCGGTACAGATCGTTCAGGTCGGAAGTCGCGAAGCGGCCGCCGTCTAGAGGCACCAGCGGGCGCAGTTCCGGCGGTAGCACAGGCAACACTTCCAGCACCATCCATTGCGGCTTGATGCCGGACGCATTAAATGCTTCCAATACCTTCAGGCGCTTGGCATATTTCTTGATTTTGGTTTCCGAGCCGGTTGCCGCCAGATCGGCACGAATGGTTTCGATTTCGCTGGTCACATCCAAGCCACTCAACAGCGCACGGATGCCTTCCGCGCCCATCATCGCGGTAAATTCGTCGCCGTATTCTTCGGTCTTGGCAAGATAGTCGTCTTCGGATAACAACTGGCCGCGATTCAGCGGGGTCATGCCGGGCTCTGTGACCACATAGGCTTCGAAATACAGCACGCGTTCGATGTCGCGCAGGGTCATGTCCAAGACCATGCCGAGACGCGAGGGCAGGGACTTCAGGAACCAGATATGCGCCACCGGGCTGGCCAGCTCGATATGCCCCATGCGCTCGCGGCGCACCTTGGACAGGGTAACTTCCACGCCGCACTTTTCACAGATCACACCGCGGTGTTTCAAACGCTTGTACTTGCCGCACAGGCATTCATAGTCCTTCACCGGCCCGAAAATCTTGGCACAGAACAGACCGTCGCGCTCCGGTTTGAAGGTGCGATAGTTGATGGTTTCTGGTTTCTTCACTTCGCCGTAGGACCAGGAACGGATCTTTTCCGGAGAGGCGAGGCCGATCCTAATCGCGTCGAATTCTTCCTTCTGTGTGACCTGTTTAAACAAATCCAGCAATGATTTCATGTGTGACTCCTAAAATCTGGTAAGTAGGGAGTGGTGAGTGGGAAGTGGGGCAGAAAGTTGGAGGTGTCTTTCCCACTCCCTACTTCCCAGTCACCACTTACCGGCACTTAATGTCGTACCAAATCCATATCAATACCCAAGGAACGGATTTCCTTGATGACCACGTTGAATGATTCCGGCATGCCGGCATCGATCTTGTGATCGCCCTTGACGATGTTTTCATAAACCTTGGTGCGTCCCGCCACATCATCCGATTTGACAGTCAGCATCTCCTGCAAGGTGTAAGCCGCGCCGTAGGCTTCCAGCGCCCAGACTTCCATTTCACCGAAGCGCTGGCCGCCGAACTGTGCCTTGCCGCCCAACGGCTGTTGCGTCACCAGGCTGTACGGGCCGGTGGAACGGGCGTGCATCTTGTCGTCCACCAAGTGATGCAGCTTCAGTACATGCTTGTAGCCAACCGTCACCGGGCGATCGAAAGCCTCACCGGTGCGACCGTCGTGCAGCGTGGTCTGGCCGGACAGCGGCAAATCGGCCAACTCCAGCATGTATTTGATTTCCTCTTCGCTGGCGCCGTCGAACACCGGCGTCGCAAATGGCACGCCATTCTTCAGGTTGCGGCACAGCTCGATGACCTCATCGTCGCTGAACGCTTCCAGATCCACGGTCTGGCCGTTGTGGTGGTTGTATATCCTGTTGAGTAATTTGCGCACATCCGCAATCTTGGCGTTGGTTTGCAACATGTCATCGATCTTTTTGCCCAACCCCTTGGCTGCCCAGCCCAAATGCGTTTCCAGAATCTGCCCGATGTTCATCCGCGACGGCACGCCGAGCGGATTCAGTACCACGTCCACCGGTGTGCCGTCAGCCATGTACGGCATGTCTTCCACCGGTACGATACGCGATACCACGCCCTTGTTACCGTGGCGACCGGCCATCTTGTCGCCGGGTTGCAGACGGCGTTTCACTGCGACATACACTTTGACCATCTTCTGTACGCCGGCCTGCAGCTCATCACCCTGGGTCAGCTTCGTCTTCTTCAACTCGAAGGCGGCATCGAACTCGATGCGATTTTGCGCCAGGCCTTCCTTGACCTGCTCCATCTGGGCAGCCACTTCGTCATCAGCCACGCGGATGTCAAACCACTGATGATGTTCGATGCCGTGCAGGTATTCCTTGCTGATCTTGCTGCCCTTGGCCAGTTTTTTCGGCCCGCCATTGGCTACCTTGTTATGCAACAGTTTCTCCAGACGCGCGAACACGTCAGCTTCCACGATACGCATCTGATCCGCCAGATCCTTCTTGTAGCGGTTCAGTTCGTCATCGATGATCTGTTGCGCGCGCTTGTCGCGTTGCAGGCCTTCGCGAGTGAACACCTGCACATCGATCACCGTTCCCGAACTGCCGGCCGGCACGCGCAAGCTGGTATCTTTCACGTCCGACGCTTTTTCGCCGAAGATCGCACGCAGCAGCTTTTCTTCCGGGGTCAGTTGCGTTTCGCCCTTGGGCGTCACCTTGCCGACCAGCACGTCGCCCACCGCGACTTCTGCGCCGATATGTACGATGCCGCATTCGTCCAGACGCGCCAGTTGCGCGTCGGCCAGATTCGGGATATCGCGCGTGATTTCTTCAGGGCCAAGCTTGGTGTCGCGCGCCGCGACGGTCAACTCTTCGATATGGATGGAAGTGAAGCGATCCTGCGCCAGGACGCGTTCGGAAATCAGGATCGAATCCTCATAGTTGTAGCCGTTCCACGGCATGAATGCGACCAGCATGTTCTGGCCGAGAGCCAGTTCTCCCATGTCGGTGGAAGCGCCATCGGCAATCACGTCGCCACGCGCAATCACGTCGCCCACCTTGACCAGCGGACGCTGGTTGATGTTGGTGTTCTGGTTGGAGCGGGTGTATTTGATCAGGTTGTAAATATCCACGCCGACTTCGCCGGCAGTGGTTTCGTTGTCATTGGCGCGCACCACGACGCGGCCGGCATCGACGTAGTCGATGCGCCCGCCGCGCCATGCCTGCACGGTCGTGCCGGAATCGACTGCCACGGTGCGTTCGATACCGGTGCCCACCAACGGTTTTTCCGCACGCAGGCATGGCACGGCCTGGCGTTGCATGTTGGCGCCCATCAGGGCGCGGTTAGCATCGTCATGCTCCAGGAACGGAATCAGCGAAGCTGCGACCGACACCACCTGCGAGGGCGACACGTCCATGTACTCCAGCTTGTCCGGCTCGGCCAGAACGAATTCGTTGTGATGGCGCGCCGACACGATGTCGTTGGTGAAGTGGCCCTTCTTGTCCAGCTCGGCATTTGCCTGGGCGATGGTGAATTTACCTTCTTCAATCGCGGACAAATAATCAACCTCATCAGCCACCTTGCTCTTGACCACCTTGCGGTAGGGCGTCTCGATGAAGCCGTATTCGTTGGTACGCGCATACAGCGCCAGCGAGTTGATCAGACCGATGTTCGGGCCTTCCGGCGTTTCAATCGGGCAGACACGGCCATAGTGGGTCGGATGCACGTCGCGCACCTCGAAGCCCGCTCTTTCACGAGTCAGGCCGCCCGGACCAAGCGCGGAAATACGGCGCTTGTGGGTGATTTCGGATAGCGGATTGGTCTGATCCATGAACTGCGACAACTGGCTGGAGCCAAAGAATTCCTTGACCGCCGCCGAGATTGGCTTGGCATTGATCAGGTCATGCGGCATAAGGTTGTCGGTTTCGGCCTGACCGAGCCGTTCCTTGACGGCACGCTCCACGCGCGCCAGGCCGGCGCGGAACTGGTTTTCCGCCAGTTCGCCCACTGCGCGCACGCGGCGGTTGCCGAGGTGGTCGATGTCGTCGATCGTGCCGTTGCCGTTCTTGAGCTCGATGAGATAGCGAACGACCTCCAGAATGTCCTCGCGCCGGAGCGTGCCCTGGTCGAGGGGGACGTTCAGCTTGAGCTTGTGGTTGAGCTTCAGGCGCCCGACCTTCGAGAGATCGTAGCGGTCGGGGTTGAAGAAGAGATTGTGGAAGAAGGCGGTCGCGGTTTCGAGCGTCGGCGGATCGCCGGGACGGAGGCGCCGGTAGATCTCGAGGATGGCCTCCTCGGGGCTGCCGATCTTGTCCTGGAGGAGCGTGTTCCGGAGCGCCGGCCCGATGTGCATGTCGTCGAGGAACAGGACCTCGACCTTGTTGATGCCGCGCTGGCGGAGCTGCTCCAGCTTCTCGTCGGTGATCTCGTCGTTCGTCGCGAGGAGTGTCTCGCCGCTCTTCGGGTCCTTCACGTCGTGCGCCGAGACGCGGCCGAGCACCTCCTCGAGGGCGATCGGGATCTGCTCGATGCCCGCCTGCTCCATCTGCCGGAGCGCCGCCTTGGTGAACTTGCGCCCTTCCTTGACGATCAGCTCGTTGGTCGTGGGGTT
>DASTNS010000096.1:0-6402 GCA_035720625.1 Gallionella sp. | reverse complement strand
GCCGACGGTTCAAAAAAGGGGACATTCTGCTTTTCTGTCGCATTCCGTGAATTGATATCCGCTGCGGTAGAAAAGCAGAATGTCCCCTTTTTTGAGGTGATGTCGTTCTTTAGCTCATCCAGCCGATAGCCGATCGCCAATTTCGCCGCGATCTTGGCGATCGGAAAGCCGGTCGCCTTCGAGGCCAGCGCAGACGAGCGCGAGACGCGCGGGTTCATCTCGATCACGATCACGCGTCCGGTCTTCGGGTCGATCGCGAACTGCACGTTCGAGCCGCCGCACTCGATGCCGATCTCGCGCATGATGCGGATCGAGGCGTTGCGCAGGTTCTGGTACTCGCGGTCGGTCAGCGTCTGCGCCGGCGCGACGGTGATCGAGTCGCCGGTATGTACGCCCATCGGGTCGAGGTTCTCGATGGAACAGATGATGATGCAGTTGTCGGCGTGGTCGCGCACCACTTCCATCTCGAACTCTTTCCAGCCGAGCAGCGATTCCTCGATCAGCAGCTCGCGCGTCGGCGAGGCCTCCAGCCCGCGCTCGCAGATATCGACGAATTCTTCGCGGTTGTAGGCGATGCCGCCGCCCGAACCACCCATTGTGAACGACGGGCGGATGATGGTCGGGTAGCCCATTGCCTGCTGCACCTGCAACGCTTCTTCCATGCTGTGCGCGATGGCGGAACGCGCCGACGACAGGCCGATCCTGTTCATTGCCTGCTTGAATTTCTCGCGGTCTTCGGCCTTGTCGATCGCTTCGCGCGATGCGCCGATCATCTCGACATTGTATTTTTCCAGTACGCCGTGTTTTGCCAGGTCGAGCGCGCAGTTCAGCGCGGTCTGCCCGCCCATCGTTGGCAGGATCGCATCCGGCCTTTCCCTGGCGATGATCTTCGCCACCATCTGCCAGGTGATCGGCTCGATATAGGTCGCATCCGCCATATCCGGATCGGTCATGATGGTGGCCGGGTTCGAGTTCACCAGGATGACGCGGTAGCCTTCCTCGCGCAGCGCCTTGCAGGCCTGCGCGCCGGAATAGTCGAATTCGCACGCCTGCCCGATGACGATGGGACCGGCGCCGATGATCAGGATGCTTTTTATGTCTGTGCGTTTTGGCATAAATTTCGATCATGTAGGTTGGGTTAGGCGCGGTTTTTTGCGCCGTAACCCAACATAAAGCCATTTGAAAATTAGGTTTGTTGGGTTACGCGATAAAGCCGCTAACCCAACCTACACGTCTTTCCCATCAATCCAACAAATTTATCGAATAAATAATCCACATCATGCGGCCCGGGACTCGCCTCGGGGTGCCCTTGGAAGCAGAACGCGGGCTTGTCAGTCAGTTCGAAACCCTGCAGCGTGCCGTCGAACAGCGAGACATGCGTGACACGCGCATTGGCCGGCAGCGTCGCCATATCCACCGCAAAGCCGTGGTTCTGGCTGGTGATCATCACGCGCCTGTTCTGCATGTCCTGCACCGGGTGGTTTGCACCGCGATGGCCAAACTTCATCTTCACCGTCTTCGCGCCCACCGCCAGCCCCATCAATTGGTGCCCGAGGCAGATGCCGAACAGCGGCACGCCCGCATCGATGAACTTACGCGTCGCGTCGATCGCGTAATCGCACGGCTCCGGGTCGCCGGGGCCGTTGGACAGCAACACGCCGTCCGGTTCCAGCGCCAGCACCTCGGCAGCCGGGGTCTGCGCCGGTACTACCGTGATGCGGCAGCCGCGCTCGGCCAGTTTGCGCAGGATGTTGTGCTTGACGCCGAAATCGTAGGCGACCACGTGGAATTTGCTGTGCGTCACCTCGGGATAGCCCAAGCCCAATTCCCATTCGCATTGCGTCCACGGGTAGGGTTCGGCACAGCTCACTTCCCTGGCAAGATCCATTCCGGCCAATCCGGCAAAACCGCGCGCCGCTGCGAGCGCTGCCGCCTCGTCCGTGCCGGTCGCGATGCAACCGTTCTGCGCGCCCTTCTCGCGCAGGATGCGTGTCAGCTTGCGCGTATCGATCCCGGCGATCGCCACCACGTTGTTGGTCTTGAGGTAATCCGGCAGCGACTGCGTGCTGCGGAAATTGCTCACCGTCAGCGACAAATCGCGGATTACCAGCCCGCTGGCGAATACCCGGCGTGACTCCACATCTTCGGTATTCACCCCGACGTTGCCGATATGCGGATAGGTCAGCGTGATGATCTGCTTGCAGTAGGAAGGGTCGGTGAGGATTTCCTGATAGCCGGTCATCGAGGTGTTGAATACCACTTCGCCAACGCTGCTGCCGGAAGCTCCGATGGCTGTTCCGCGAAACACTGTCCCATCGGATAAAACTAGAATGGCAGGACTTGTTTGCGACACCGAATGCTCCCAAAGCGGTTTACATAAAGAAGCGGGACGAACCGTGTGTCCATCCCGCTTTGAATTGACGCGCATTATAGCGGATTAGCCGGGAGGCATCAAATGGGCACCTCTAAAAATCCAGATTTCATCCCAACTGCGGCGTTACGGAAAAATTTCTTGCATATCATCCATATGCGGCGCGGCGTAATTTTTTCCGCGTCTTGCATTTGGGTGAACTCTGAATTTTTAGAGGCACCCAAATGCCGGAACCTATTTCGCCCCGCTTGGCTGGGCGCAGGCCGTATTGGCATGCTCATCGAGGAAATCCCCCAATGCCTTGACCCAGGATTCGCGCATGAAAATGAACCCGTCGTTATGTCCGCCGGCCAGATCGAGGAATCGCTTGGGCGGATTGGCCGCAGCAAAGAGCGCACGCCCATGTTCGAATGGAATAATTTCATCTTCCGGGCTGTGGGCAATCAGCACCGGTGCGGCAACAGCCCGCAGGCTTCCCTCGGTATCGTAGCGGAGGCGCGCCAGCCACCGTACCGGCAGATACGGATAGAAGTGCTGCGCCAGATCGGGTACGGAAGTGAAGCCAGAGGCGATTACCAGGGCAGCCGGTTTTTGCCGGGCGGCCAGCCATGCGCCGACGGCGCCGCCCAGTGATTCGCCGAACAGCACGATGCGGCAGGAGGGGATACGCCGCTGTTCGGTCAGGTAGCGCCAAGCGGCCTCGGCATCACGGTAAGTGCCCTGCTCGGAAGGTGAGCCGCTGCTGTTCCCGTAGCCGCGGTAATCGAAGATCAGCGTGCTGTAATCTAGGCGATGGAACATCTGCAGCGAATCGATGCGGTGGGAGATATTGCCCGCGTTGCCGTGCAAAAACAGCACCGTGCCGCGCGGCTGCGGGGCCGGGACGTACCAGCCGTGCAAACTGAGGCCATCGCCGGTGGTCAGCCGGATATCCTCGTATCGCAGGCCGGCCTGGGCGGGGGTGGTGATGATCTCGCGCCCGGTTTCCGGATAGAACACCAGGCGCGCTTGGAAAAAATACAGCACCAGCGCGAGTCCGCCATAGGCCGCTGCCAGGATGCCCAGAATGTGCCAGATCACGCGCATCTGAACTCCGGATTTTTGGCCTCCGCATTTCTGCGCGCGGCCGGATCCTGGCGGTAAAAGGCGGCCAGTTGCCGATACACGTCCGGATATTCCTGCTTCAGGGTATGGGGTGTTTCGAAAAACGCCTCGCTCGTCACGGCGAAGAATTCGGCCGGGCTTTCGGCTCCATAGGGGTCAAGCGCCATTTCCATGTCCCTTTCCGCCTTGGCGCAGAAGTCGGCGAAGGCCGCGGTAAAGTCTTGCGCCCACTGTTCGGAGGACATCCCCCGATGCAGCGGCGGGAAACCGTTCATCGCGCCGTTCAGCATATCCAGTTTGTGGGCGAATTCGTGGATCACCACGTTGGTGCCATCGTGCTCGCCGTAGTGTACGGCATCGGCGCCGGACAGGATCACCGGCCCGCGCTCCCAGGATTCTCCCATCGTCGCGTTACGGACGACATGCACCACGCCGGCCTCGTCCATGAATTCGTGTTCCGGCACGAACTCGCCGGGATAGACGATCACCGACACCCATCCCGCATAATAATCCAGCCCGAGATTGAGGATCGGCAGGCAAGCCTGAGCGGCGATCTTGATCCGCGTGTCGTCATCCAGGGAAAACCCGCCGGCCGCGACCACCTGCTTTTCATTCAGGAATAAAGTTGCAAGTTCGCGCAGCCGCTTCAGATCGTCTTCCGACAGCCCGTGCAAGACGGGTTGTCCGGAAACGGCGCTACACCATGTCTCCTCTGGCAATGCCGCGTGCCGCAAGACATACCGCCTGCGCCAATTTTTTAAGCTCCAGTTCATATTCTTTCAAACAACCATGTTCGAATGGCAAGCAAGATGCTTTGTTAATTTTTGGGTAGGGGCACGGCGCGCCGTGCCCCTACTTTTGTGTTTTAATAATCGGGAAAAGTAGATGGAAGCGTAACACGATGGCGTAGCGTATTACGCGGAATTTGCCGGGAAATTCCAATCTAAAGAGGGTGTTTATCGGCTTATATTCCGGCTTCCCCGCTAATATCGTTATGCCGGAATCTTGCTGGCAGGGCACTGGGCGATGTATTGTGAGCTATTTTTTCCATGGAGAGTTTTATGAAGGCACAGTGGGTTGGTATTGCAGCAGTTGCAGCCACGTTGATGTTTGCCGGGCAGGCAGATGCGGCGGTCGATGCAGCAGCATTTAAAGCGCTGGCCAAGAAAAAAGGCTGCTTCAATTGCCATAATATGGACAGGCCGGTTTTTGGTCCCTCGCTGAGGGATATTGGCAGAAAATACAGCGGTGATGCCGGTGCGCAAGGCAGGTTGGCCGGGATAATCAAAAATGGCAGCAAAGGCGGCGTTTGGGGTAGTGTCGCCATGCCGGCCTATGCGAGGCTCAGCGATGACGACATCAGAACTTTGGTGCAGTTTATTCTGTCCCTCAGGTAATCGCGATATCCATTATGGTTAAGGGCAGGAAGTTTGGCCGTTCCTGCCGATACCACATACCATGGCGAAGCCTGCATGGCCGCCATGCAGGCGATTTACCCGCCAGATGGTTGTTTTGCCTGCTCACCGGGTTTTTTCTGGGTGGCATGAGTTAACCTGACGTTGAATCCTTCACTCTTCTCCGCGACGTAATCGCTGCCCTGATCGAAGCGCAATACCCAGGCGGAAGCGCGGCGGGTCTTGAATGTCGTGTCAGTCCAGTATTTGCCGCCCACAGATTCCGGGAAAAAGGCTTTGGGGAGGGTAGGTCCTGGGAAGAAAACACTTTCGTCCACTATGGTGCCCAGCTCAAAGCGGCTGGGCAGATACCAGTCAGTGAAGCCACAAAGTTTTTCCGCGTTAACCGCTTTGACGTAGGACTCGGTATCGCAATTGCTGCCGGTGCATGTTCCGCCATTGGCTTTACCGGCGAAGCCACCGTTGCTGTTCTGGTCGGGGTCGTACCAGCTGTAGGTATTGTTGATATTATGCAAACTAGGTTCGGTTCTTTTCACTTCCCAGACCAAGCCTGACTGGTTGTCCAGTACACATGCCCATGGTTGTTTGGCGTAGTCCTTGCCGTCGTTCACGCTGCCGTCCAGATTGAGGCGCGTCATGTCGAATACATGCGGCTTGAAGGCGGGGGGGGCTTCACAGCCTGCGATTGCCAGAGGGCACAACAGTATCAGCGCCATGCGGCGGCAGGAAGAGGCGGGATTCTTTGATGTCATGCTTTTGTTGATCGGTTCTTTCATTTGGAACACCCGGAAATTAAGTGTGGAATTACCTGTTCGGTAAAGGGCGGGCATTATCGTGGAATTACATGAGTTATTCAAGGCAACCGGTCCAGAGCGTAGAGCACACTATCCAGAATCAGTAAACTCCCCGCCTTTATGCATGGGATAATTATCCCGATCTGGCAGCTTATCTGCGTTAAGCTGTGCAATCTGACGTAACTACTGATGAGACTCTAGTCATCGGTTAGCTTTGCATGGCTGATCGACTAATCTGGCAAACAACGCCAGTTAAGTCGCCAGTTAACGCCAGCTGGGTCGCTGGTTATGCGGACACAATGGCTTTCTCAATGATTAACTGAACAAACGCCCGTCCCGGGCATTACGGAACAAATATGAAAATAGATGTGATTATTATCGGCTCCGGCGCGGCGGGCATGATGTGCGCCATGCAGGCCGGGCAGCGCGGACGTTCCGTGGTGCTGCTCGACCATGCCAAAAAACTTGCGGAGAAGATCCGCATCTCCGGCGGCGGACATTGCAACTTCACCAACCTCGATAGCGGGCCGGAAAACTTCATTTCCAGCAACCCGGACTTCTGCCGCTCGGCGCTCGCGCGCTACACGCCACGTGATTTCATCGCGCTGCTGCAGAAACACGGCATCGGCTATCACAAGAAGACGCTCGGGCAATTGTTCTGCGATGACGAAGCGGAAGCGATCATCGCGATGCTCAGGGAGGAATGCGATACGGCGGG
>DASTNS010000095.1:0-11021 GCA_035720625.1 Gallionella sp. | reverse complement strand
GGGATTTTATTGTCAGTGACTATCAGTTGGAAAATGATACGAACGGCATCGAGGTTGTTGACTTGGTGCGCCAGCATCAAAATCAACAGATTCCTTGCATTCTAATTACCGGGAATACCAGCCCGGCAGTTTTGGAACTGGCCAGCGTAAGCGGGCATCATTTGCTGCACAAACCCGTCAGGCCGGCCAAACTTAGATCGCTGATTGTGCACTTGCTGAATGAAGACACGCACCAGAATTGAGTAGGCTGTCACCAGAAGAGGTGGGGTGGCTTGAATTTCATATACGAAACAGTAAAACCATTCCATGGATTACCATTCCACTTTGCCATTTCAACCTGAAATACGCATAATGTATATTATGTCAAACAATCAATTATGGTAAAGTAGTTTACTTTCATATACCTATACTGCCCTATGGTTTCAAATTACCTGGATTGATTTCCAGACTCAGACTTATCGGGCTGTCGCCTATTGGCCATCGAATGCTAATTTCGACGGCCTGCATGATTTTCTCAAACCCGGCTTCAGATTGGGAAACGGTGAAGTATGGTTCGGCATGAATGGAGATGGCTTGTGATGCCTCAAGAATCAGGTGACCACCCAGTACCCCGTCATCCAAAGTGAGCTTGGTTGTCTTATCCGCATCTAGCAGCATACCAAACCCGCCAAGGATTTTGCTATCGGCATCAATATACCGGCCTGCGTAACCATCGCAGCTTGGCATGGCGAGCGCCAACCTGACCGATATCATCCCATCTTTGACTTGTTCGGCGGTATATCGGGCCTCGATTCGATTGTCAGCCAGCCTGATGGTTTTTGTGATTGCGCCTTCCCCGATTTCAGCCCGAAATTGCACGGAAGCGTGGCTGGATTCAATCAGGGCGTAATTCTGGATGGGCAAAAGCTCGCTTTCCTTTACCCATGTATCGCTAAACAAACCAAGCGGTTGGTGATCGACCAACAAATCGGAAGGCAAGATTTCATGCTTGAAGGCGATACGGTCATGTGCCGAGGCTATGCCCTCACCGGTATGTCCGCCACTTTGAACGTTCCGGTGGATTTTTTCAAAGTAATACTCGGCCTGCAGGCGCAAGGTGTCGCCAAAGTTATGGTTTAGGCGATAATCGTCAAATTCGCAAATCCATCCATAACTATCTAGCTTAACAATTACTTGCAATTGTTTGTTAAATATAAATAATTCATCAATGCCATCCTTGTCAAAATCTTCTCGGGGATGTGCTTGGCGTGGGGCAATGTTATCCAGCTTGGCTTCTAGGCGGACGATAGCGTTATACACAGCGCGGCGCAGATGCGGCAGATAAAGTCCGCCAAACAGACCATGCCAGTATGCATCATTGGCTTGCGCCTCATATAAATCATCCAGCAAATCCAGTGTGCGCTTGCCTTCTGGCAACCGGGCAACTCTCAACGACAAGGCTTGCATACGCTTATGCATCCAGTTGGATTCCGGGTAGCGGGTCAAAAAGTTCTTCCAGATCCCACCGCGAATAAAGGCTTTATGCTCTTCATACCGCCCTGCGCCTTTTTCACGAGTGACGAGATCGACATACTTTGCGGCGGCGGCGGCAGGCAAAGTCCACTCATTCATTTCGATGTAGGAGGTGGTCGGCAGATAGACGATACCGCGCGTTCTGGCTCTGTCGTGATATTCCTTGTAGGTGCGCGGCTTGATTTTTTCTGAAGCCAGCACGCCGCAGATGAAGTTTTCCAGCCACTTCTTCCCATAGACCCATTCGTAGGTCTCAGGCCAGATGCCGAATTTCTCGATATCATCAAAATACACGGCAGCGGCATTTTCGTCCTGATCGGCAAGCCCTTCCATGTAACTAACTACCTCATGTACGGGCGCAAACGGGATGCGATAGCGCAGCCCTTCCGAAATCGGGAAGAGATCCAGCAGTCTGCCACCTTCTTCGGTGGTGTAATAACCATCCAGTTGAGCGGCTTCTTTGCCAGCACACAGAAAATGGTAATCATCGACCGTCACATAGCGGATTCCCGCATCGGCCAGCGAAGGGACAACCGCTGCCTCCCAGACCCGCTCGGTGAGCCATGCGCCTTGCGGGTGCTGGCCTAACTTGGCTTCCAGCTTATCGGAAAAACGTGTCAGTTGGCCAACTCGATCCTGTTCCGGAATGACGGCCAGCACCGGCTCCGTGTCCCCTGCCCCAAACAATTCGACTTGGCCGCGTGCGGCCATTTCCCGCAACAGCGCCATGTCTTCAGGGAATTTTTGCAGCAAATAATCCAGCAGCCAGCCGCTGAGATGCACCGCAAAGCGGAATTCCGGAAAGCGATGCAGCGTTTGCAGGAAGGGGCGATAGCAACGCAAATGGGCATCGTCGATGACTTCCGGGAAATTCCCAACCGGCTGATGAGCGTGGACGCCAAACAACAAGGAAATCGTTTTAGCCATGGAATTTCAGTCTGTGATTGTCAAATTCATTCAGAAGCGCGCCGCATTGCACCACCCGCCTCGGGAGAACCACCACCCTTGCTGATCGGCTCCAGCAAGCTCATCGGGGGCGGCAATTTCAGCAGGCGATACAATTCGGTCAGGTTGTGGCGGAACAGGCGATCGAAGCTGGCCACCGAGTGTACGGGATTGTAATCGCCAAACCACCAGAACCAGTCGGAGCTCTCGCAAGAGCAAAGCTGCCTTTCAGCCGCTTCCTGTTCGACTGAACTGAGCCGACCACTGGACATGACCATATCAAAGCTTTGCTTGGCGGCGCATAGCAAATCCCATGCGCGATTCTTGTCAGGCAGGCCTATCCAGGTTGAGAAATTGCCATAAACCCAGCTACCCGCAACGATATTTCCAAGGTTGTGTACGCGGGCATAGTCAGCCGCAGGATGCGCCATACTTTGTTTTTTGAGGTAATCGCTGTAAGTGGTGGTGCGTATCTGTTCATGGGTCTCGAGGGCCGTATAAAGCTCATCAATAAAATAAAAACCATTGTAAGGGTAATATTCCCAGGCGTTTTCGCCATCGAGAATCACACTCACCACGGGCGTTTCATCTTCTGCGGCATGTTGTGCGATGTCCGCGACTTGATCGACGAAATGATTCGCGGCATCTTTGCCGTGCCAGCGCGAATATTCAAAACCAATCAGGTCAGACAAACGGTCATCGCGGAAGAAACATTGCAAACCATCGCCCCCATTCTCCAAATGATAAGGCCGGTACAAATATTGGGCACGCGCCGGAACGGTGTGTTGCGTTTGGCGCAGGCTGTTGACCAGCACGCTCTCGCCGCTGGCTGTCCAACGGCAGCCCTCGGCAGCCAACACATCCAGTGTTTCCGAGGAAATCGACCCTTCGGCTGGCCACATCCCTTGCGGCTCAATCCCAAAACGTTCGCGATGGCTTTTCTTCGCCAACCGGATATGCGCAGTCACGCGTAGCCGCCCCTTGGGATAATGCGGGGATGTAGGCAATGGCGCATTAGGCATGGCCTCTTTGGCACTGGCAAAATCAATCAACAACGGTGCCAGTGGGTGGTAATGTGGCGTGGTGGATATCTCGATTTGCCCCGATTCGGCCAGCTTGCGATAGCGCGGAATGATGCCGACAATCAATTCGCCGATGAAATCGAGCAGTTGCTTGCGATCTTCATAGTTGAAACCATCGGCCTTGCTCATCAACTGCGCCACCAGCGCGTGCTCACGGCGGATACTTTCACCGCACCAAGTCAGGTGATACCAAGTCAGCAGATCGGATATGTACTGCCCCGACAGGTATGACAACGCAACCTCTCCATCCGGTTGCAACCGGTTAAATATCTCCAGCAGACGCTTATAAGCCGGAAAAGGCGCAATCATCTTGGTGTGGTTGCTGCGGAAACATGCATCAAGAGCCAATTGACGCTGTTCCGAAGATATTTCACAGTGATTTTCGAATGCCAGCAAGCGTAATAATGGATCGCGCAACTGCCCGGTGGCAAACTGGTCTGCGTAGTCTTCCAACTGGTCGAGCAATATTGGCACAAAATTCACCACGGCGCGTACCTTGGGGTGCCGTTCAAGGTGATAAGCCATATCGGTGTAATCCTTGATGGCATGCAAATAAGTCCACGGCAGCACGAAATCACCGCTGGAATAATCGCGGTAATCCGGCTGGTGCATGTGCCAGAGGAAAACCAGATCAACAGGTCTTTTCATAAGTAAGCCCACATGTTTCGGGGTGGGTAATGTTTCTCAAGTCAACGAAGACTGTGAACCTTCTGCCCGAGCATTTCCGGGGTAATGAGCGTCACGCCATTCGGGCTGACATGGAAACGCTTGCGATCTTCTGCTGGATTAACCCCGACTTCCAGCCCTTCTGGAATCTTGCAGCTCTTGTCCACAATGACGCGCTTCAGCGTGACATGGCACCCGACATTCACATTAGGCAACAACACTGAATCTTCGATGTTGCAATGACTATCGACGCGCACATCCGAAAATAACAATGAACGGCGTACCGTCGAGCCACTCACGATACATCCGCCGGAAACCAGCGAATCGATGGCCATACCGCGCCGGTCATCATCGTCGAACACAAACTTGGCCGGAGGCAATTGCTCCTGATGCGTCCAGATCGGCCATTCATGATCGTACATGTTCAGGTCGGGAATGACCTTGGTCAGCTCCATATTGGCTTCCCAGTAGGCATCAATGGTACCCGTGTCGCGCCAATAGGGCTCTTTGCCGTCACCCGTGCCCACGCAGCTTTGCTCGAAACTTTGCGCAAACACCCGATACTTTGGAACCATATACGGAATCAAATCCTTGCCAAAATCGTGGCTGGAATGCAGATCGTCGGCATCGCGGATCAACTGCTCAAAGAGAAAGCGCGTGTTGAACACATAAATACCCATGCTGGCCAGCGATTTGTCCGGCTTGCCGGGAATGGAAGCGGGGTGGGCGGGTTTTTCATCGAATTTTATGACACGGGAGCTCTCGTCCACGCCCATCACGCCAAACGCGGTCGCATCGGCCACAGGCACTTCCAGGCAGGCGACGGACATGTCGGCTTTGTTTTCAACATGGAATGCGAGTAGCTTTCCATAGTCCATTTTGTATACATGGTCGCCAGCCAGGATCAATACAAAATCAGGGTTGGCTTCGCGCAGGATATCAAGGTTTTGGTATACCGCATCGGCGGTTCCCTGATACCAGTGTTCTTCGCTGACACGCTGTTGCGCAGGCAGCAAGCTAACGGCTTCGCCGAATTGGCCGCTCAGGAATGACCAGCCGCGCTGGATGTGCTGGATCAGACTGTGCGACTTGTATTGCGTTGCCACGCCGATGCGGCGGATGCCTGAATTCACGCAGTTGGACAGCACGAAATCAATGATGCGGAACTTGCCGCCGAAAGGAACGGCAGGCTTGGCACGCCAATCGGTCAGTTGATACAGGCGGCTGCCGCGACCGCCGGCCAGCACCATCGCATAGGTATTCTTGGTGATGCGGCTGACAAAACGTGATGCAAGTTCACCTGTGGCAAGATGATATTTTTTTTGCAGGTAACCCGGTTCACCTTTCATTCTGCTCTCCCTTTATTTACCTTGCTGTAGCGCGGCCATTATCGTTTACAATCGCCCTACTAGACAAGAACAATGGTGGAACAGTTGAAGAGACCGATTGAATCGCTGCTGCAAGCCCGTCTCCACGATCCATTTGGCCTGCTCGGCCTGCATCGCGAAGGTGCGGAGTGGGTCGTCAGGGTATATGAACCTTACGCCACTGGCGTCGATCTGCTAAACAATGCCGGGGCGGCCATTGATGAAACAACTAGCCATTCGACTAGGCTATCCAAAGACGGCAGCCAAGTCGCTGGTTATCCCGCCCCGGATGCTTCGCAACGCCGTGTCATGGCCGCCACACTCAAGCGCATCCATGCCGCCGGGGTGTTCGAATGGCGCGGTAACAACGAACCCACTCGCCCTTATCGCCTGCGTATGCACTATGGCAGCGCGACCCATGAAATTTTCGATCCCTACCAATTCCCACCACATATTTCCCCGCAGGACTTGTACCTGTTCGGCGAAGGCAAGCTGCACCAAGGCTACCGGATGCTGGGCTCGCACAGCATCGAGATCAATGGCATCAAAGGGGTGCGCTTCGCCGTCTGGGCACCGAATGCCGAGCGCGTCAGTGTGGTGGGCGAATTCAATAACTGGGATGGCCGCGTGCATCCGATGCGCTCGCACGGTTCCAGCGGCGTGTGGGAATTATTCATCCCCGAAATTCCGCAACATACGCTATACCGCTACGAGATTCGCAACCGCGATACCGGGCATCTCCTGACCAAGACCGATCCCTATGCGCAAGGCTACGAACTGCGGCCCGGTACAGCTGCCCTCGCCGCACCGCCCAACCGGCATCGCTGGCAGGACAATGAATGGCTGGAGCAGCGCGGACTATGGGACTGGCAGCACGGCGCAATCAACATCTACGAGGTGCATGTCGGTTCGTGGAAGCGCCATCCCGACGGGCGTTTCTACACCTATAGTGAGTTGGCCACTGATCTCGTGCCCTATGTCAAGAGCATGGGCTACACGCACATCGAGCTGCTGCCGATCTCCGAGCACCCGCTGGACGAATCATGGGGCTATCAGGCCACCGGCTATTTCGCGCCGACCAGCCGCTTCGGCTCGCCGGATGAGTTGCGCCATTTCGTCGATTGCTGCCATCAGGCGGGCATCGGCGTGATTCTTGACTGGGTACCGGCGCACTTCCCTAAGGATGACTGGTCGCTGTCGCGTTTCGACGGCACCGCGCTGTATGAGCATGAAGACCCGCGCCTCGGCTTCCATCAGGAATGGGGCACGCATGTCTTCAATTACGGGCGCAACGAGGTGAAGAGCTTCCTGATGTCCAGCGCGCACTTCTGGCTGTCCGAATTCCACTTCGACGGCCTGCGCGTGGATGCCGTCGCCTCGATGCTGTACCTCGACTATTCGCGCAAGGCAGGCGAATGGATACCGAACAAATACGGTGGGCGCGAGAATCTCGAAGCGGTAGATTTCCTGCGTGAGATGAACATCATGGTGCATGAGGAGTTCCCCGGCGCGTTGACTTTTGCCGAGGAATCCACCGCTTGGCCGGGTGTGTCGCGCCCTGTTTATCTTGGCGGGCTGGGCTTCTCGATCAAGTGGAACATGGGCTGGATGAACGATACGCTGAGCTATTTCCGCCATGAGCCGGTGCATCGCCGCTATCACCACAACCAGCTCACCTTCGGCCAGCTCTACGCCTACACCGAAAACTTCGTGCTGCCGTTCTCGCACGACGAAGTGGTGCACGGCAAGGGCTCGCTGCTGTCCAAGATGCCCGGCGATGCCTGGCAGAAATTTGCCAACCTGCGCCTGCTGCTGACTTACCAGATGACCAGCCCAGGCAAGAAACTCAACTTCATGGGCAACGAAATCGCCCAGGGGCGCGAGTGGCAATCGAAATGGGAACTCGAATGGTGGCAGCTGGGCGAGGAAGTGCATCGCGGCATGCAAAATCTGACGCATGACCTCAACCTGCTCTATCGCAGGCTGCCCGCGCTGCATGATCTGGATTTCCAGCATGAAGGCTTCTCCTGGATAGACTGCAACGATGCGGAGAAATCGGTGTTGTCCTATCAGCGGCGCGCCCGCGACGGCTCCACTGCCGTCATTGCGTTGAACCTGACTCCCGTGCCGCGCAACCGCTACCGCATCGGCCTGCCGATGCAGGTGCAATACCGCGAAGCGCTGAACAGTGATTCGGAATATTACACAGGCAGCAACCTCGGCAATGCCGGTTTGATCCAGGCGGAGCCGGTCCCCTGGATGGGACTGCCCTGCTCTGCCGAAATTGTCTTGCCGCCGCTGGCGGGGATCATTCTGGTGCCGGAAGCCTAGCTATCGTTTGCTGTTGATTTGTGCCAATCATTATGTCAAAACTAACCTCATCCCCTGTCTGGCAAGCGCTCAAGGCACACCACGCCGCAATTGAACCGGTTCACATGCGCCGGATGTTTCAGGATGATCCGGCACGTTTCGACAAGTTCTCGCTGCAACTCGGCAACCTGCTGCTCGATTACTCCAAGAACCGCATCAACGATGAAACCATCAAATTGCTGGTGGCATTGGCTGAACAAGCCGGGCTGCCTGCCTGTATCGGGCGCATGTTCGGCGGCGAGAAAATCAATTTCACCGAACGGCGCGCCGCCTTGCATACCGCGCTGCGCAACCGTTCCAGCCATCCCGTTTATATGGACGGCAAGGATGTCATGCCAGATGTGCGGCGCGTATTGGAGCTGACGCGCCATTTCTCCGATGAGGTGCGCAATGGCCGGCATGTCGGCTATACCGGCAAAGCCATCAGCGACATTGTCAACATCGGCATCGGCGGCTCCGACCTCGGCCCGCTGATGGCGTGCGAAGCCCTCAAACCTTATGCCAGCCCGAAGCTGCGTGCGTATTTCGTCTCCAATGTGGACGGCACGCACCTCGCCGAAACCCTGAAAAAACTGGATGCCGAGACCACACTGTTCATCGTCAGCTCGAAGACCTTCACCACCCGGGAAACCCTGACCAATGCGCGCTCGGCGCGTGCCTGGCTGGTCGAAAAATTGGGTGATGAGCAAGCCGTGGCAAAACACTTTGCCGCTGTATCCACCAACCTCGATGCCACTGCCCAATTCGGCATCCATCCGGAAAATGTCTTCGAGTTCTGGGACTGGGTCGGCGGGCGTTACTCGTTATGGTCGGCTATCGGCCTGCCAATCGCGCTGTACGTGGGCATGGATAAATTCGAGGAATTGCTGGGCGGCGCTTATGCGATGGATGAACACTTCCGCAGCGCGCCGCTGGAAAAGAACATGCCGGCGCTGCTGGGGCTGCTCGGCGTCTGGTATGGCAACTTCTTCGGCGCGTCTTCGAACGCCGTATTCCCCTACGACCAATACCTGCACCGCTTCCCCGCCTATCTGCAGCAACTGGAGATGGAAAGCAACGGCAAGCGCGTGGATCGCGACGGCAATACGGTGGATTACGACACCGGCATGGTGATGTGGGGCGAGCCCGGCACCAACGGCCAGCATGCGTTCTACCAGCTCATCCACCAGGGTACGCGCCTGATCCCGGCAGATTTCCTCGCTCCGCTGCGCAGCCACAATCCCGTCGGCGAGCATCACGCCATCTTGCTGGCCAACTGCTTCGCGCAGACCGAAGCCCTGATGCTCGGCAAGACCGCCGAGGAAGCGCGCGCCGAGCTCCTTGCACAAGGCTTGCACGGCGAGGCGCTGGAAGCCCTGCTGCCACACAAGGTGTTCCCCGGCAACAGACCGACCAACACCTTGCTGTTCGACCGGCTCGACCCGCACACGCTGGGGATGCTGATTGCGCTGTACGAACACAAGGTGTTCGTGCAAGGCGTGGTGTGGAACATCAATTCGTTCGACCAATGGGGCGTGGAACTGGGCAAACAGTTGGCCGGGAAAATTTTGCCGGAACTGTGCGATACGGCGGCGGTATCAAAGCACGATGCATCGACCGCCGGGCTGATCGACCACTTCCGCAAGCCAATGTAGGTTGGGTTAGGCGCGTTTTTTGCGCCGTAACCCAACAAAAGCCAAGTAAGGTGGGCACGATTTTGTGCCCACACTGGTACCCAAACCGTGAGGGCAGACGAAACACGGTCTGCCCACCCTACACGGCTGCTATTGCCTTGATATTCAACTCTTCCTCATACGGTTGCTGGCTCGGGTACTGGAAGGCAACCGGGCCATCCGGTTGCGCGTGGACGAATTGGCGGACAAAGGGATTTTTCGAATCGAGATCGAGGATTTCTGCGGTCTCACCCTCCGCCATGACCATGCCATCGTGGATGAAGTATGCGTAATCGGCAATCTTGAGCGATTCCGATATGTCGTAGGTCACCACGACCGAGGTCACGCCGAGCGCGTCGTTTAGCCGCCGGATCAGGTTCGCGATAGTATTGAGCGAAATCGGGTCGAGGCCGGCGAACGGCTCGTCATAGATGATCAGCGCGGGATCGGTGGCGATCGCCCGCGCCAGTGCCACGCGGCGCTCCATGCCGCCGGAAAGCTCGGCCGGCATCAGATCGCGGGCGTTGCGCAACCCCACGGCATGCAGCTTCATCAGCACCAGGTCGCGGATCATCTCCTCGGGAAGGTCGGTGTGCTCGCGCATCGGGAAGGCAAGGTTGTCAAATACCGACAGGTCGGTGAACAGCCCGCTTACTTGGAACATCATGCCCATCTTCAGCCGCATCGCGAACAGCTCGTCGTTGCCAAGTTCATGCACCACCTTGCCCATGAATTTCACGCTGCCGCGCGATGGCCGCAACTGCCCGCCGAAATGGCGCAACAAAGTGGTCTTGCCGCATCCGCTGACCCCGAGGATGGCGACGACCTTGCCGCGCGGAATGGTGAGGTTGATGCCCTTCAGCACCTCGCGTTGGTTGTACGCAAAATGGAGATCGCTAACCTCAAGCAGATTTTCCGTTGCCAGATTTTCTATTGACTGATCCAATATCTTTTCCTCCGTTGGGATTTTCACGCGTTAAAATACCATCATTTTCCGGGCGAAACCAATCTGTTTGTCATGCCCACCACTAGGCCGCCCATTTACCGATGACCTCCATCCGACCATGATATCCACTCCACGGCAAATCCTACGCGACGTCTTCGGCTATGCCGCCTTTCGCGGCGAGCAAGAGGCCATCGTCAAGCATGTTGCGGCGGGTGGCGATGCGCTGGTACTGATGCCGACCGGCGGCGGCAAGTCGCTGTGCTACCAGATTCCCGCGCTGCTGCGACCGGGCGCGGGCATCGTGGTGTCGCCGCTGATCGCGCTGATGCAGGATCAGGTGGATGCGCTCACCCAGCTCGGCGTGCAGGCGGCCTTTCTCAATTCCAGCCTCGACGCCGATGCCGCACGCGAGGTGCAAGGCCGCCTGCTGCGCGGCGAGCTCGACCTGCTGTATGTCGCCCCGGAACGCCTGCTGATGCCC
>DASTNS010000094.1:0-11857 GCA_035720625.1 Gallionella sp. | reverse complement strand
GGCGCAAGTGGACGTGGCGGGGCTGGTGGTGTCCACGCTCAATCTTTCCAACGCTGATTTCCTTGCGGGCCGCTATAACTTCACCGCCCACGCGGGTGCGGGCGGCATTGAGAATCAGGGCAGCCTCACTGCCTTGCCGGGTGGACAGATTTATCTGGTCGCGCCGAACCTCAGCAACAGCGGCATGATCACCAGCCCCAACGGCGACATCATCCTCGCCGCCGGCAACAGTGTGGAACTGGTCAATGCCAGCTCGCCCGACATGCGCGTGGTCATCGACGCACCGAATAATCAGGTGCTGAACCTCGGCAGCATCGTCGCCAACAGCGGACGCATCGGCATCTACGCCGGGCTGATCAACCATCACGGCATCGTTAGCGCCGACAGTGCGACTCTGCAAGGCGGCAAGATCGTCTTCAAGGCGACCAAGGGCGTCACGCTTGAAGCGGGCAGCACCACGACCGCGAACGGTCCGCAGGGCGGCAGTATCACGATTCAATCCGATACCGGAACCACGCTGGTGGCTGGCAACGTTGCGGCGACAGGCGATCAGGGCAGAGGGGGCGAAGTTCAGGTTCTCGGCAATCTGGTAGGGATGATTGGCAACGCGAGTATCGATGCGTCCGGCCAGACTGGCGGGGGAAGCGTGCTGATCGGCGGCGACCGTCACGGCGACAATCTGACCGTTCAAAATGCCTGGCGTACTTATTTTGGTCTCGATGCGACTGTCAAGGCCGACGCGATTCAGAGCGGCGATGGCGGCAAGGTGATCGTGTGGTCGGATGACATTACGCGCTTCTATGGTCGCATCACCGCGCGCGGCGGCACCAGTAGCGGGAATGGCGGATTTGTCGAGGTTTCCGGCAAGAACAATCTTGACTTCGCAGGACTGGTGAATGCCGGGGCGTCCAACGGACTCGCCGGAACGTTGCTGCTCGATCCGCGGGACATTACCGTCGTGAAGGACTCCACCGGCACCAACGATTCCCAGGTATCGAACGTCCCAACGTACGACGGCTCAGTGCTTTTCGGCGATGGATCTACAAACGCGAGCTTCACCGTAAGTGAAGTCGTGCTGGAAGGCCTGACCGGAAGCATCGTCCTCCAGGCGACGCGGGACATCACCATCAACGCGGGCTTGAGCGGCGGAGGTCTTGTCCTGCCGTATCAAACAGGCTTCTATCGGGTCGTGCTACAGGCAGGTAGACATATCACGATCAATTCACCCCTGATCACCAACGGCGCGCCGATCTGGCTTGAAGCGGATTCTCCGCATGTCAACGGCTACACGGGTACCCCACCACCTACCTCGGGTGCAGATGGGGCCGGTGCCGTGAGGATAAATGCGGCTGTGTCCAGCACTGGAGGAAAAATTACGCTGCTTGCCGGCAGCAATGCCAAAGGCGGCACGAATGGCGGTGGCTTCGACTTGAACGCCGACGTGAATGCCGGGGCCGGAGGCATCGACGCCGCGTTGTCCACCCAGAGTACCGGCCAACTGAACTTTTTCATCGGTTCAGCAGGACAGGCACAGTTCACCAGCACCGATACAGGCCGGCTTCTGAGTACCGGTCAGCTCAGGATCGGACAGGCAACCACTGCGGGCACCGATGGATTGGGTGCCAACGCGGTCACGATTAGGGTCGATAGCTTAGGCGTGGGCACAAGCGGTGGCCCGGTGACACTGGCTTCGACCGCAGGCAGTTCGGTCGTGTTCACATCGGGGACCGGAGGGATCAGCATTGACCGCGCGCTCACGACCAACCAGGCGACCACCATCGCTACGGCTGGTGCGCTGACTATCAACTCGGCGTTAAACACAAGTGGCAATAGCTTGACGATCAACGCGGCAAGCGTTAGCGGAGCGAACAACATCAATACTGGTGGTGGGACATTCACTTGTACAGGAACTGGCTGCCCCGGCGGAACCGTAATCACCTGGGATGGTGGCGGCAACAATTTGGACTGGTTCACGGCAGCAAACTGGAGCGGAAATGTCCTTCCAACTAGTTCGGATGATGTCCAGATACTGAGCAGCGCGGGCACAATCCTGGTTTCCGGGAACAACGCGTTTGCGAAAAGCCTGATCGCGTACGTTCCACTCGATATCCAGAACACCGGTTCGCTGAGCCTGAGCAATGCATCGCAGTTGACTCGAAGCTTTACTCTTTCCGGCACCGGCAGCCTGCTGGGAACGGGTGCGGTCGCGGTAAACGGCAGTTCCGGAGTTCTCACCTGGAGCGGCGGCACGATGGGTACGGGTGGCACGTTTACGCTTGGCGTGGGCAGCACCGGGACGTTCAGCGGCTCGCTCACCCTGAATCGATCGTTTCAGAATAGCGGTGCGCTCACGCTTGGCAGCGGTGTACTGGGCGCGACGATCAATGGTACGGGATCCATCGCCAATGCGTCGACAATTACTGTCGCAAGCGGCACGTCGAACGCCATCAACGTGGCGCTTTCGAATCCGGCCAATTCGTTGATCCAGTTTTTAGGCTCGCTGGCTACCACAAACTTCCCGACCAACTCGGGCACCATCAGCATCGCAACCGGCGCTACCTTAAGCAACCCGACCGGTTTTACCAACACTGGCACCTTGTCCGGTAGCGGCACGATTGTGGTTGGCACGGGCGTATCAAAATTAGTCAACCAAGGCAACATCAATCCGGGTGGCACAGGTACAACCGGCACGCTGGCGGTTACCGGAGATATGCAGCTCTCCACGGGTTCCAATTTGAACATGGAGTTGGGCGGCACGGGTGCAGGCCAATATGATGTACTCGCGGTGAGCGGTGCGCTGTCTGGTAATGCAGGTTCATTTGGTGGTCTGTCATTATCGAGAATCAATGGTTACACCTACGTCAATGTCAATGGCGATACCTTCCCGCTTATTACCGCCGCATCGGGCACAAATACGGGAATCTTTGCACCATTCACGTTGGCTCGCACCAATCTCACGCCTACTTATGCCTCAACCAATTTCACGCTTTCTGCTGCTCCGATGGTTCTGATCGTGAGTGCAGACGCACTGAGCAAAGTCTATGGCGCTGTTGATCCCACCCTGACCTACACCGCGACCGGATTCGACGCCACTACGGGCGACACCGCAGCGACAGCATTGAGCGGGTTGCTGGGACGGGCAACCGGCACGAACGTCGGCGCTTATTCCATCAATCAGGGGACGCTAGCCTCGCCATTGGGCTATGCCATCAATATCGCACCGGTTAACTTCAGCATCACCCCGGCCGCACTGACCGTGACCGCCAACAATGCCAGCCGCACTTATGGCGCGGCCAACCCGACTTTCACTGACACCATCAGCGGCTACGTGAATGGCGAGAACGCCATCACAGCGGGCGTGACCGGTGCCTCCGCGCTGTCCACCGCTGCGATCAACACCACCGGCGTTGGCACGGCAACGATCACCACGGGGGTAGGAACTCTTGCGGCCGGCAACTACACATTCAGTAATCTGGTTAACGGCACCCTGACCATCACCCCGGCCGCACTGACCGTGACCGCCAACAATGCCAGCCGCACTTACGGCGCGGCCAACCCAATCTTCACTGACACCATCAGCGGCTACGTGAATGGCGAGAACGCCATCACAGCGGGCGTGACCGGTGCCTCCGCGCTGTCCACTGCTGCGACCAACACCACCGGCGTTGGCACAGCAACAATCACCACGGGGGTAGGAACTCTTGCGGCCGGCAACTATACATTCAGCAATCTGGTTAACGGCACCCTGACCATCACCCCGGCTGCGCTGACCGTGACCGCCAACAACGCTGCCAAGACTTACGGTCAAACCACAACCTTTGCAGGAACCGAATTCACCAGCAGCGCACTGCAAAACAGCGAGACCATCGGCAGCGTCAGTCTGGCCAGCACGGGAGCGGCATCCACCGCCGGTGTAGCGGGTAGCCCCTACGCGATTACCGTGAGTGGCGCAACCAGCGGCACCTTCAATGCCGGCAACTACACCATCAGCTACGTGAACGGCGCACTCACCGTCAACCGCGCTGCGCTGACCGTGACCGCCAACAACAACGGCAAAGTCTTCAACGACATAGAGCCGAACCTCTACACAACAGGGGTGAATTACAGCGGTTTCGTGAACGGTGAAACCCCGACGGTGCTGAGTGGCACGCTGTCACTGGTGCGCGTTGCGGGTGAAGCCGCCGGAAGCTATAACATCAATGCGAGCGGGCTCACTTCCACCAACTACAGCATCACCTATCCACCGGGTGTTTTCACCATTTCCCCGGCAGGTCAGTTGCTGATTGTGATGGCGAACGGCAGCGCGGTTTATGGCGTTGCCCCGGCAACCCTTCTCTTTGTACCCGTCTACGCGAAATACACTACTGGTGGTGGCGCCACTGATCTCCTTACGGGCGTTACCCCACCTGCCAACAACTCCTGGACACTGAACGACGGGGTCACCAGCTTTACTGCCGGCACTAACTATTTACTGGGCGGCAACGTCGGCAATTACTCAATCAATACCGGGCCGGTCAGCTCGACTAACATCAATTTTGGCGCGAACATCGTCACGACGGCGGGTACGCTCTCGATCACCCCGCGCCCGGTGACGCTGGTCGCCCCCACGACGCCAACCAAGGGTTACGACGGCACGAACGTCCTGGCCATGACCAGCAGCACGGTAGGCATCAGCAACAGGGTGGGCAGCGATATCGTCAACATCACCGGCAGCGGCAGCACCTACGCCAATAAGAATGCCGGCACTGGCAAGGGCTACACCCTTAACAACCTGGCACTTACCGGTGCAGCAGCCGGCAATTATTCGCTGGCGGTTTCGTCGCTGAGCGGCACTGATGGCGTCATCATCCCCGCTGCGCTGACTGTCAGCGCTACCGGTGTGAACCGCACGTATGACGGCAGCATGGCTGCCACCGTCACGCTGAGTGACAACCGCATCAGCGGTGATGTGCTGAGCGACGCCTACGGCAGCGCCGCATTCGCCGACAAGAACGTAGGCGCTGCCAAGACCGTCAACGTCAGCGGCATCAGCATCAGCGGCACTGATGCCAGCAACTACACCTTGAGCAACACCACGGCATCGACCACGGCCGACATCGCCCAAGCGCCGCTCACGATCAGTGCGGTGACGGCCTCGAAGCAATACGACGGCACGACCAGCGCAACGGGCACGCCCACGGTGACGGGCACGGTGTACGGGGGCGACACGCTGACGGGGCAGAGCCAGTCCTTTGCTAGCAAAAATGTGCTGGGGTTGAACGGCAGCACGCTGAACGCGGGCTACACGTTGAATGACGGCAACAGCGGCAACAACTACGCGGTGACGCTGGCCACGGCACCGGGCACGATCACCACGGCGCCGCTCACGATCAGTGCGACCGGCGTGAACCGCGCGTATGACGGCAGCATGGCTGCCACCGTCACGCTGAGTGACAACCGCATCAGCGGTGATGTGCTGAGCGACGCCTACGGCAGCGCCGCATTCGCCGACAAGAACGTAGGTGCTGCCAAGACCGTCAACGTCAGCGGCATCAGCATCAGCGGCACTGATGCCAGCAACTACACATTGAGCAACACCACGGCATCGACTATGGCCAACATCACCCCGGCGGTGCTGAGTCTCTCCGGTACGCGCCCCTACGATGCCACCACCGCCTTCGTGGCCGCCGCATTCGGTACTTCAGGAACAATCAGCGGGGTAATCGGTGAGACGCTCACGTTGACCGGTGCCGGCAGTGTAGCGAGCCCACAGGTCGGATCCTATGCCGTGAATGCAACGGGGTTGACGCTCGGCAACGGCACCGGCTTGGCGAGCAACTACACGCTGACTGGCGGCACACACACGGGCACGATCATATCCCCGGCCAACACGGAACAACTCGTGAACACCCAAATAATTCAACTTAATAATCTTAATAACGCATTGATAAGTAGTAGCGTCCTAAATCCGGTTAACCAGATCGGTTCGGCAGGACTGCTTGCGACGAGTGTGTACCTCGAGATACCGACCGGCCAAACAATGCCGCTGAGTCCGATGCTTAACATTGACTCTGGCGTATACATAAATATAGATACTGGTAAGACAACGTTTATCCAGGCAGGAGCAACACTTGAACCAGGTATCTACTTCAACCAGGCCACCAATACGGTGCTAGTGGTGACGCTTGATCAAAATACCGGTCAGACAGTGATACTGAGCGGATTGGCGTTTGAGTTTCAGGTTACTGCCGGAGCGAAGGTGGTTAGGAGGGAATTGAATGCCTGCAGATAGGGTGTGAGCTGCTCCCAGTCTTTGATCCAATGCGGATACAGGCAACTACACCTTCACCGCCACCGCAAGCGACCATTGCTGACATTGAGTGCGATCACTCTCATCCGGTTGAGTCTTGCGCCGCATTGGTGATAGAATGCGCGCCGCTTCGGAATAGTCCGGAGCAAATTTCCCGCTCGCACAAGTTGGGGTGCTCATAAAGAGTCAGGCTGGCGAGTGGTAGTCAATAACCCTTACGATTGGAGTAATCATGGCTGTAACTATGCGTCAAATGCTGGAAGCCGGTGTTCATTTCGGCCACCAAACCCGTTTCTGGAATCCCAAGATGGCACCGTTTATCTTCGGCCACCGCAACAAGATTCACATCATAAACCTGGAAAAAACCGTCGCGATGTTCGCCGAAGCGGAAAGTTTCGTGCGCAAATTGTCGGCGAAGAAGGGCTCCATCCTGTTTGTGGCGACCAAGCGCCAGGCGCGCGATATCCTGCAAGAGGAAGCGGTGCGCGCCGACTCCCCATTCGTCAACTATCGCTGGCTGGGCGGTATGCTGACCAATCACAAGACCGTGCAGCAATCCATCAAGCGCCTGCGCGAACTGGAAGCAATGGTTGCCGACGGCTCGTCCGAGAAGCTTTCCAAGAAAGAAGCGTTGATGATGAAGCGCGAGCTGGAAAAGCTGAATCGCAGTCTAGGTGGCATCAAGGATATGAATGGCTTGCCGTCTGCGCTGTTTGTGATCGACGTGGGCTACCAGAAGGGTGCGATCGTGGAAGCGCAGAAACTGGGCATCCCGGTGATCGGTATCGTCGATACCAACAATTCTCCGCTCGGTGTGGACTACATCATTCCCGGCAACGACGACTCTACGCAAGCGATTCGCCTGTATGCCCGCGGCATCGCCGATGCGGTGCTGGAAGGCCGTGCGCAAGCCCTGAACGAATTGGTCGAGCAGGTTGCGGAAACAGCAGAACAAGCCGCCTGAGTTTCAACAAGGCGCACAAAGGGGCGCGAGCCCCTTTTTTTATAAGTTTTTTTATGGAGTTTGATGATGGCAGAAATTACTGCAAGCATGGTCAAAGATCTGCGCGAGGCGACCGGCCTCGGCATGATGGAATGCAAAAAGGCGTTGGTTGAATCCAACGGCGATTTCAAGGCCGCAGAAGAGCAATTGCGTATCAAGAGTGGTGCGAAGGCGAGCAAGGCAGCATCGCGCGTGACCGCCGAAGGCATGGTCAGCATGTTCATCGCGGCAGACGGCAAGACCGGCGCGGTGGCGGAAGTGAACTGCGAAACCGACTTCGTGGCCAAGAATGACGACTTCAAGGCGTTCGCGAAAAATGTCGCCGAGACGGTGGTGAAGAATAATCCGGCCGATATTGAAGCATTGTCCGGCATGGCGATCGCCAACGGTTCCGGTAGCGTGGAAGAGACCCGCAAGGCGTTGGTGATGAAGCTCGGCGAGAACGTTGCCGTCCGCCGTTTCGAGCGCTACGCGACTACCAGCGGCAAGCTATCCAGCTACCTGCACGGCAGCAAGATCGGCGTGCTGCTGGACTTTACCGGCGGCGACGAAGCCCTGGGCCGCGACATTTGCATGCACATCGCGGCGAGCAAGCCGAAGTCGATCGACTCATCCGGCGTGAATGCCGAAGAGATCGCCACTGAACGCCGCATCGCCATCGAGAAGGCACGCGAAGGCGGCAAGCCGGAAGCGATGCTGGAGAAGATCGCCGAGGGCACGGTGCAGAAGTTCCTCAAGGAAGTGACGCTGCTGGGGCAGGTATTCGTCAAGGCAGAAGACGGCAAGCAGACTATCGAGCAATTGCTGAAGAGCAAGGGCGCTTCGGTGACCGCGTTCCAGATGTTCGTGGTCGGCGAAGGCATCGAGAAGAAGGTCGAAGACTATGCGGCTGAGGTGGCCGCCGCAGCGGCTGCCGCCAAGGGTTGATCAATGAGCACGCCAGCCTACAAACGCATTCTGCTTAAGCTCTCGGGCGAAGCCCTGATGGGCGAAGATAACTACGGCATCGATCGCATGGTGATTGAGCGCATCGTCGCCGAGATTGCGGAAGTAGCCGGGCTGGGCGTGGAAGTGGCGATCGTGATCGGCGGTGGCAATATTTTCCGCGGCGTGGCTCCGGCTGCGGCGGGAATGGATCGGGCGACTGCCGATTACATGGGCATGCTGGCCACAGTGATGAATGCTATGGCGTTGCAGGACGCGATGAAGCGCGCCGGGCTGGATTGCCGCGTGCAGTCCGCGTTGAGCCTGGAGCAGGTCGCAGAGCCGTTCATCCGCGGCAAGGCATTGCGTTATCTGGAAGATGGCAAGGTGGTGATTTTTGCGGCCGGCATCGGCAGCCCGTTCTTTACCACCGATACCGCTGCCGCGTTGCGCGGCGTGGAAATGTCAGCTGACGTGGTGATCAAGGCCACCAAGGTAGACGGTGTTTATACCGCCGACCCCAAGAAAGACCCCGATGCGATCCGCTACCAGAGCCTGAGTTTCGACGAGGCGATCGGCAAGAATCTCAAGGTGATGGATGCGACGGCGCTGACGCTGTGTCGCGATCAGAAGCTGCCGATTATCGTATTCAGCATTTTCAAGCCGGGCGCGCTGAAACGTGTGGTGTTGGGTGAAGGCGAGGGCACGCTGGTGCGCGTCGATTGATTCAGGAGATAAACCGTGATTACCGAGATCAAAAAAACGACCGAACAAAAAATGCAAAAATCGCTGGAGGCGCTGAAGGCGGACCTGGGCAAGGTGCGCACCGGGCGCGCGCACACCGGTTTGCTGGATCATGTGATGGTGGATTACTACGGTAACCCGACGCTGGTCAACCAGGTCGCCAACATCACGCTAGTCGATGCGCGCACCATCGGCGTGCAGCCTTGGGAAAAAAACATGGTCGGCCCGGTGGAGCGTGCAATCCGTGATTCCGATCTGGGGCTGAATCCGGCGACCAACGGCGACCTGATTCGCGTGCCGATGCCGATGCTGACCGAAGAGCGCCGCCGCGACTTGATCAAGGTGATCAAGTCCGAAGGCGAGAACGCCAAGATCGCGGTGCGCAACATCCGCCGCGACGCCAACAACCACCTCAAGGATGCGCTCAAGAAAAAAGAGATCGCCGAAGATGAAGAGCGTCGTACCCAGGATGAAATCCAGAAACTGACAGATCGCTTTGTCGCCGAAATCGATAAGGCGCTGGCAGCCAAGGAAGCCGACCTGATGGCGGTTTAATAGGATAGAGGATCGAGTAAAAACCTTGCTCCCTCTCAATCCTCACTCCCCGGTACTGAGTTAAGGATTCCTAATGGCGTTATTCCAAAGCTCTACCAGTATTATTCCTGATGCCCCTGCAGTCCCGCGCCATATTGCCATTATCATGGACGGCAACGGGCGCTGGGCGAAACGGCATTTCATGCCGCGTGTGGCTGGACACCAGCGCGGCGTAGAAGCATTGCGTGGGGTGGTGCGTGCGTGCCGCGAGCTGGGCGTGGAGTACCTGACGGTGTTCGCGTTCAGCAGCGAAAACTGGCGGCGCCCCATCGACGAAGTTTCCTTCCTGATGTCGCTGTTCCTGAAAATGCTGGAGCGCGAAGTCGCCAAGCTGCACGAAAACAATATGCGCCTGAAAATCATCGGTGACCGCAGCCGTTTTGACGACAAGCTCAGGCAGGCTATACAGCATGCGGAGCAGCTTACCATCAACAACACCGGCCTGACGCTGACCATCGCAGCCAATTATGGCGGCCGCTGGGATGTGATGCATGCGGTGCAAGCCATGCTCAAGGAGTGTCCGCAACTGGCGCAAGGTTTCGCGGAAGAGGATTTGTCCCCCTATCTTTCGATGAACGATGCGCCCGAGCCGGACCTGTTCATCCGCACCGGCGGCGAGCAGCGCATCAGCAACTTCATGTTGTGGCAACTGGCCTATACCGAACTGTATTTCACCGATATCTTGTGGCCGGCGTTCGGGCGCAAAAATCTGGATGCGGCGATCGCCTCGTATCAAAAACGCGAACGACGTTTTGGCCGGACCAGCGAACAGTTGCCGGACAAACAGTTGTTGGACAAGCAGGGAAAAGCTAACGATCATGGCGCAGGACTTCCAGAATGATGAATTGCCTGCGTCCTGATCGTTTCCCTGATGAAACACCTAACCATTCCACTAGGTTGCCAAAGAACAGCAACCAAGTGGTTGGTTATCACCCCCGTCCCCCCTCTCCCGCAAGCGTGAGAGGGGTACAGGCGGCCGCTATGCGAGATTTCATTAATGCTTAAATCGCGGGTGGTTACCGCTGCCATTTTGCTGGCATTGCTGTTGGCGGCGCTGTTTGCGCTGCCGCCCGCCGCATGGGCGGTGCTGATTATGGTGATGGTCATGCAAGGGGCTGTCGAATGGTCGCGCCTGTCCGGGTTGAGCGGCAGAAAGGCGAATGTCTATTGGGGGCTGACCTTGTTGCTGATGCTGGGGTTGCTGTGGACGGACGCCGGCGCTACCGAAGCGCAACGGGCTTATCTTCATCTGGCGGTCTATGCCGTATCGGCCTTGCTGTGGCTGATCATCGTGCCGACCTGGTTGATGGCAGGCTGGAAGGTCAGACAACCCGCTTTCATGGTGCTGACCGGATGGGCGGTGCTGATTCCGACCGGCTGGGCGATGCTGGACTTGCGTGAGGCCGACCCGAGGCCGTGGATTTTGCTATTTGTGCTGGGGCTGGTGTGGGTGGCGGATATCGCGGCCTATTTCGCCGGGCGTAAATTCGGCAAGAACAAACTCGCCCCCAGCATCAGCCCGGGCAAGACCTGGGAAGGCGTGGCGGGCGCACTGCTTGGCGTATCGGTTTACGTGGTGCTGGTATGGAGCTTCAGCCCCTATTTTGCGCATCGCGAAGCGTTGCCGATTTTGCTGCTGGCTTCTTGGTGGTGGACGGGTTTGGCGGTGATCGGCGACTTGTTCGAGTCGGCGGTCAAGCGCCAGGCGGGCGTCAAGGACAGCGGCACGTTGCTGCCGGGGCACGGCGGATTGCTGGACCGTATCGATGCCCTGACCTCGACCCTGCCGCTCGCCGCGATGGCGATGCTGTTACAGAAACTGGGTTAAGACATGACGAATATACCATTCATGAAAATGAAACTCGCCATGCCTTTTCCCTCACCCCAACCCTCTCCCTCCGGGAGAGGGAACAAACAAACCGCTATGCGGGTTTCACGTTAACGACATGCAAAATCTGGTCATTCTCGGCTCTACCGGCAGTATCGGCACCAGCACGCTGGACGTGGTGGCGCGCCATCCCGGTAAATTCCGGGTCGTTGCGCTGACGGCAAACTGTCAGACCGATTTGTTGTTCCGGCAATGCGTGCAGTTCAAGCCGCGCTATGCAGTATTGCTGAATGAGGATGCCGCGCCGCAGTTACGCCAGCGCATGCGTGAAGCGGGGCTGGATATCGAGGTGTTGAGCGGAATGGCGGCATTGGAGCAGGTTTCCGTTCTGCCCGAGGCTGATACGGTGATGGCCGCCATTGTTGGCGCGGCGGGGTTGCGGCCGACACTGGCGGCGGCGTGCGCCGGTAAGAAA
>DASTNS010000093.1:0-23177 GCA_035720625.1 Gallionella sp. | reverse complement strand
TTGGATGCAAGCTGGGAAGTCATGGCTGAGCCGATCCAGACCGTGATGCGCCGCTACGGCATCGAAAATGCGTACGACAAGCTCAAGGAGTTGACGCGCGGCCAAAGCGGCATCAACCGCGCTTCGCTGCAGGCCTTCATCGCAACGCTGGAAATCCCCGAAGCGGAAAAACAACGCCTGCTGCAACTCAGCCCGGACACCTATACCGGCAAGGCAGCGGAACTGGCAAAACGCATCTGACCTCGATTCCCCTCTGAATCATGGCGAATTTCCCCGCAGTTACCGATTGCGGGTGAGCGGCATTTCAAAAAACCCATGTCATTATCGAAAATACGAAGTATCCTTACTGCTCGTAGCAGATACAAGGAGTAGGTACAGGGAGCCCTAAACATGCGTCTTTGAATGTCAGGGCAGTCGGTCGATTTATCTTTAGGGAGGATAGTCATGTCAGGTGGTTTGGGATTTGCGTTGTTATGTGCAATCGCGGCGCTCTTGTACGGTGCGCTTTCAATCAAATGGATTCTGGGTAAATCTACCGGCAGCGCAAGAATGCAGGAAATTGCCGCTGCGGTGCAGGAAGGCGCTTCCGCCTATCTGAACCGGCAATACACCACCATCGCCATCGTTGGCGCGGTGTTGTTTGTCGTTATCCTTGTCACATTAGGCTGGCAAACCGCAATCGGTTTCGCCATCGGCGCAGTGCTCTCCGGCGCGGCAGGTTTCATCGGCATGCACGTGTCGGTACGCGCCAATGTGCGCACCGCCGAAGCAGCCAAGGATAGCCTGAACGCGGCACTGAACGTATCCTTCAAGGGCGGCGCAATCACCGGCATGTTGGTAGTAGGCCTGGGTCTGCTGGGCGTAGCGGGCTATTACGCTTTCCTGATCGGCACCGGTGCCACCGCTGCCGGAGCAACCCACGCGCTGGTCGGGCTGGCCTTCGGCGGCTCGCTGATTTCCATCTTCGCCCGTCTTGGTGGCGGCATTTTCACCAAGGGTGCGGACGTCGGCGCCGACCTGGTGGGCAAGGTCGAGGCCGGTATTCCCGAGGACGACCCGCGCAACCCGGCGGTGATCGCCGATAACGTCGGCGATAACGTCGGCGACTGCGCCGGCATGGCGGCCGACCTGTTCGAAACTTACGCTGTGACCATCATCGCCACCATGCTGCTGGGCGGCCTGCTGATGGCGAATGCCGGCCCGAACGCGATCATTTATCCGCTGGTGCTGGGCGGCTTCTCCATCATCGCCTCCATCATCGGCACCTATTTTGTCAAGGCGCGCGAAGGCGGCAAAATCATGAATGCGCTGTATCGCGGCCTGGCGGTTTCTGCCGTGCTGGCGCTGATTGCGTTCTACCCGATCACCAACTGGATCATGGGCAGCAACGGTACCTATAGCGTCAACGCGCTGTACGGTTCCACCGTCATCGGGCTGCTGCTGACCGCCGCCATGGTGTGGATCACCGAGTACTACACTGCAACCGAGTTCGCTCCGGTGCGCCATATCGCGCAAGCGTCTACCACCGGGCATGGCACCAACATCATCGCCGGGCTGGGTGTTTCAATGAAGGCAACCGCAGCGCCGGTCATTGCGGTGTGCCTGGCAATCTGGGGTGCCTATCATCTGGCCGGTCTCTACGGCATCGCCGTTGCCGCAACCTCGATGCTGTCGATGGCCGGCATCATCGTGGCTTTGGATGCCTACGGCCCGATCACCGACAACGCCGGCGGCATCGCCGAAATGTCGCACCTGCCGGAAAACGTGCGGGTCATCACCGATGCGCTGGACGCAGTGGGCAACACCACCAAGGCGGTCACTAAAGGCTATGCCATCGGCTCCGCCGGCTTGGCCGCGCTGGTGCTGTTCGCCGACTATACCCACGCGCTGGACGCCAAGCTGCACATGGTCACGTCCTTCGACCTGTCGAATCACATGGTCATCATCGGCCTGTTCATCGGCGGCATGGTGCCTTACCTGTTCGCCGCGATGGGCATGGAAGCGGTCGGCCGCGCCGCCGGCTCGGTGGTGGTCGAAGTGCGTCGCCAGTTCAAGGAAATCCCCGGCATCATGGAAGGCACCGGCAAACCGGAATACGGCACTTGCGTGGACATGCTGACCAAGGCCGCGATCAAGGAAATGATCGTCCCGTCGCTGCTGCCCATTGCCGTACCCGTGATCGTCGGCCTGACCCTCGGCGCACAGGCGCTCGGCGGCGTGCTGGTCGGCACCATCATCACCGGCATCTTCGTGGCGATCTCCATGACCACCGGCGGCGGTGCATGGGATAACGCCAAGAAATACATCGAGGAAGGCAACTTCGGCGGCAAGGGCTCGGAGGCCCACAAAGCAGCCGTCACCGGCGACACCGTGGGCGATCCCTACAAGGACACCGCCGGTCCGGCCGTGAACCCGCTGATCAAGATCATCAACATCGTCGCGCTGATGATCGTGCCGCTGATCTGATCCGGGCTGGCAGAAACAGAAACGGGGCGGAAATTCCGCCCCGTTTTTTTATTTTCTAAAGATGTAGCACCAACCTCAAAAATGTAATTGAGCCACGGATGAACACGGATTGACACAGATGAACAGAGAAATGCCTTACCCTCGCAATATTCTATCCGTGTTTATCCGTGCAAATCCGTGGCTGACTGAGATTTTGAATCACAGCCGTCCCATCTTTGGCAACGCACCCACCAGCGGCGCGACATAATCCAGCCACGCCTGCGTGACATCGTTGCCCGCCGCGTTGATGTATTCGTCCTTCATCTCGGTGGCAACTTTGGCCACCGAAGACAGCGGCGTGATGAAGCATTCGCTGGCATACGGCTTGCTGCTCAGGCGGCGGATCGCCACCGAACCGGGCTGCCCGGTGCCGGCGGCGTAGTTCACCGCATAGTCGCCGACCATGCGCGCTTCCCTGGCATCCACTTCAGAAACGATCGTCGGGAAGGAGCGTTGCAGGTAGCCGAAGGTGTCAGCACGCACGCGCACCTTCTGTCCGGGGAAAGCCTCTTTCACCAGCGCGGCCAGCGTGTCGCCCAATGTGCCCGAACCGGAAAGCTGGATGTTGCCGTGCGAGTCGCGTTCACCGCTGGTGGAAATCGGGTTGCCGTCCTTGTCGGAGATGCCTTCGGAAGCGGCGATCACGCAGCGGCCGTATTTCGCCATCACATCGCGCACGTCCTGCTTGAATTTTTCGACATCGAACACACGCTCCGGTAAATAGATCAGATGCGGGCCATCGTCTTTTGCCTGGCGCGCCAGAGCGGATGCGGCAGTCAGGAATCCGGCGCTGCGCCCCATCACCACGTTGACCTTGATGCCCTGCAACGCGCGGTTGTCGCGGTCGTCGCCCATGAAGGCCAGCGCGACAAAACGCGCCGCCGAGGCGTAGCCCGGGCAGTGGTCGGTGACCTTCAGATCGTTGTCGATGGTCTTGGGGATATGCACGGTGCAGAAATCGTAATTCGCCTCCTTCGCCATCTCGGCGATGATGTGCGCGGTCTCGGCGGAATCGTTGCCGCCGATGTAGAAGAAATAGCGCACGTCGTTCTTCCTGAACACCTCGAACACTTTTTCGCACTCGGCCTTGCCGGGCTTGAGACGCACCGAACCCAGTGCCGCCGCCGGCGTAGCGGCGACCAGCTCGAGCTGCTCGACGCTTTGCGTGGTGAGATCGATGAAATCCTCTTTCATGATTCCGGCGATACCGTGGCGCGCGCCGAGGATGCCGGTGATGCCAGGTTGCTTGCGTGCCGCCAGCACCGCACCGACCAGCGATTGATTGATAACGACGGTGGGGCCACCCGATTGGCCGATAACCATCTTACCGACTAATTTTCCTTGTACAGCCATAGCAATATCTCCTTATAACGTGTCGAACACATTGTAAACCGAGTGCGGCGTCTTAGTCTCGCATCGCTTATAATTGCGCGCTTTTTTGTTTTGCCAACCTTAAGGAACAGTATGAGTTTATTAAATGTGCGCCCCGGCGACAATATTCCCCATGAATGCAATGTCATTGTTGAAATCCCCAAACACGCCGACCCTGTAAAGTACGAAGTAGATAAAGCGTCTGGCGTACTGGTAGTGGATCGCTTCATCGGATCGCTGATGCGCTATCCGTGCAATTACGGCTTCATCCCGGAAACCATCGCAGATGACGGCGACCCGGTGGATGTACTGGTAGTCACTCCATTTCCTATCGTTCATGGTGCTATCATCCCCTGTCGCCCGGTCGGCATGTTGAGCATGGAGGATGAAGGCGGCGGCGATGCCAAAATTATCGCTGTACCCACCGACAAACTGACTCCGCTTTACCATGAAGTTCTGTCTTACGAGGATTTGCCGAAAATTACGCTGGAGCAAGTCAAACATTTTTTTGAGCTTTACAAAGCGCTGGAACCGGGCAAGTGGGTCAAGATCAACGGCTGGGAAGGGGCTGAAGCAGCCCATGCGGAAATCATGAATGGCATCGAGCGGTACAAGAAAATTTCCATGGATAAATAACACATCAACAGACGGGAGCAAATCATGACAGCACAGATTATCGACGGCAAGACCATCGCCCAGCAGGTGCGCGCCGAATGGAAGGAACGCGCCGATGTGCTGAAGGCGCGCGGTATCACGCCAGGGATGGCGGTCATCATTGTCGGCAGCGACCCGGCTTCCAAGGTATATGTCGCCAACAAGGTGAAGGCCTGCGCGGAACTGGGACTGTATTCCAGGCATATCGAACTGGCCAGCGACATTTCCGAGGCCACGCTGCTGGGCGAAATCGAAGCGTTGAATAATGATCCAAAGATCCACGGCATTCTCGTACAGCTACCGCTGCCCAAGCATCTGGCCTCGCACAAAGTCATCGAGGCGATCAACCCGGACAAGGATGTGGACGGCTTCCACGAGAAAAATGTCGGCGCGCTGGTAACGGGCGAAACGCCTTTCCCATCCTGCACGCCTTACGGAGTGATGGTGTTGCTGGAAAAGACCGGCATCGCGATTGAGGGCAAGCACGCCGTAGTGGTCGGTCGCAGCAACATTGTCGGCAAACCGATGGCGCTGATGCTGTTGCACAAGCATGCCACCGTCACCATCTGTACTTCCAAGACGCAGGATCTCGCCAAGCACACCCGCGATGCCGATATCCTGGTTGCGGCAGTGGGCAAGGCCAACTTCATTACCGGCGACATGGTCAAACCCGGCGCGACCGTGATCGATGTCGGCATCAACCGCAACGCGGAGGGCAAGCTGGTCGGCGATGTGGATTTTGCCAGCGCAAAGGAGGTGGCGGGTTACATCACCCCGGTGCCCGGCGGCGTCGGCCCGATGACCATCACCATGCTGGTGGCGAACACGGTGCGCGCGGCAGAGCGGTTATCCGGCTTCAGCAAGTAAATCGGATAGCGGATTCCCGTGATTGTTTAGCGCAATGGCCGCCAATAGCAGTCATTGGACGTTCGTTTATTTATCGTCTATCCTGTAACGCCATCAGATTGAAGTGGCAGCCACCAGGGGGGTTATGAATGTAGACCAACTGCTCCAGCACGATCTTTCGTATCGTCTTCGACTTCTGGATGTATTAGATCGGATTACGCAAGTCAGCCTTGCCAGCGAGAACATGGAAGATGTTATGCGTGGCGTGCTGGATTTGGTGCTTGAGGTTTTCAATGCGGATCGCGCATGGTTCCTGTATCCCTGCGATCCCGATGCCCCATCCTGGGGCGTTCCCATGGAGCGTTTTCGTCCGGGATGGCCGGGGTTATCCGCGCTGGGCGCTAATATCCCGATGGACCGCGAGGCAGCCGGGATATTCCGCGAAATGCTCAGTACCAATGACTTGATCCAATATGGCCCCGCTACCAGTCATCCCATCCCGCTCATTCTCGAGCAATTCTCAGTCAAATCCCAGTTGATGATTGCGCTAAGGCCGAGAATCGGGAATTCCTGGGTGTTTGGCCTGCACCATTGTGCAAATTTGGTAATGCATGATGAAGAGGATCTGCATCTTTTCACGGCTGTCGCCCAGCGTATTTCGGACTCCCTGAACTCCTTTATTTCGATCAGGCAACTGCGCGAGAGCGAGGCGTTTTTGCGGGAAATCATCGACACGATTCCAATGTCGCTGTTCATCAAGGACGCCAGCAGCAGGATCACCTTGATGAACCGGGCCTGCGAAGAGCAATGGGGGATGTCTTCTTCCGACTTGCGCGGCACTGATGCCAGCCAATTCTTTCCGCCGGATCAGATGGCGTTTTTCCTGGCCAAGGACAGGGAGGTGTTCAGCAACCGGAAACTGGCCGATTTCGAGGAAGTTGCATGGAATGCGGCGTTGAAGGAGAGCCGCATAGTGCACACCTACAAGAAGCCGGTTTACGACGAAGCAGGCAAGCCGTCGTATCTGATTGGCGTGTCCATAGACATTACCGAACGCAAGCAGGCCGAGGCTGAAAGCGACGCCATGAGGGCTGAAGCAATGGAGGCACGGACACTGCTCCAGACTGTGCTCGACTCGACGCCAGACTGGATATTTGCCAAGGATAGAAATTATCGCTTTTTGTTTGTTAATAAAGCATTCGCCACAAGTCAAAATTTGACACCGCAGAATATGATTGGGCGGCCGGATACTGATTTCTGGGGAAGTGATTTATGTAATGGCGATCCGGACCGCGGCATTCGCGGCTTTCATGCCGATGATAATGAAGCAATGGCGGGTAACCTGGTGCATAATCCGAACGATCCCGCTACGCTCGCCAATGGGGAGCTGCGCATCTTCGACACCCTTAAAGCGCCACTGTTTGATAACAAAAGGCATTGTTACGGCATGCTCGCTTATGCGCGTGATGTCACCGAGCGCAAAGCTGCCGAGCGCGAGTTGCGAGAACTGAATGAACGTCTGGAGGAACGGGTCGAGCAGCGCACTCATGAGCTCATGCAAGCCAAGCAACTGGCGGAAGCAGCCAATCACATCAAGAGCGAATTTCTTGCCAACATGAGCCACGAGATACGCACGCCAATAAACAGCATTCTCGGCATGGCGCATCTGGCGCTGAATCTGGAGATCAGCCCCAGGAATCGTGACTACCTCAAGAAAATCCAATCCTCCGGCGAGCATCTTCTCGGCATCATTGACGACATTCTCGATTTCTCCAAGCTTGACGCCGGGAAGATGAAGATCGAGATAGTTGATTTCGACCTGTACCGGATACTGGAGAACGTCAATAACCTGATTGCAGGAAGGGCGTCAGCAAAAGGACTGGAACTCATCTTTGAGATTGATGGCAATCTTTGCGCCAACCTGCGCGGCGATCCGCTGCGTCTCGTTCAGATACTGGTCAATTACACCGACAATGCCGTCAAGTTTACCGAAAAAGGCAGGATTGTCATTCGCGCCAAAAAGATTAAGGAGGATGAAGCAAGCTGCCTGGTGCGCTTCGAGGTGCAAGATACCGGCATCGGCATGAGTGAGACGGAAAAAACCAAACTGTTCCAGCCGTTTCAACAGGCCGACACCTCCATTACACGCCTATATGGCGGCACCGGTCTCGGGCTTGCCATCATCAAACAATTGGTTGCGATGATGGAAGAGGGTGAAGTGGGTGTAGATAGCATCCTGGGCCAGGGCAGCACCTTCTGGTTCAGTGCGCGGTTTGGCAAGACCGGCCAGCCCTGCCGGATAAAAAACGGGAATGGCGCCACTATGCCGCCGGCCGCACTGGCAACGATCAGTGGTGCGCGTATTCTTCTGGCGGAAAACAATCTCTTTAACCAGCAGGTGGCAACCGAATTTCTTGAAAATGCCGGAGCCACCGTATGCGTCGCCCTGAATGGGAAAGAGGCGATCGACCTGTTAGCCAACAATCGTTTCGACTGTGTGCTGATGGATATACAGATGCCCGTGCTGGATGGTTTTGAAGCTACCCGGCTGATCCGCGCCAACCCTGCCTTGGCGGGAATACCGGTGATTGCGATGACGGCTAACGCATCGGAGGAAGACCGCGAGCGCTGCCTGGCTGCCGGCATGGACGACTTCATCGGCAAACCATTCAAGCCTGATATGTTTTATGCCGTAATCGCCAGATGGCTGGCGCGGCAGCCGCAACAGGCGCCGGCCTCCGACGCGCCTGCCGCATCGGTGGTCAAGGTGGCATGGGCCGGTGATCCTGAAATAATTGACTTCACGGTATTGGCTGAACTGGTTGGCGGCAACAAATTGAAGATGCGCGAATTTGTCCTCAAGCTTCTGGCGTCAGCCCGGCAGGACATGGCCGAAGTCGAAGCGGCGATGGAACACAAGGATATGAAAAAATTGGCTGCATTGGGACATCACATCAAGTCGCCGGCCAGTATGGCAGGGGCGATGAAGCTTGCCGAGCTGTGCCGGATATTGGAGCAATATGGCAAAAATGGCGGAAGCATGGAGCAGATTCGGGGTGCCGTGAGTCAAATGTACCCGCTGTTGGATCGCATCAATGAATACGTAGACAAAAACCTGGCATGATCAGTGACCGCTGCGCAAGCCGATACTGAATCTCTTCGAGAGTGGCTCGTCACACAAAATGCGGCTCGACTCCGGAAGAACATCTTCCAGCAATCAGAGTTGGATGCGCATTATCTGGGGCCGCCAGAAACGGCGGAAGCAGGTGATGTCATCGCCTGCTTCCCTGTGGTCTGTGCGGGTGGCATTTGTGTGGATGGCTTTTCCAGAATCTGGAAAAAAACTTCGTCACGCTTGATCATGCCCAGCTCGCTGCGTGCGCGCTCCTCGATGGCTTCGGTACCCTGCTTGAGGTCGCGCACTTCGGCATCCAGCAAGGCGTTGCGCGCCTGAGTCTGCTGATTGACCTGCTGCTGCACCTCGACCTGGCGATTCAGGTCCCACACCTTCAACCAGCCACCCTTGCCCAGCCACAGCGGGTACTGCAACAGCAGCAATAAAACAGCCAATATCAGTGTGACAGGACGACGCATCAACCCAGTTGGTAGTACGCCTCGCGCCCCGGATAGGAGGCGGTGTCGCCCAGGTCTTCTTCGATGCGCAACAACTGGTTGTATTTCGCCATGCGGTCGGAGCGCGACATCGAGCCGGTCTTGATTTGCATCGCGTTGGTGGCCACCGCGAGGTCGGCGATGAAGGAGTCCTCGGTCTCGCCGGAACGATGCGAGATCACGGCGGCATAGCCGGCGCGCTTGGCCATCTCGATGGCGGCAAAGGTTTCGGTCAGGGTGCCGATCTGGTTGACCTTGATCAGGATGGCATTCGCCAGCCCCTGGCGGATGCCTTCACGCAATATCTTCGTATTGGTGACAAACACGTCGTCACCCACCAACTGGATGGACTTGCCGAGGCGCGCGGTAAGCTGCTTCCAGCCATCCCAGTCATGCTCGCTCATGCCGTCTTCGATACTGACAACCGGGTATTTGTCCACCCAGGTGGCGTACAGGTCGATGATCTGCGCGGAATTGAGGGTCAGCCCGTCCGCTTTCAGGTGGTACTGGCCGTCCTTGTAAAATTCCGACGCGGCGGCATCGATGCCGATTGACACGTCCGCACCGGGCACGTACCCCGCCGCCTCAATAGCCTCCACGATGACTTTCAGTGCGGCCTCGTTGGAGCCCAGCGCGGGCGCGAAGCCGCCTTCGTCGCCCACCGTGGTGCTGAGGCCGCGGTGGTGCAGAATTTTTTTCAGGTTGTGGAATACCTCGGCGCCGCAGCGCAGCGCCTCGCGGAAACTCTGGCTGCCTACCGGGACGATCATGAATTCCTGGATGTCCGCACCGCCTTCGGCATGCGCCCCGCCGTTGATGATGTTCATCATCGGCACCGGCATTTCCATGCGTGCGGCGCCGCCCAGATAGCGGTACAGCGGCAGGCCGCTTTCTTCCGCCGCTGCACGCGCCACGGCCATCGACACCGCAAGAATCGCATTCGCGCCGAGGCGTGATTTATTTTCCGTACCGTCCAGCTCGATCATGGTCTGGTCGATGAAGGCTTGTTCCGCTGCATCCAGGCCGACGATTGCTTCGGCGATTTCGGTGTTCACATATTCCACCGCCCTCAGCACGCCTTTGCCGAGGTAGCGCTGCTTGTCGTCATCGCGCAGTTCCACGGCCTCCTTGGTACCGGTGGATGCACCGGACGGCACGGCGGCGCGCCCCATCACGCCAGACTCCAACAACACGTCCGCCTCCACGGTTGGGTTGCCGCGCGAATCCAGAATTTCACGGGCGATCACGTCAACGATTGCGCTCATAATTTTTCCCTCAGTCTTTTCTTAAATATTCTTCAAATCGAGATTTTCTTCAATCAGCCCTTGCCGTTTGACGGTCTCGTCCAGCGCCATCAAGGTTTGCAGCAATGCCTTGAGATGCCCGAGAGGGAAGGCGTTCGGCCCATCTGACAACGCCCTGGACGGATCGGGATGCGTCTCCATGAACAGGCCGGAAATCCCCGCCGCCACTGCCGCGCGCGCCAGCACCGGCACAAACTCGCGCTGCCCGCCGCTGGCCGTCCCTTGCCCCCCAGGCAACTGCACTGAGTGGGTGGCGTCGAACACCACCGGGCAAGCGGTGTTGCGCATCACCGCCAGTGAGCGCATGTCCGACACCAGGTTGTTGTAGCCGAACGACGCGCCGCGCTCGCAGACCATGATGTTGTCCTGCCCGCTCGCATCGCGCGCCTTTTCCACCACGTTCTGCATATCCCACGGCGACAGGAACTGCCCCTTCTTGATGTTCACCGGCTTGCCCGCGCTCGCCACGGCCTGGATAAAGTCGGTCTGGCGACACAGGAACGCCGGTGTTTGCAGCACGTCCACGACCGCCGCAACCGGCGCAATTTCCTCGATGCCATGCACGTCGGTCAGCACCGGCACACCGAGCTGTGCCTTCACTTCGCCGAGTATCTTCAGCCCGGCATCCAGGCCAAAGCCGCGAAACGACTTGCCGGAACTGCGGTTGGCCTTGTCGTAGGAAGATTTGTAAATGAAGGGCAGTTTCAATTCCCGGCACATTTCCTGCAGCTGCCCGGCAGTGTCCAGCGCCATTTGCCGCGATTCGATCACGCACGGCCCGGCAATCAGGAATAACGGTTGCCGGAGTCCGGCATCAAAACTGCACAGCTTCATGCCGATTCCTTGCGGCGTAATGCCGCCTCAATGAATGACTTGAATAACGGATGTCCGGCACGCGGCGTGGAAGTAAATTCAGGGTGAAACTGTACGCCGACAAACCACGGGTGCATGGATTGCGGCAATTCCATCATCTCCGGCAAATCCTCGGAAGGAGTGCGCGCAGAAATAATCAACCCGGCTTTTTCCAGCACAGGCACGTAATGGTTATTCACTTCATAGCGATGGCGATGCCGCTCGTTCACCTCGTCGCCATAGATGCGTTGTGCCAGCGTGCCGGGTTTGATCGGGCAACGTTGCGAGCCGAGACGCATCGTGCCACCCAGGTCGGAATCGCTGCTGCGCATCTCTATCTTGCCGTCGCGGTCAAGCCATTCGGTGATCAGCGCCACGACCGGGTGTTCGGATTCCATATTGAATTCGGTGCTGTTCGCGTCGGCCATGCCCGCAACATGCCGCGCATACTCGATCACCGCGAGTTGCATTCCCAGGCAGATACCCAGATACGGTATCTTGTTTTCGCGCGCAAAACGGATTGCGGCGATCTTTCCTTCCGTGCCGCGCTTGCCGAAGCCGCCCGGCACGAGGATCGCGTCGAAATGCGCCAGACCCTGCGTGCCGGAAGCCTCGATACTTTCCGAATCGATGTACTCGATATCCACCTTGGTCGAGGTATGGATGCCGGCGTGGCGTAGCGCCTCAATCAGCGACTTGTAGGATTCGGTCAGGTCGACGTATTTGCCAACCATGCCGATGGTGATTTGGTGCTGCGGGTTCTCCAGCGCGCTTACCAGATTCGTCCACACCGACAGGTCGGCAGGCGGTAAATCTAATCCCAGCTCTTCGCAGACAATGCGATCCAGTCCTTGCTGGTTAAGCATTTGCGGTATCTTGTAGATGCTGTCCACATCCCACATCGAGATCACGCCTTCTTCGCGCACATTGGCGAACAGCGAAATCTTGGCGCGCTCATCATCGGGGATCGGCCGGTCGGCACGGCACAGCAATGCGGTAGGGAAAATACCAATCTCGCGCAATTTCTGTACGCTGTGCTGCGTCGGCTTGGTCTTCAGCTCGCCCGCTGTGGCGATGTAAGGCACCAGGGTCAGGTGCACGTAAGCGATCTGGTTGCGCCCCATGCGCAGCCCCATTTGCCGTGCCGCCTCGAGGAACGGCAACGACTCGATGTCGCCGACCGTGCCGCCGATCTCGACGATTGCGACGTCGGCGTTGCCGTCATGCGAAGCGGCCGCACCGCGCTCGACGAACGCCTGGATTTCGTTGGTAATATGCGGAATCACCTGCACCGTCTTGCCCAGATACTCGCCGCGCCGCTCCTTGCGGATCACGCTGTCGTAAATCTGCCCGGTGGTGAAATTGTTGGCCTTGCGCATCTTCGCGGAAATGAACCGCTCGTAGTGCCCGAGATCCAGGTCGGTTTCCGCACCGTCTTCGGTGACGAACACCTCGCCGTGCTGGAACGGGCTCATCGTGCCAGGATCGACGTTGATGTAGGGGTCAAGCTTGAGCATCGTCACCTTGAGACCACGTGACTCGAGGATAGCCGCAAGCGAAGCGGCGGCGATGCCCTTCCCCAGGGAAGAGACCACGCCGCCGGTAATGAAGATGTACTTGGTCATGGAAAGCGATGATACCGTAAAACGGCCTGCCCTCAAAATTCCGGCCGACTGTGGAACCGCACTCTTAACAATGCCACGGGCCGTATTTCATGTGCCGACAGCCTGTCCGGCAATCATGCTGGGATGCTCCGCACTGCGTACAAAGAGCTCCTGCAAGGTCAGGTCGGTGCTTTGTTCAAGCTGCCCGGCACAGGCCGCGATCCATTGCAGCAATGGATCGTTACTCTGGCCGGCGGGCAATGAGCCGCGATCCAGCACGAACAGGCGCAACAACTCGGCGGTGCAAATATGGCTTGCATCGCGCATCAGCAACCAGCCTTGCCCCTCTGCTTTGCGCACCATGTCGGCACTTGCCAGCTTTTCAAGAATTTTTTCCAGCACGTCATAACCGAGATGCAAAGACCTGGACAATTCCGGGGAAGTGCTCACCCTGCCCTGTTGCAAACCGATTGCCATGAATTGCAATACACGCAGCGCGTCCAGCAACTGGGCGGCAGACGATAAATTCTGGGTTGCGGGAGCGCGCCAATGCGACAGCGATGCCGCGATTACCGCACCGACCAGAATGGTCAGCCAGGACAGATAAATCCACATCAGAAAAACCGGCACACTGGCAAATGCGCCATATACCAGTTTGTAGGTGGGGAAATGGCTGACGTAATAACCAAACACGCGGTTCATGGATTCGAAGACGATTGCGGCCGCGACCGCGCCGATCAATGCGTGTGAGCGCGGCACATAACGATTCGGCACCAGCTGGAACAACATGGTGAACGCCAATGTGGTAAACAGCACCGGCAATATTTTCAATACCCCTATGCCGAATATCGGAATCTGCTTGACATAACCCATCGACAACCCAACCAGCCAGGAGGTCAATGACAGGCTCGCGCCGATGAGCAACGGCGCGAGAGTGAGTACCGCCCAGTAAACAATCAGCCGTTTGAGCAATGGCCGCGGACGGGATACCCTCCAGATGGTGTTGAATGCATGATCGATGGTCAGCATCATCAGCATGGCCGTCACCGCAAGAAACGCAATACCAACCGCCGTCAGGCGCATCGCGCTCTCGGTGAACTGTTGCATATATTGCGTAATGACTTTCCCCGCCATATCCGGCATCAGGTTGTTAACCAGGTAAGCCTTGATCTGGCTGGAAAAATCCTCGAACACCGGGAATGCCGTGAACATCGCCAGTGCTATGGTAATCAATGGCACCAGCGACAGCAGCGTGGTAAAAGTCAGGCTTGCCGCAATCTGTATGCAGCGATCCTGGTTGAAGCGCGCCGTGATGAAGCGCATGAAATTCAAAAGGTTCCGCCAATTCTCTTGCATGGTTAACCACCTCAACCTGAAAAGGATTTTTAACCGCTCTCGACGAAGCATTGCCAGGCGCAGCAGTTATGCAAGAATCCTTATGATTCGCGCATGATAACCAACAAACAAATCCTGCTACTGCACCATAGTCAATATGTCGCCACGCGACAGATGGCGCAATCCGTCACATGCAGCATAAAACAACTAGCTGGCATTCCCATAACGGAAAAAACAAAAGGGCATGCATTGCGTGCCCTTGCCCTTGTATCCTGCCGGCTGATTACTTGCTCTTGGTCTTTACTTTTGTTGCCGGTTTGACTGGCTTGGCTACTGGTGCAACTGGCTCGGTTTTTACAGGTTCGGTTTTCGCCGGCTCAGCAACCACTTCCAGTTTTTTTTCCGGCATGCAGCTGCTGTTGTTCACTGTGCCGTTGGGCATGACCGTATTGCAAAAAGTCGCGCCGGTCAGCGTGGCATTGGCGATGTTGGCGCCAGTCAGGTCGGCATCAGTCAGGTCGGCATTCAGCAGGATCGCACCGGTTAAATTGGCGCGCTCCAGTTGCGTGCCGCGCAGCACTGCCTTGTTCAGGTTGGCGTCGGTCAGGTTGGCTTGCGACAGATTGGCGCGAGTCAGATTGGCGCGAGTCAGATTGGCCTCGGTCAAATTGGCCTTGCCCAGATTGGTCTTGAATAGGTTAGCTTGTGCCAGATTGGCCATATAAAACTGCGCCGAGGTCAAATTTGCCGATGCCAGGTTGGTCTCCGCCAATGCGGCATTGGCGCAGACGGTCTGCGGCTTGATGGCGCAATTGTTTATTACCGCAATCCCTTCGGCTGCGCCAAGCGCAGTATCAGACTTAGGCTTCTCAACCGGACAATTGGCATTATTGAGGATTCCATCCGGCATGGTAGTACGGCAGAAAACGGTTCTGAAGAATTTGTTATTTCTGAGCTGTGCCCCAGCAAGATTGACATCCGTCAGGTTGGCATCGGAAAAGTCCGTACCCTCGAGCTGGGCATTGCTCATGTTTGCGCCAGTCAGATTTGCTCCCGTCACATCAGCAAAGAACAAATTGATATGCACCATCTCTGCCCCACTGAGATTGGCTCCGGTCAGCTTTCCCCTGTACAGGTTGACATCGTTCAGCTTGGCCTTGGAGAGATCCGTCCTGGAAAAATCTCCGTTATTCAAAATCGTACCGGAATAATCCGCGCCAGACAGTTTCTCCCCGGCCATCTGCGCACTGAAACATTGCGACCGCTGTCTGGGCTCGCAATCGCGCGCCATGGCAGAGTTGGCCGCCATGAAAGTCAGCAAAAACGTGGAACTCAACAATATTTTTTTCAAGATAATCTCCGATAGAATTTGGGGGAATAGCGGGAGTTCATAAGATTCCTCGCAACTCACGAGGCAGGATTATGACCATGCATCCACTCGTGTGTTCAGAAACAATTGTTTCAAAATGTTAGGCAGGTGCGCTCAATAACCAACTGCGATACCTCAGAAAGAGTAAAGTACGAGAATAAGAGCCTATTTCACAATTGCGGGTGTGCCCGCTCCAGCTTACTGTGTAATTTGTTGAGCGCGTTCAGATAAGCCTTGGCGGAAGCCACCACGATATCGGTATCCGCGCCTTGGCCGTTGACGATCCGCCCGCCCTTGGCGAGGCGCACCGTCACCTCGCCCTGTGCGTCGGTACCGCTGGTGATATTGTTCACCGAATACAGTTGCAGCTCGGTGCCGCTGTGCACGATTTTCTCGATGGCCTGAAAGGTCGCATCCACCGGCCCGCCGCCTTGCGCCTCGGCATCGTGCTGTACGCCGCCGATGTTCATCACCACTTTTGCCGTCGGCAATGTGCCGGTTTCCGAATGTGCGCGCATGGAAACCAGACGGTAATGCTCGCTGACCTGCGCTACCGCCTCGTCGCTCACCAGCGCCTGCAGGTCTTCGTCGAAGATCTCGTGCTTGCGGTCAGCCAGTTCCTTGAAGCGCTGAAACGCGGCATTGAACGCCTCTTCCGAATCGAACTCGATATTCAATTCGGCGAAACGCTGGCGCAAGGCATTGCGCCCGGAAAGCTTGCCGAGGGTCAGCTTGTTGGCATGCCAGCCCACATCCTCGGCGCGCATGATTTCATAGGTCTCGCGGTGCTTGAGCACGCCATCCTGGTGGATGCCGGATTCGTGCGCAAAGGCATTTGCACCGACGATCGCCTTGTTCGGCTGCACCGGATAACCGGTGATGCTGGAAACCAGTTTGGAAGTCGGCACAATCTGCGTGGTGTCGATGCGCGTGTCTAGGTTGAACACATCGCGTCGTGTCCTTATCGCCATCACAATCTCTTCCAGCGAAGCATTGCCGGCGCGTTCGCCCAAGCCGTTGATGGTGCATTCCACCTGACGCGCGCCATTTATCACCGCAGACAGGGAATTCGCCACCGCCAACCCCAGATCGTTGTGGCAATGTGTGGACCAGACCACCTTGTCCGAATTGGGCACGCGTTCGATCAATTGCCGGATGCGCTCGCCCCACGCGGCGGGAATGGAATAGCCTACCGTATCCGGCACGTTCAGCGTCTTGGCACCGGCCTGGATCACCGCATCGAACACCCGTACCAGAAAATCCATCTCCGAGCGCACCGCGTCCTCGGCGGAAAATTCCACGTCGTCGGTATATTCGAGCGCCCACTTCACCGCGCTGACCGCGCGCTCGACAACTTGACCCTCGCTCATGCGCAGCTTGTGCTGCATGTGGATCGGGCTGGTGGCGATGAAGGTATGGATGCGCCCCGATTTCGCCGGACGAATCGCCTCACCGGCACGGCGCACGTCATTCTCGGAAGCGCGCGCCAGCGAGCACACCGTGGAATTTTTAACGGTCTCGGCAACGGCCTTCACCGCCTCGAAATCGCCCGGGCTGGCGGCGGCAAAGCCTGCTTCGATCACATCCACACCGAGCTTTTCTAGCTGGCGCGCAATGCGGATTTTCATTTCCCGGGTCATCGCCGCGCCGGGACTCTGCTCGCCGTCGCGCAACGTGGTGTCGAAAATAATCAATTTATCTGCCATGATAAAAACTCCAATGCGAATAGGTTAAACCTGCGTAACCGATTACGGTTAGCGTGCTTGTTTCGGATTATGTAATGTGTAATTAGCGCGCGCCGCGCAGCAGCGCAGCCAGCAGGCTGAACGTGGAGTGAAGTATTGCGATGTGCGTAGAGAAATGCATGAAGCGGATATTACCAGTTTTACCGCCTCAGGCAATGGGCTGTTGTTTTTTGCGCAGACGCAATGCCCACAGCACATAGCCGGACAAAGCATAGCCCAGGAACAACGCAAACAATACGCCGGGCGGGTAACTGGAAATCAGGATGAAGAATAGCGCGATCAGGAAGATCGCCACGAATGGCACACTCTTGCGCATGTTCAGGTCTTTGAAACTGTAGAACGGCAGGTTGCTGACCATGCTCAATCCGGCGAATACGGTCAGCGCCGCCGCATACCAGCGCAACTCGCCGCCCTTGAAACCGTAATCCAGCATCACCCAGACAAAACCTGCCACCAACGCAGCGGCAGCCGGGCTGGGCAGGCCCTGAAAATAGCGTTTATCGACCACATCGATGTTGGTATTGAAGCGCGCCAGACGCAATGCGGTGGCGGCGCAGTAAATGAATGCGGCGAACCAGCCCCACTTGCCCAGCCCTTTCAATGCCCATTCATACATGACCAGCGCGGGTGCGACACCGAACGAAACCATGTCGGACAGGCTGTCATATTCGGCACCGAATTCGCTTTGCGTATGCGTCAGCCGCGCCACGCGGCCATCCAACCCGTCCAGCACCATGGCAATGAAAATCGCCACCGCCGCAAATTCAAACCGGATATTCATCGCCTGCACGATGGCGTAGAAGCCGGCGAACAGCGCGCCGGTCGTGAACAGGTTGGGCAACAGGTAGATGCCGCGCCTGCGCAGGTTCATCGGCTTGCGTATATCGAATTCGTCCATGCGCCCATTATCCTTTAGCCAAGACTATCAGCTTTGCGGGAGAATTGCCAAGATGGTAGTGGTCGCAGACACCTTGTCGCCGATGCTGACTTTTACGGCGGCATCCAGCGGCAGGTAAACATCCACGCGCGAACCGAAGCGGATAAAGCCGTAACGCTGGCCGCGCGCCAGCTGGTCGCCGGCCTTGACGTAGCACAGGATGCGCCGCGCGATCAGGCCCGCCACTTGCACCGAGGTAATGTCGGCACCATCGGCAGTTTTCAGCCACACCGCATTGCGCTCGTTTTCCGTGGAAGCCTTGTCGAGATCGGCATTCACGAACTTGCCGGGGAAATACCAGACCTGCTGCACCGTGCCGTCCACCGGGCTGCGGTTGGAATGTACGTTGAATACGTTCATGAATACGCTGACCTTGATCGCCTCACGCTGCACATACGGATCGTTGACGCGCTCCACCGCGACGATGCGCCCGTCGGCGGGCGACAGCACCGCACCGGCATCCTGCGGGATCGCGCGCGGCGGATCGCGGAAAAACTGAACCACAAACAGCACGATGATCCAGGCCAGCAGCTCAACGATGCCACCGACAAGGCCGGATAACAGCAGCGCAATGGCGATGGAGCCGATCAGGAACGGCCAGCCCTCGCGGGCGATGATGGGATGGGGATATTTATTCATAGAGAGTAGTGAGCTGGAAGTAGGGAGTGGGAAAAATACGGCGAAGAATTAAAGAGCAGTGAGTGAAAAGTCGATACCCCCTACTTCCCACTCCCTACTCTCCACTTTCCACTTCCTAGTTCTTCGACTGATCGACCAGCTTGTTCTTGCTGATCCACGGCATCATCGCACGCAGCTGTCCGCCGACCTGCTCGATCGGGTGGGCGGCATTCAGGCGGCGGCGCGCGGTCATTTCCGGATAGTTGGTACGGCCTTCCATGATGAACTGCTTGGCGTAGGAGCCGTTCTGGATGTTCTTCAGGCATTCCTTCATCGCGGCACGCGCCTCGCCGGCGATTACGCGCTGGCCGGTGACGTATTCGCCATATTCCGCGTTGTTGGAAATCGAGTAGTTCATGTTCGCGATACCGCCCTCATACATCAAATCGACGATCAGCTTCAGTTCGTGCAGGCATTCGAAATAGGCCATCTCCGGTGCATAACCCGCTTCGGTCAGCGTCTCGAAACCGGCCTTGACCAGTTCGACCGCGCCGCCGCAGAGCACGGCCTGCTCGCCGAACAGGTCGGTTTCGGTTTCTTCGCGGAAGTTGGTCTCGATCACGCCACCCTTGGTGCCGCCGTTCGCCGCCGCATAGGACAACGCGATGTCCTTGGCCTTGCCGGACTTGTCCTGGTACACCGCAATCAGGGTCGGCACGCCGCCGCCCTTGAGGTATTCGGAACGCACGGTATGGCCGGGACCTTTCGGCGCAATCATGATCACGTCCACATTGGCCGGCGGCACAATCTGGTTGTAGTGGATATTGAAGCCGTGCGCAAACGCCAATGCGGCGCCAGACTTCAGGTTCTTTGCCACATCGGCGTGATACACCTCCGGCATGGTCTCGTCCGGCAACAGCATCATCACCACATCGGCGCCCCTCACCGCGTCGGCGATCTCGGCGACCTTGTGGCCGGCGGCCTCGGCTTTCTTCCAGGACGAACCGTCCTTGCGCAGCGCGACCGTCACGTTGACGCCGGATTCCTTCAGGTTCTGCGCATGGGCGTGGCCTTGCGAACCGTAGCCGATGATGGTTACCTGTCTGCCCTTGATCAGGGATAGGTCTGCGTCTTTGTCGTAATAAACTTTCATGTTGCCCTCTTTATAAAAAATAGTTGTAAATCGTAAATTTGAAGACGTAAGTTGATGCTGTCCGCTACGCGGTCTTTTGCTTTAACCAACAACTTGCGTCTTACGTCTGCCTTTAAAGTTTTAGGATCCTGTCGCCGCGCCCGATACCGGAAGCCCCGGTGCGCACCGTTTCCAGAATCAGGTCACGGCCGATCGTTTCCAGGAAGCTGTCCAACTCGGCGCATGAGCCGGTCAGTTCGATGGTATAGATATGCTCATTCACATCGATGATGCGCCCGTGAAAAGCATCTGCCACGCGTTTCAATTCTTCGCGCGCATCGCCTTCGGCACGCACCTTGACCAGCATCAGCTCGCGCTCGAGATGCTCGCCCTCGCTCAAGTCGATCAACGCCGCGACATCCACCAGCTTGTTGAGCTGCTTGTTGATCTGTTCGATGACCGCATCCGAACCGCTGGTGACGATGGTCATGCGCGACAGGGTCGGATCTTCGGTTGGTGCCACCGACAAGGATTCGATGTTGTAGCCGCGCGCCGAGAACAGCCCAGCCACGCGCGACAATGCGCCCGCCTCGTTTTCCATCAACAGGGAAATGATATGCCGCATTACAGGATGCCTCCATAAATCCATTTTGCGGGCGCATCGCTACGTTGCGAGGTGCTCGCATCCTCGTCTATCCACCTGATATGCCTCGGCTGCTGAGCGCCGTGCGCCTTGCGCTGCATCCCGCAAAATAAATTTCTGGAGACATCCATTACAGCTCCTCCGCCAGGATGATTTCCGACAAGCCCCTGCCGCCGGGAACCATCGGATAAACGTTTTCCGTCGGATCGGTCCTGAAGTCCATGAACACCAGGTCGTGCTTGCGCGCGAAGGCCTCTTTCAGCGCCGGTTCGACATCCGCAGGTTTCTCGACGCACATGCCGACATGGCCGTATGCCTCGGCCAGCCTGACAAAGTCTGGCAGCGCGTTCATGTAAGTCTCGGAATAGCGGTTGCCATGGAAGAACTCCTGCCACTGCCGCACCATGCCCAGATAGCCGTTGTTGAGTGCGATGATCTTGATCGGCAGGTGGAATTGCTTGCAGGTGGACAGTTCCTGGATGTTCATCTGGATGCTGCCCTCACCCGTCACGCAGGCCACCGTTGCGCCGGGGTTGACCATCTGCACGCCCATCGCCGCCGGCAGACCGAAACCCATCGTACCCAGGCCGCCGGAAGTGATCCAGCGGCGCGGCTTGTCGAACTTGTAATATTGCGCAGCCCACATCTGGTGCTGGCCGACGTCGGTGGTGATGAACGCATCGCCGCCGGTGATTTCATGCAGCTTCTCGATGACGAATTGCGGCTTGATGATTTCTGCGGAACTCTTGTAGCGCATCTCGCCGCCTACAGCGCGCCACTCGCCCACCTGCTTCCACCATGCGGCCATAGCCGCCGCATCGGGCACCTGCCTGCTGCCGCGCAGCACCTCCAGCAGTTCGTCGAGCACCAGTCTGACGTCGCCGACGATGGGCAGGTCCACCTTGACACGCTTGGCGATCGAGGAGGGGTCGATATCGATATGGATGATCTTGCGCGGCACTTCGGCAAAGTGTTCGACATTGCCGATCACACGGTCGTCAAAGCGTGCGCCGACCGCCAGCAGCACATCGCAATGCTGCATCGCCATGTTCGCTTCATAGGTGCCGTGCATCCCGAGCATCCCGACAAAATGCTTGTCGCTCGCCGGGAAACCGCCCAGGCCCATCAGTGTATTGGTGCAGGGAAAGCCCAGCCGGCGCACCAGGTCCGTCAATTGCGCGGACGCATCGGACAGCACCACGCCGCCGCCCGCATAGATCATCGGCCGTTTGGCCTCCAGCAACATCTGTGCGGCATGCCTGATCTGTCCGCTGTCACCCTTGCCCGCCGGATGATAGGAGCGGATGGTCACGCTGGCCGGGTATTCAAAGGTGGTTCGATGGTTGGACACATCCTTGGGAATGTCCACCAATACCGGGCCGGGGCGTCCCGACTTAGCGAGGTAAAACGCCTTCTTGATGGTCGGGGCGATGTCCTTCACGTCCTTGACCAGGAAATTGTGCTTCACGCACGGGCGAGTGATGCCCACCGCATCGACTTCCTGGAAGGCGTCTTCACCGATCGCGCCGGTCGGAACCTGGCCGCTGATGACGACCATCGGCGTGGAATCCATGTAGGCAGTCGCGATGCCGGTCACGGCATTGGTCAGCCCCGGCCCGGAGGTAACGAGCGCCACGCCCACCTTGTCGGAAGAGCGCGCATAACCGTCGGCCGCATGCACCGCAGCCTGTTCATGGCGCACCAGCACATGCTTGACCTTATCCTGCTGGAACAGTGCGTCATAAATGAACAACACCGCGCCGCCGGGATAGCCGAACACATATTCGACCTGTTCCTCCTGCAAACAGCGGATCAGTATCTCCGCGCCGGTCAACTCCATCACAAACACCTTAGATTTAAGCCAAAAAGAACCGCATAAGATAAAGGTTGGCGGCATTTTGGTCAACCTTAAATACCGGTAATGCATCGAACCGGCTGCGGCAGGATATTGCCCTATAATCCGCTCAACTGTTATCTACCCCCGTAAAAATCCGATGCTTGCCTATCTGCTGCGCCGCATCCTGTATGCCGTGCCGATCCTGATCGGAGTGAACCTGCTCACCTTCGCGCTGTTCTTCGTGGTGAACACGCCGGACGACATGGCGCGCATGCAGCTCGGCATCAAGCGCGTCACGCCGGAGGCCATCGAAAAATGGAAACAGCAGCGCGGCTATGACAAGCCGTTGCTGGTCAACGGCGCGGCCAGCGGCGCAGGCAAGGTCACCGACACGATCTTCTGGCAGAAGTCCGCGAGCATGTTCGTCTTCGACTTCGGCTATTCCGATGACGGGCGCAGCATCGGGCGCGAGATTGCGACACGCATGGGGCCGAGCCTGGCGATCGCGCTACCGACCTTTCTCATCGGGCTCATCGCCTATGTCAGTTTCGCGCTGCTAATGACGCTGTTCCGCGCCACCGCGCTGGACATCGCGGGCGTAGCGCTGTGCGTGCTGCTGATGTCCATCTCCGGCCTGTTCTACATCATCGGCGGGCAGTTCCTCGTGAGCAAGCTGTGGCATCTGGTGCCGATTTCCGGCTACGACGGCGGCATGGGCGGTTTCAAGTTCGTGTTGCTGCCGATCGTCATCGGCGTGGTCAGCGGCATCGGTTCCAGCAGCCGCTGGTATCGCACCATCTTCCTCGAAGAGAT
>DASTNS010000092.1:0-3928 GCA_035720625.1 Gallionella sp. | reverse complement strand
ATCCTGATCAACGTCACCCCGCAGGAAACACGCGTCGCGGTGATGCAGCTCGGCGTGGTGCAGGATCTGCACATCGAGCGCAGCAGCAGTTGCGGCATCGCCGGTAATGTCTATCTCGGCAAGGTCAGCCGCGTATTGCCGGGCATGCAATCCGCCTTTATCGATATCGGCTTGGAACGTTCGGCATTCCTGCATGTGGCGGACATCTGGGAAAACAGCAACAACGGCGATACCGCCAAGCCGATTGAAAAAGTCCTCTTCGAAGGCCAGACCCTGCTGGTGCAAGTCATCAAGGAGCCCATCGGCAGCAAAGGCGCGCGGCTGTCCACGCAGATCAGCATCGCCGGACGCCTGCTGGTCTATCTGCCGCAGGAAGCCCATATCGGCGTGTCACAACGCATCGAAAGCGCGGCGCGGCGTGATGCCTTGCGCGCCAGGCTGCAAGCCGCGCTACCGGTGGAACATCAGGGCGGCTACATTATCCGCACCGTCGCGGAGACGGCGGATAACCCGGATTTCCTGGCGGATATCGCCTACCTCGACAAGCTTTGGCGCAACCTGCAAAGCGCGGCACAAAACGCCAGCGCACCGCAGTTGCTGTATCAGGAACTCAACCTCAGCCTGCGAGTATTGCGCGATTTCGTCGGTAACGACACGGCCCGGATTCTAGTGGATTCGCGCGTCACCTATCAGAGCATGCTGGAGTTCGCGCTGGCCTACAACCCGCTGGCAGCGGAGCGTCTCGATCACTATCAGGGTGCCCGCCCGCTGTTTGACCTGTACAGCGTGGAAGAGGAAATCGAGCGAGCGCTGGCCAAGCGCGTCGACCTCAAGTCCGGCGGTTATCTCATCATCGACCAGACCGAGGCGCTGACCACCATCGACGTGAACACCGGCGGCTTTGTCGGGCTGCGCAATTTCGACGATACCATCTTCAAGACCAATCTTGAGGCTACGCAAGTCATTGCGCGGCAGCTGCGCCTGCGCAACCTCGGCGGTATCATCATCTGCGATTTCATCGATATGGATACGCAGGAGCATCGCGACGCGGTGCTGGAAGAATTCAAAAAAGCCCTGTCGCGCGACCATACGCGCATCAGCGTGAACGGCTTCTCCTCGCTGGGGCTGGTGGAAATGACGCGCAAGCGTACCCGCGAGAGCCTGGCGCACATATTGTGCGAGCCCTGCCCGACTTGCCAGGGACGCGGCGAGGTGAAGACTGCGCAGACCGTGTGTTATGAAATCCTCCGCGAAATCCTCCGCGAGGCCCGCCAGTTCAACGCGCGCGAATACCGCATCCTGGCCTCGCAACAAGTGATAGACCTGTTTCTGGAAGAAGAATCCCAAGCTCTGGCACAGCTTTCCGACTTCATCGCCAAGCCGATCTCGATGCAGGTCGAGACCCTTTATAGCCAAGAACAATACGATGTCATCCTGATGTGAGGTTCGCGCGTTGATGGTGCCGGTCTGTCAGACCATGTTCGCGTTCCATACGCATTCCAATAAAACCGTCTCAGGGGAAAAATATGTTCAAGAAGCAACTCTCGGCCTTGTTGGCCGCCGCCGCATTTGTCATGCCCATGGTTGCCCACGCCAGCGGCGACCACCACGCCGGCGACGCCGCCGTGGCACAAGCTTTCATCAAGGAAATCCAGGCCGACCAGACCGCCTATGCTGCAGCAAAGGGCGCTGCATTTTTCCAGGAACTAACCAAGGGCCAGAAACCGCGCGCCACCGTGGTGACCTGCTCAGACTCGCGCGTGCACACCAACATGCTCGACAAGACGCCCGAGGGCGACCTGTTCATGGTGCGCAACATCGGCAACCAGCTGGCTACCGCCAAGGGTTCCGTGCAATACGGCGTGAACCATCTGGGTTCCTCGCTGCTGTTGTTCATCGGTCACTCCGCCTGTGGCGCGATCAAGGCGGCCGGCGGCGATTACTCGACGCTCGAGGAGCCGATCAAGAAAGAACTAGATACCATCAATATCACCAAGGGCGGCGCCAACATCGACGGCGTGAAGGCCAACGTCAACAACCAAGTTGCCGCCGCGCTCAAGGAGTGGTCCGAACAGGTGAAGAACGGCGAGTTGCTGGTGGTGGGCGCGGTGTACGACTTTGCCGACGACATGAAGCAAGGCGCCGGCAAGCTCAACATCATCAACATCAACGGCGAAACCGACCCGGCCAGGCTGCGCAACATGCCTGCCCCGGCGACAAATGCGGCGCACGAACACGAGCATCACTAGGCTTCACGGCAAGACGCAGCAGCAAGGCCGGCGCAAGCCGGCCTTATAATTTATCCCAAAAAAAGTAGCTGGCGGAAAATGTTTTCCTGCTTCAATGCGTTGGGCGGCCTATATGAATAGCCGGGCGCATCAAATATAATCGCACCACTCTCTGAACCTACGCGCCCCATTCGACGCAGTAAAAACATGATCCTGGTAACCGGCAGCGCAGGCTTTATCGGCGCAAACTTCGTCCTGGACTGGCTTGCGCAACATGATGAAGCCGTTATCGGCCTCGACAAGCTGACCTACGCGGGCAATCTGGAAAACCTTGCCTCCCTCAAGGACGATCCGCGCCACATCTTTGTACGCGGCGATATCGGCGACGTTGAACTGGTGACGAAGCTGCTGGCGCAATACCGCCCGCGCGCCGTCATCAACTTCGCGGCGGAAAGCCATGTGGACCGCTCCATCCACGGCCCGGAAGATTTCATCCAGACCAATATCGTCGGCACTTTCCATTTGCTTGAGGCGATACGCGCTTACTGGCAAAACCTCCCCTCTCCAGCTTGCGGGAGAGGGGCTGGGGGAGAGGGTGTTACCCAGAATAATTTCCGCTTCCTGCATGTGTCCACCGACGAAGTGTATGGCTCGCTTGTCAAGAGCGAGCCCGCTTTCAGCGAAACGCACCGTTACGAACCGAACAGCCCGTACTCCGCCAGCAAGGCCGCCAGCGACCACCTGGTGCGTGCCTACCATCACACCTACGGCCTGCCGGTGTTGACCACCAATTGCTCCAACAACTACGGCCCATACCACTTCCCGGAAAAACTCATCCCGCTGATGATCGTCAACGCCCTCGCCGGCAAACCGCTGCCGGTGTATGGCGACGGGCAGCAAATCCGCGACTGGCTCTACGTCAGGGACCACTGTGCCGCGATTCGCAGCGTGCTGGCAAAAGGCAGGCCGGGCGAGGTCTACAACATCGGCGGCTGGAACGAGAAGGCCAACCTCGACATCGTGCATACCGTCTGCGACCTCCTGGATGAACTACGCCCCTTGAAACCGGTAAGTGGTGAGTGGCAAGTAGAAAGTGGAAAAACCCCACTCCTCACTCACGACTCACCACTTCCCACTCACCACTTCCCACTCACCACTTACCGTTCTTTAATCACCTTTGTTGCCGACCGCCCCGGCCATGACCGCCGCTATGCGATCGATGCGCGCAAGATCGAGCGCGAGCTGGGCTGGAAACCTGCCGAGACTTTCGAGACCGGCATCCGCAAGACCGTGCAATGGTACCTGGACAACCAGCAATGGGTGAACAACGTGCAGTCCGGCAACTACCGGCAATGGGTGGAAAAAAACTACATGGGGCGGGGTTAATGAAAATCCTGCTGTTCGGCAAAAACGGCCAGGTCGGCTGGGAACTGCAACGCAGCCTTGCGCCGCTCGGCGAACTGGTCGCGCTGTGCTCCGACAGCCGCGAACTGTGCGGCGATTTCACCGATCCGGAGGGCCTCATCCGGACAGTCCGTGCCGTGGCGCCGGACGTGATTGTCAATGCTGCCGCCCATACGGCGGTGGACAAGGCCGAGAGCGAGCCGGAACTCGCGCGCGCCATCAATGCGCTGGCGCCCGCAGCGCTGGCGCAGGAGGCCAAACGCGGCAACGCCTGGCTGATCCATTACTCCACCGAC
>DASTNS010000091.1:0-5024 GCA_035720625.1 Gallionella sp. | reverse complement strand
TCCCACCACAGTTTGTTTTGCGGGTCATAGCAGCCCTCCTCTTCCGGCACCTCGGTGCGCACGAACATGCCGAACTCGTCATGCTGGTCGTCGAGATTCACCAGTTGGCCGGAGTTGGTATAGCGCACCAGAAAGTCGCGGTCATACAGGCCGAGCGCGATGATTTCGTGGATGATCGCCAGCAATAAAGCTCCGTCGGTGCCGGGGCGTACCCCCACCCATTCGTCGGCGATGGCCGAGTAGCCGGTGCGTACCGGGTTGATGGAAATGAAGCGTCCGCCCTCGCGTTTGAATTTCGAGATCGCGATCTTCAGCGGATTGGAATGGTGATCCTCGGCCGTGCCGATCATCACGAACAGCTTGGCGCGCTCGAGGTCCGGCCCGCCGAATTCCCAGAACGAGCCGCCGATGGTGTAGATCATCCCCGCCGCCATGTTCACCGAGCAGAAGCCGCCGTGGGCGGCATAATTGGGCGTGCCGAACTGGCGGGCAAACAGGCCGGTCAGCGCCTGCATCTGGTCGCGCCCTGTGAACAGCGCGAATTTCTTCGGGTCGGTGGCGCGTATTTCCCCCAGCCGTTCGGCGAGGATGCCGAAGGTTTCTTCCCAGCTGATTTCCTCGAATTCGCCCACGCCGCGCTCCACGCCAGTCTTGCGCCGCAGCGGCCTGGTCAGCCGCGCCGGCGAATATTGCTTCATGATGCCGGACGAACCCTTGGCGCAGATCACGCCGTGGTTAAGCGGATGATCCGGGTTGCCGTCTATGTAGCGCACTTCGCCATTGCGCAGATGGACGCGAATCCCGCAGCGGCACGCGCACATATAGCAGGTCGTGTTGCGCACTTCGTTTTTCGCATCCGGCACAGGCGACGCCTGGGGATCGTGCAACGGGGATATTGTGCTCCGTGAGTCGCCAAAATTTCGGGTTTTCATCAAAAATCTTATGGTGGTTGGTTACTCAATCGCGGCCATTCCGGGCGGAAACATGGCAATTTTGAAGGTGCGCCAGTATGCGCAAATGACAGCCCCGCTATCCATAGCCGAGATGAGCTATTAGAGCATAACCCATAAGGGGTATCGTGGTTTGGTGCCAAAAGTTCTAGCATGCCCGGGCAAGCAGTTAAAGTGGTCGATGAAAGGGAGAAAAGTTATGGCACTCGTAAGACCGCACGGCGGGGGCGAGCTTAATCCTCTGTTACTCAATGGGAAAGCCCTTGCGGACGAACTGGGACGGGCGCGTACGTTGCCGCAAGTCAGAGTCAGTTCGCGCGAGAAGGGCGATCTGGTGATGCTCGGCATCGGCGGCTTTACGCCGCTTGACGGCTTCATGTCCTTTACCGACTGGCAGGGTGTGTGCGCCGGCATGCATATGACCAACGGTCTGTTCTGGCCTATCCCCATCACCCTTTCCACCGATTACCTCACCGCAGATTCCATCCATACCGGCAGCGATATCGCCTTGCTTGACCCAAGCGACGACAGCATTCTGGCGACGATGCGCATCACCGAAAAATACACCATCGACAAGGCGCACGAATGCGCAACGGTGTTCCAGACAGCAGACATCAACCACCCCGGCGTAAAAATGGTGATGGCGCAGGGCGACGTCAACCTCGCCGGCCCGGTCAAGGTGTTGTCGATGGGCGGCTTCGACCGGAAATACGGCGCACTGTTCAAGACTCCGCAGGAAACGCGGGAGCTGTTTGAAACCCTGGGCTGGAGCAAGGTCGCGGCGTTCCAGACGCGCAATCCGATGCACCGTTCGCATGAATACCTCGCTAAGGTTGCCATCGAGGTTTGCGATGGCGTTTTGATTCACTCTCTGCTGGGCAACCTCAAACCGGGCGACATCCCCGCCGAAGTGCGCACCCATGCCATTGCCACCCTGACCGAAAATTATTTCGTCAAGCATACCGTGGCGCAGGCCGGTTACCCCCTCGACATGCGCTATGCAGGACCGCGCGAGGCTTTGCTGCACGCGCTGTTCCGCCAGAACTACGGCTGCTCGCATCTGATCGTGGGGCGCGACCACGCCGGAGTCGGCAGCTATTACGGCCCGTTTGACGCACACCACATCTTCGACAAAATTCCAAAGGGCTCTCTGGAAACGCAGCCGCTCAAAATTGACTGGACGTTCTGGTGCTACCGCTGCGGCGGCATGGCCTCGGCGCGCACCTGTCCGCACGACGATACCGATCGCCTGCTGGTGTCCGGCACCAAGCTGCGCAAGATGCTCTCCGAAGGCACCGAAGTGCCCGCGGAATTCAGCCGCCCTGAAGTGCTGGAGATATTGCGCAAGTACTACGCGGGACTGCAAGAGCATGAGAAGGTAGAAGTAAAACTTACGGGGCATTCCGCGAAGTAAGGCCCAGCGGATATTCCGGTCATTCAGGATGGCCATTCGTCAGCAATTAATGAGGAGAAACTAATGTTCACGAGCAATCCCTTTGCCAATCTCTCGGCAACGATTCCAACCGCTTACATGCAGGGTTACATCATTCTGATGGTCCTGCTGGTCATGGGCGGAACGATACTCGACATGCTGCACAAGAAGAGCGCACAGTACTTTTTCGAAAATGCGAAAAAAGCGCAGAAGAACGCAAAACGCTCGTTGAGCGGCGGTGAAAAGGTGGCGATCGCCGCTTCGGTGCTGGTAAAGGAAGTATTGACCTCCGGCGAATTCAACAATCCACGGCGCAGGCTTTCCCATCTGTTGACCATGTGGGGAACCATCATCTTCATCGTGACCACCGCGATCATGATCTTCTCGCCGGAATCCACCTCCACCCTGCTGCCGCAACTGTGGCACATCGGCGCGCTGATGCTGGCTGTGGGCGGATACTGGTTCTGGTTTGCCATCCGCGTTGATGTGGCTGCGGAAGGCCTTTCCAGCTTCCGGCTCGAGCGTGCGGACCTGTTCATCCTCTCGCTGCTGGCCACCTCGACCTTCGCATTGATCTGGTCGTTCACCGGCGGCGGAGCGACCGTGTTCTTTGCCTTGTTCATCCTGTCCAGCACCGTGCTCTTTGGCGGCGTGTACTGGTCCAAGTTCGCCCACATGTTCTTCAAGCCCGCTGCGGCCTACCAGAAGAAAATCATCATGGCCGACGGTTCCCGCGAGAATCTGCCGCCCGACTATGACCTGACGGATCCTGAAGTGCAGCGCAAGTTTCCGGATGTACCGATGTACATGGGCAAGAATCCGACCAACATGGGGCTTTGCATCAAAGCTGAAAGACCCAACCACTACTAATGCTGTCCTGACCAATTTTTGATAAGAAATAGAGGAGTAACTTATGCCAACCTTTGTATATATGACGCGTTGTGATGGTTGTGGAGAGTGCGTTGACATCTGCCCGTCCGACATCATGCACATCGACAAGAAGCTGCGTCGTGCTTACAACATCGAACCCAGTATGTGCTGGGAATGCTATTCCTGTGTAAAGGCATGCCCGCATCAAGCGATCGATGTACGCGGTTATGCCGACTTTGCACCGCTGGGACACAGTGTTCGAGTGATCCGTGATGAAGAGAAAGGCACGATTGCGTGGCGCATCAAGTTCCGTAACGGCAAGAAAGATATGGAACTGCTGGCGCCTATCACCACCAAGCCCTGGGGCTCGGCGACACCGGACCTCGCAAAGGTGCCTGCCCCCAGCAAGGAGATGCGCGACAGCCAACTCCTGTTCAATGAGCCCAAGTACATTCGTATGGATGACGGTGGATTGCACACACTGCAATCCAATGGCCTGGAAATCAAAAAAGGGGTGCAATACTGATGAGCTACTCGACAATTATTGAAGACAATATCGATATCCTGGTTGTAGGTGCCGGCCTGGGCGGTACGGGCGCGGCATTCGAGGCAAGATATTGGGGTCAGGACAAGAAGATCGTCATCGCCGAAAAGGCAAATATCATGCGTTCCGGTGCGGTGGCCCAGGGCCTGTATGCGATCAACTGCTACATGGGTACACGCTTTGGCGAGAACAATCCCGAAGATCATGTGCGCTATGCGCGTATCGACCTGATGGGCATGGTGCGTGAAGACCTGCTGTTCGACATGGCACGCCACGTAGACTCCACTGTGCATAACTTTGAAGAATGGGGTCTTCCCATCATGCGCAACGAGAAGAAGGGTTCGTTCCTGCGTGAAGGCCGTTGGCAGATCATGATCCATGGTGAGTCCTACAAGCCTATCGTTGCCCAGGCCGCCAAGAAGTCAGCGGACAAGGTTTTCAACCGCATCTGCGTGACCCACCTCCTGATGGATGAATCCAAGGAGAACCGTGTTGCCGGTGCCGTGGGCTTCAATGTCCGCACAGGCAACTACCACGTATTCAAGTCCAAGACCGTCATCTGTGGTGCCGGCGGCGCTTCCAACATCTTCAAGCCGCGTTCCGTTGGCGAAGGTGCGGGTCGTGTCTGGTACGCACCGTGGTCTTCGGGTTCTGCATACGGCCTGATGATCGAAGCTGGTGCCAAGATGACCCAGATGGAAAACCGTATTGTGCTGGCTCGCTTCAAGGATGGTTATGGCCCTGTCGGCGCCTACTTCCTGCACCTCAAGACCTATACCCAGAATGCCTATGGTGAAGAGTACGAGTCCAAGTGGTTCCCCGAACTTCAGAAAATGGTCGGCAAGGAATACCTGGACCCGGAAGTCTCGCACCGGACCCACAGGCCCATCCCGACCTGCCTGCGCAACCATGCAATCATCTCCGAGGTGAACGCCGGTCGAGGCCCAATCCACATGGTCACCATGGAAGCCTTCCAGGATCCTCATCTTGAGGAGATCGGCTGGCACAACTTCCTGGGCATGACGGTTGGCCAGGCGGTGCTGTGGGCCGCCACAGACGTGGATCCCAAGTACGAGAATCCCGAGCTGACCACTTCCGAGCCTTATGTCATGGGTTCGCATGCTACCGGTTGCGGTGCCTGGTGCTCCGGTCCGGAAGACGTGTCTCCGCCCGAGTACTTCTGGGGCTATAACCGCATGACGACCATTGAAGGTCTGTTCGGTGCCGG
>DASTNS010000090.1:0-10715 GCA_035720625.1 Gallionella sp. | reverse complement strand
TGGGTTGCAAAGCAGTGTAGGGCATACCGAGGACCCGCTACCTCGTAAATCAGCTGGAAAAAACTAGTCGCAAACGACGAAAACTACGCTTTAGCCGCTTAGTCGGCTGAACCTCACACCCTGCTGTCCATGGAGGGGCTCAAAGTCGCAAGACTGAGATGAGTGAGGTAAATTACATGGAATCGTGCCGGCCAGGGTCACTTTGTCCGGAGCTAAAACCAAGGTGACTCGTCCCGTACCAGCCCGCCGGTTGGCGTGTCCGGGATTAAATCAAACAGCCAGGCTAAGTATGTAGAACTGCCTGTAGAGTGCTTGCGGACGCGGGTTCAATTCCCGCCGTCTCCACCAATTAAAGAAGGTCAACGCTTATCCGTTGGCCTTTTTTCTTGCGTATTGAATACTGATCATTTGCAGTAAGTCTTGATGCCCTGTTGGGCTTTTTCAATACGTTGCCGGCGTTGTTCGTCATCCACGTAGGAGCGTTCGCCCTTGGCATCGATCTCCACTATGCGCATCCCCTCCTGCAGGGTACGCAAATTCTGTTGCGCGGCGGCACAATTGGCTTTCTCCGTTTCTATTCTGGCCTGTTCCTGGGCGGCCTTGTCGGCGGCTTCTTTCTTTGCCTGCTGAGCCTTTTTCAATTCTGCCTCACGTTCCGCAATGGTTTTTGGCGCGGCAGGTGCGCTCGCGGCAACCGCACCGCCAGCGCTCGCAGGAGCCGCAGCCTCCGAAGTAACACGCAATGTCTTTGCTTTCACATTGGCGGGAGGCGGTTGATCGGAATAATGCACTTTGCCGTCCGCATCCACCCATTTGCTGAGTTCGGCAAACGCATTCGTACTGGCCAGCACTAACAAAATCAGCAGAAATTTTTTCATGGCGATCATCCCTGTGGTTTAAGAGTGAAATTCAGCCAAAAACTCAACTGAATGCATGTTTAAGTCTAGCACACGGGGGATTGTGGCCGCACAGGTGCGCCTATCTTGCCGGGTGCCGTGGCTTTCAATGGACACCAATTCAGGCAATTGATAGACTCACTGGTCGGCATCATGCCGGACATCGACTCACCGATCATGCCCTTGCTTACCTTTACTGGACGCTGCCTCGACCGAGGCAATACCCCATGGAAACCCTGCTGTGCTCCCCGTGCCGCCGCACCGGGAATGGTTTATTGCCCTATTGTACGAAACGCGGCTATAACCAACCGCTTGGTTATCGTTAACCAGCGGCTTATGTCACCGTATTTTGCGAGTTGGACGAGAAACAGCCCATCCCTGCTAACCCCACTTGGTGACTTAGCCGAATGGCTATGCAAAGCCTTTGGACAACCTAGTGGAATGGCTAGGAGTTTCATCAGATGGATATCCTGACCCATGGCCTGTTGGGCGGAACCCTCGCCCAATCGTGCAGCCGAAAAAGCGAGACGCGCGTCGCCACGGCGGTGGGCTTTCTTGCCGCACTGCTGGCGGATGCCGATGCGCTGATCCGCTCTGACGCCGACCCGCTGCTGGTCCTGGAATACCACCGCCAGTTCACCCATGCGCTGATTTTCATTCCCGTCGGCGCGCTGCTGGTCTCGCTGATCCTCTGGCCCGTGTTCAAGCTGTCCGGACACCCGCTCGGCTTCCGGCGCATTTATCTTTACGCCTTACTGGGCTGCGCCACAAGCGGATTCCTCGATGCCTGCACCAGCTACGGCACGCATTTGCTGTGGCCGTTCACCGGCGAGCGCATCGCCTGGAGCATCGTCCCGATTTTCGAGCCGCTGTTTTCGCTGATCCTTGGCGCGGCAATGCTGGCTGGCCTGCGCTGGCGCAAGACGCTGCCGGCGCGCATCGGCCTGCTGCTGGCGGCGGCGTATCTGTCCGTCGGATGGCTCCAGCACCAGCGCGCCGAAGATGCGATGCGCGCAACCATCATGCAGCGCGGGCATGAAGCGGGGAAACTGACCGTCAAGCCGACCATGGGCAATCTGCTGCTGTGGCGCTCGATCTACCGCTCCGGCGGCATCTACCATGTCGATGCGGTACGGATCGGCCTAGACGGAGCCACACGGATTTATCCGGGCAATACGGTGCGTGCCTTCGACCTATCCCGTGACCTGCCTGCGCTTGCCCCCGCTTCGGTGCTGTATCAGGACATCCGGCGATTCGACTTTTTTTCGGACGGCTATCTGGCCTTGCATCCGGAGGATCCGGGCCTACTCGGCGACGTACGTTATGCCATGCTGCCCACCGGTACCCGCCCGCTGTGGGGTATTCGCCTTGACATGCGACACCCGGAAGCCCATGCACAATTTGAAACTTCGCGGCAGATGTCGCGTCAGGAAATTGATCAGTTTATCGGAATGTTAAGAGGTGCGGATTGAGCCGGAAAAAATCAGCCGAACGCCGGGACTACAGCCATGAGGTACGCAAGCATCGGTTTTTGCTGGTGCGGCTTGCTTTCGCCGCGCTGGGCACCCTGTTCCTGCTGGTCGGCATCGTCGGCATATTCACGCCGATCCTGCCGACCACGCCATTCCTGCTGCTGGCCACCGGCTGTTACGCACGCTCATCGCGCCGCTTCTACAACTGGCTGATGAACCACCCGGCCTTTGGCCCGCTGATTGTCGAATGGCGCACCTACCGGAGCATTCCCTGGCGGATCAAGCTGGTGGCAGTGGTCACGATGACCCTGACCTTCGGCAGCTCAATCATTTTCTTCATCCGGGACGGCTGGCTGCAACTGGCGCTGGCTGTCTTCGGTGTGACGATGGTGATCTGGCTCTACCGCATCCCGTCGCGCGACCGGCCGGACAGGCGGAAACCCTAGTTATTTTAGAGGGCCGCTATGAGCGGGCAGCTTGTGCGTCGCCAGCCACTCCTTGGCCATTGACCGTGCCGCTTCGATTTGCTCGTGGCTCATCTTCGTTTCGATCTCGTCCAGGTTATCCTGGGCGATGTCGAAACCGGCCGCTACGGCTATATTGAACCACTTGTGCGCCTGCACCAGATCGGCCTGTATCGCGCCTTGCCCTCTTTCATACATCCCGCCGAGGGTATACAACGCCTCTGCATGACCTTGCTCGGCCGCCTTGCGGAGCCACGAAGCAGCCTCCTTCTCATCCTGCGGGATGCCGAGTCCCCTTTCGTACATCACGCCGAGAGATGTCTGTGCCGACACATTACCCTGCTCGGCCGCCTTGCGATACCAGAATGCCGCTTTCGCGTGATCCTGCGGAACGCCGCTTCCACTGCTGTGCATTTCCCCGAGGATCGTTTGCGCTTTCGCATCTCCCTTCTCCGCAAGAGGCGCCAGCTCTTTTAGCGCAATGGAAAAATGGCCTCTCTTGTAAGCAGAAACCCCTTCCTGCAAGCCGGCCTGCGCACTTGCGCCGCCCGCAAGAAGAATTATTGCCAAAGCCAGCCTGCACGAATTTCCCTTTATTGCCTTGCCCATGATTTACCTTCTGAAATAAACCTACCGATTCAAGTGTGAATACAAAAACTTTGCGCAGATTATTTGTGTTTTTCTGCCCACTCCCGCGACAGTTTCTGCGCTTCCTCTATCTGCTGGGGAGTCATGTCCGCTTCAACCAGCTTCCTGTTGTTTGCGGCCCCTTCGCCCACTACTGCCTCTGCCAGACTGAACCACTTGTACGCTTCCACCATATCCAGCGGCACACCCTGCCCGTTGGCATACATCACGCCAAGGTTGAACTGCGCCGGCGCATTGCCCTGCTCGGCCGCCTTGCGATACCACGATGCGGCTTCCTTATCATCCTGCGGCACGCCTTGCCCGTTGGCATACATCATCCCGAGGTTGCTCTGCGCATCCGCGAATCCCTGCTCAGCCGCCTTGCGGTACCACTCCACCGCTTTCCCGTAGTCCTGCGGCACACCCTGCCCCTTGCCGTACATTATCCCCAGAAATGTTTGTGCGTCCGCATCCCCCTGCACAGCAGCCTTGCGGTACCATACCACCGCTTTTTTGTAGTCCTGCGGTACGCCTTGTCCATTGGCGTACATGAACCCGAGGATGCTCTGCGCCGCCGCGTTGCCTTTGGCGGCAAGTGGCTTGAATTTCTTCAACGCGGCAGGGTAGTTGCCTTTTCCATAAGCGTCGATCCCTTCCTGCAAACCGGCCTGCGCTTCCGCACCGGCCATAAGGATAAATACTGCGAGAATCAGGCCAAAAAAAGTTTTCATTGTTGCGTTACTCATGGTTTGTTTTTTAAATTGCGCCTCGAACCAGAATACCGGTTTGAGCGCTTTACCGGATAAATTGCACCTTCGGAGCTGCCGTGGTTACAGCGGACGAAATTATACGGTATGACATGAAGCGGTGGCGGCACATTCTCCACTCACTTTGACTCCATCACCCACACTCCATTCCAGTCGTCGTCAGGCGGATTGTCAATGAAATAGCGGCAGCGCTCGGCATAAAGTTTGGCGGGCTTGTCGTTCGGGTTGAGCGTCAGCACCTCATCGAGCAGGTGGGTCGCATCCTGCCACTTGCGCTGGCGATATTTGGTCAGCGCGTTGCGGAAGTGGCCGAGCGCGTCGATCAGGTTCGGATAGGTTTCGTCGGTGTGGTAGTCGAGAATTTCGTAGATGGCCACTGGCTGGGTCTTGCCCTTGACCACCACCAGATCGAGTTCGCGCGCCTGATAGGTGCCGCGCAGCCGCTTGTAGGTGGATTCGCTCACCAGGATATGCGTGCCGTACTGTTTGCAGGCAGACTCGAGGCGGGAAGCCAGATTGACGCCGTCGCCGATGATGGTGAAATCCATGCGTTTCTTCGATCCGATGTTGCCGGACACTACCGTATCGGTATTCATGCCGACACCGATATTGACCGGCAGCTTGCCTTCCGCCTGGCGCTGCCGATTCCACTCGCCGAGGGTGCGAATCATCGCGATAGCGGCACGCACCGCGCGATCGGCATCATCCGCGTGCCCCTCCGGGATACCGAACGCCGCCATGATGGCGTCACCGATAAACTTGTCGAGCATGCCTTCCTCGCGCTGGATGCACTCCACCATCAGCGTGAAATATTCGTTGAGCAGCGCCACTGTGCCCTGCGCGCCGAGTTGCTCGGTCAACGTGGTAAACCCGCGTATATCGGAAAACAATACCGTGCATTCCACGTTCTTGCCGCCCAGCACTTCCGCACCGGCAGCCACCATCCGGTCGGCAATGCCGGGATCCATATAGCGCGCCATGGTGGACTTGAGGCGCTTCTCGCTGCTGATATCCTCGATCACGAACATCGAGCCGATGCGCTTCTGATCGATGTTGAGCAGCGGCTGCACGGTAAGGTTGACCGACAGGGTTTCGCCCGCCACTTGCAACGGCGCATCCATGGAAGTCTGCTGCTGCCCGCTTTCGGCCACCTGCTTGAGTTTTTCCAGCACCCATGCGTTACCGTCCGTAAAAAATTCCGCCACCTGTTTGTGCAGCACTTCCTCCGCATGTGCCTTGAGAATACGCAGGCCGGCCACATTGCAGGTGGCGATGCGCTCGTTCTCATCCAGTGTGATCAGGCCGTTCGACATGGATTCCAGCATCGCCTCATTGTAGTTCTTCATTGCCTGCACGTCGGCGAACAGCTTGGCGTTTTCCAGCGCGATGGAAATCTGCGCGGTAAAGGCGCGCAGCCGCGATTCGTCATCGCTGGTGAACGGGCCGCCGTGGCGGTTCAGCACCTGGGTCACGCCGATGGTCTTGCCGTGCTTGTTGACGATCGGCACGCACAGGATCGAGCGCGTGAAAAAACCGGTCTGCTTGTCGAATGCCGGATTAAAGCGCAGGTCGGCGTAGGCATAGGGAATGTTGATGGATTTTCCCGAGGTGAACACCGCGCCCGCGATGCCGATGTGATTGGGCAGGCGGATCTGCATCGACTCCAGCCCTTGGCCGACTTCCGACCACAACTGGTTGGTCTTCTCGTCATTGAGGAACAATGTGGAACGCTCGGCATTGAGCATGCGCGTCGCCTCGCCCATCACTTTCTGCAACAGAGAGCCGAGTTTGATGTCGGCGGTGACTTCGGAGACGACGTCGATGAATTCCATCTCCTGCTTGTGCAGCACCTTCATGCGCTCGATGAACTGGGCGCTTTGCAGCGCGAGTGTCCCCTGGCTGGTCATCGCTTCGAGCAGGTGCAGGTCATGCCGGTTGAATTTGCCTTTGCGCTTGTTGATCGTCTCCGCGACGCCGATGACCTCACCCTTTACCGTCTTGATCGGCACGCACAGGATGCTATGCGTGACGAAGCCGGTCTGCTCGTCGATGGAGCGGTTGAAACGCGGATCGGAGTAGGCATCGTGGATGATCAGCGGCTCGCCGCTGGTGAACACGCAGCCGGCAACGCCACTGTTGTTGATCATGCGAATCTCGCGCTGGATGTTGCCCTGGGCGACGCGGGAATAGAGTTCGTTGCTTTCCGGGTCGTTGAGGAACAGCGACCCACGTTCTGCATTGAGCCGGGCGGTAGTCATCTCCACCAGTGCGTTAAGCACCTCGTCGAGCGTGTCGAACTCCGCCATCTTGTGGGAGACATCGAGCAGCAACTCGGCCATGTGCAAACGGCGGCGCTGCTGTGTGCCGTTCTGCCCGGCGTCCGGTTTCGGCTTCTTGGGTGACCCATTGGCGTTTGGCTGTTCCATCTTCATCCCGGCAGGTTCATGTTATGGTTTTCGCGGACTGTGTTTCGAATTGTTCACGCAGCGTGCGGATTGTGCCATGCAACTGTGCGAGCTCGCCATAATGCTGGTTAAGCTGATCACGCAGCGCGTTTTCCTTCTCGGCATGAGCGAGTTCGATGGCTTCGCGCAAGGTGGCAATGGTTGCTTTCAGTTGGGCAATTTCGGCACTCACCCCGCTGACCGCCTGCCTGACACTGCTGTCCTTGTCGATATACGCGGCTTCGAGAGCATCGCGCAGCGAGGCAACCGTCGCCTTCAACTGCAGAAGTTCATGATGGTTGGCAACAGCGGCTTGCTGAACCGCCTTTTCACGCTCCACTCGCGCCTTCTCCAACTCCTCGCGCAACGCGACCACGGTGGTTTTCAGTTGCGCGATATCGGCATTAGCGGCAATGGCCGAGATGCGCAGCCGCTCATCCGTTTCCGCATGAGCAGCCTCCAGCTCCTGGCGCAAGGCTACCACCGTGCGCCTGGAATCGCGCAGTTCCGCCTGAGCAAGGATCAGTTCGTCGTTGTCTTGCGCCATTCCGATTCCACCATGTCAGTCGTGTTCGCCCTGGTTGCGGTATGCCTGCTTTGAGACTAGCCGCACAGCAGGCATACCGCGTCACTCACACGAGTATCTTACCACCGGAAATTGAACCGGCGCATCACGGCAAGGCGCACATAAACAAAAAGGCCAACCTTCCGGCTGGCCTTTTGCTGAATCGATTCGCTGAAATCAGGCGCGCTTCTTGAATTCGTTGGTGCGGGTATCGATTTCGATCTTATCGCCGATCTCGATGAACGCCGCAACGGGCAGTTCGAAACCGGTGTTGATCTTGGCGGGCTTCATCACCTTGCCGGAAGTGTCGCCGCGCACGGCGGGCTCGGTGTACACGACTTCGCGCACGATGGTGTTGGGCAACTCGACCGAGATCGCCTTCTCGTTGTAGAACACCACTTCGCACGGCATGCCGTCTTCAACGTAGTTGATCGCGTCGCCCATGCATTCCGCTTCGATCTCGTACTGGTTGTATTCGCCGTCCATGAACACGTACATCGGATCGGCGAAATAGGAATAGGAACACTCCTTGCGATCCAGGATGATCTGGTCGAACTTGTCGTCGGCGCTGTACACGGTCTCTTTGGCGGCCTCGGTCAACAGATTCTTCATCTTCATCTTGACCACCGAACCGTTGCGCCCGGAACGGCTGTAGTCCGCCTTCAGAATGACCATCGGGTCTGCACCAACCATAATCACGTTGCCTGCGCGGAGTTCCTGTGCTGTCTTCATGTTTACTGCCCCTCAATTTCGAAGGCGCGCATTCTACCGATTTTTTGGGAAAAATCCAGTAAATTCAACGCCAGATTGTTTTCTGCCAATTCCCGCGCCCACCCTTGGGCGCGGGAGCCCAACTCGCCGCGAACGGCAGCGAAAGCCGGCCATGCCAGGCCCGCCTCGCCGCCGCTATTCCATGCCAGCCACAGGCCCTGCATCGCCTGGCTCGCCGCCGTGCTGAGCGGTGCGCTGTACAGGTTCAGAAAAGCTTGCAGCTTTTGCCAGTGCACCGCATCGTGCTGCGGATATATCTGCCACACGAACGGCTTGGCCGCCCATTGCGCCCGGACACAGGAGTCCTCGCCACGGACGACATTGACATCGCACGCCCACAATAGTTCATCGTAACGTTCCTGCTCGACGAACGGCAGCACGCGCACCTGCAGATTGCCGCGCCGCAGGTCGGGATTTATCCCGATGCAACCAGTGGCCTGCTTCTGAATAGCCTGAACCATTCGATCCATAGGCAGCGACTCTGTAGGGGCGGATTTATCCGCACACGGGCGAATGAATTCGCCCCTACAATAACTTGTGCCAGCATGCAGAGATGAATCCCGGCCTGCATCCGCAAAATACTGCTCAACCTGCGGCAGGATGCGCCCTTCCGGTACGAGGCACAGCACCGGTTGCGCGCCCGCAGCCCAGACATCGAACAACCCCGCCAGCGCGTCATTCTCGTAGCCGAACAGCGAGATTTTCAGCGTCTCCGCCGAAGGCATTTCCACGCCGAGCGACTGCCAGAATGCCTGCTGTTGCACAGCATCACCCTGAAACGCATCGCGCCGCGCCAGCAAGTCATGTTCTAGTAACAGCCCGCCGGTCTGCCGAGTAAAGCCGGGAAAGAAAAAGTATCTGGTCAGCGGCAGGCTCGGATGCGGCGAAGGCAATTCATGGCATCCCTCGACCCAACTTTCTGCGCTCAGATATTCCAGATTGATCCACACCGGTTTGATTTCCTGCACAGCCATCGCCTCGATGTAGCCTTGCGGCAGCTTGCAGGCGAATGCTTCGATCACCAGTTCGGCGGGCTGCGCTTCGGGAAATGGCCTGATCCAGCGCCGCACCTCCACGCCCCGGCAATACTGACTCTCCAGCGTGGCATTCGTTTCATGGCACAGCTTGGCCAAGCTATTCAGATCGTCTACCCACAGCCTGACGGCGAGGCCATGCTCGTGCGCCAACTGCCGCGCCAGCCGCCAGCACACCCCGATGTCGCCATAGTTGTCGATAACGTTGCAGAAGATGTCGCAGCGCAATGCCGCAGAAATCGTAGGTTGGGTTAGCGGCTTCATCGCGTAACCCAACATTGCGCACGTTGGGTTACGCAAACAACGCTAACCCAACCTACAAAATCATTCCTCATGCAGCGCCTCCACCGGATCGAGCCGTGCCGCGCGCCGCGCGGGCATCACGCCGGCCGCGAGGCCGATGGTGACCGCGCTCAGTTCGGCGAGCACCGCGAACAGCCACGGCGTGTGTACCGGCAGCGCGGGGAACAGCAAATGCAGCGCCTGCGCGATGCCGACCCCGAGCATCAGTCCGGCCAGGCCGCCCAGCGCCGACAGCAGCATCGCCTCGCCCAGGAACAGCGCCAGCACCTGCCGTTCGCGCGCGCCGAGCGCGCGCAACAGGCCGATCTCGGAAGTGCGCTCGGTGACGGCCATGGTCATGATGGTCAGGATGCCGACGCCGCCCACCAGCAGCGAAATCCCGCCCAACGCACCAACCGCGAAAGTGATCACGTCCAGCACCGAACCGAGCACTTCCAGCGCCTTTTCCTGCGGGATCAGCGTGAAGTCTTCGCTGCCGTGCCGCTCCTTGAGCAGTGCAGTGATGCTGCGCACCACGCTGTCCAGATCGGCATTCGGCTGGTAGTTCACCTGTATCTCCATCAGCCCCGGCCGGTTGAACAGTTCCAGCGCGCGCGCGGCCGGGATGAACACGGTATCGTCGAGATCGAAGCCGAGTATCTGCCCCTTAGGCTCCATCACGCCGATCACGCGGTAGCGTTGCCCGCCGACGCGCAGATAGCTGCCGAGCGGATTCTGCCCGGCGAACAATTCCTGGCGCACCTTGGAACCGAGCACGACGAAAGCACGCGCCTGCGAAGGATCGTCATCGGGCAGAAAACTGCCGGTCTGCACCCTGATCGTAAAGGTGCTGGTGAACTCGTGCCCGGCGCCATACACCACGGTACGGCGCGTCTTGCCGTTGGCGCGCACCTCGGCATTGCCCGTCACGCTGGGATTGACGTACTGGATAAAGGGAAGCCGGCGCACCGCCTGCGCATCCTCGATGGACAGCGGCCGAACCGAGCCGAGGATGCCGACGCTCGCGCCGTGCGTCTGTTTCTTGCCCGGCTGGATGCCGATCAGGTTGGTGCCGAACTGGCTGAACTCGGACAGCACGAACTGGTGCAGCCCTTCGCCGATGGAAGTCAGCAGGATCACCGCCGCAATGCCGACGGCGATGCCCAGGCCGGTGAGGAAGCTGCGCAGCCGGTAGGCGACAAAACTGGAGGTAGTGAGGCGGATCAGGTCGGGGAAGAGCATAAGCGCGTCATTCCGGTCGCATCGTGTCAAGCATCCGCGCCGGTTTCAATCAGCGCAACCTCTTCCGGCGCAAGGTTGAACAGCGCGTACACGGCGCGGTTGAGCGCGGCTTCGTGTTGTGCGATTTGTGCGGTGAAGGTTTGCACGAGGT
>DASTNS010000089.1:0-4681 GCA_035720625.1 Gallionella sp. | reverse complement strand
GCAAAGTGATGGGTGCGCTCAAACCAAAATTGGCCGGGCGCGCCGACATGAGCAAGGTTTCCGCTCTGATCAAGGCGCAACTCGGCAAGTAATTCCCGGTTAACCGTTCCGCCGGTACTTTGCCGGCAGTGATGAAAGGTGGGGCTTGATTCCGAAAAGTTTTATTCAAGACCTGCTTAATCGTCTCGATATCGTGGACGTGGTCGAGCGCTACGTGCCGCTCAAGAAGGCCGGCACAAATTTCGTGGCCTGCTGCCCGTTCCACAACGAAAAATCCCCCTCGTTTACTGTCAGCCAGTCCAAGCAGTTTTACCATTGCTTCGGTTGCGGCGCGCATGGCACGGCGATCGGCTTCGTCATGGAGCACGCCGGATTCGGCTATGTCGAGGCGATCGAGGAACTGGCGCGCAGCGTCGGCCTGGATGTTCCCCGCGAACGCCTCACCGCGGGCGATGCCCAGAGAGAATACGCCCAGAAAGTTGCGCCGGATTTGTATGAGGTGATGCAAACCGCCACGCGCTATTACCGCGAACAACTCAAGCAGTCGCCGCGCGCGATCGACTACCTCAAGCAGCGCGGCCTCTCCGGTGAAATCGCCGCGAAGTTCGGCATCGGTTATGCGCCGGACGCGTGGCAGAATCTTGCGGCGGCCTTCCCGGATTACCAGAGCGACACGCTGAGCGAGACCGGGCTGGTGATTGCCGGCGACGAGGGCAAGCGCTACGACCGCTTCCGCGACCGCATCATATTCCCCATCGTCAACGTGCGCGGCCAGGTCATCGGCTTCGGCGGGCGCGTGCTGGATAAGGGCGAGCCAAAATACCTCAACTCGCCGGAAACGCCGCTGTTCGAAAAAGGCCGCGAGCTGTATGGCCTGTTCCAGGCACAAAAGGCCATTCGCGGCGGACAGCGGGTGCTGGTGGTGGAAGGGTACATGGACGTGGTGGCGCTGGCGCAACATGGCGTGGAATATGCCGTCGCGACGCTGGGCACCGCGACCACGCCGTATCACGTGCAGAAGTTATTGCGTTTGGCAGAGCACATCGTATTCTGCTTTGACGGCGACAAGGCCGGGCAGAAGGCTGCTTGGCGTGCGCTGGAAAACGCGCTGCCCTATTTGCAGGACGGCAAGCGCATCAGCTTCCTGTTCCTGCCGGTCGAACACGATCCCGACAGTTTCATCCGCGAATTCGGCAAGAACTCCTTCGAGCAGCGTGTGCGCGAGGCGATGCCGTTGTCCACCTACCTGTTGCGCGAAGCCAGCATGGAACTGGATTTGCGCAGCCAGGAAGGGCGCAATCAATTGCTGCAGCGCGCCAAACCGTTGCTGACCGCGATCACCGCTCCAACCACCGCGTTGCTGCTACGCAAGGAGGTCGCGGCGCTCGCCGGCGTGAGCCAGGCGGAACTGGAGGCACTGTATGAAATAAAACCGGTCGCGCGCACGGCGCCGCGGGTCTTCCAGAAAGCCGGGCGTGCAGCGCCTTCGGCGCACCGGCTATTGCTGCAATGCCTGATTTCACAGCCCGCACTGAGTGCGCAAATCCTCGCCGACTGGCATGGCGAAGGTGCCGAGGCCGAGGCGGTGGCGGCGGTGCTTTATATGTTGCGCGAAGCAGGGTGTGAGGTAAACGGCGCCGCACTGATGCAGATGTTCCAAGGCACGGCGCATGAGAAAACTCTGGCGGCGGCAGAGGCGGATATGTTGAATTGGGGCGAAAATTTCGATGTGGCGGCGGAGTTTGCCGGGTTGATCGGCAGGCTCAATGAAAGGCAGCGCCGGCAGCAGCGGCAAATCCTGGAAGCTAAAGGTTGGTCCAACCTGACCGACCAGGAACGCGAGCAATACCTGCAGCTGCTGCAACGCGGCTGACTTCCGGCAAGGTTAAGAAATGGTTGAGGAAATCGGGTATAATCCGCCGCTTTTCTGCGCGGCATTACGCAATTGGGAATCTGAATATGGCAAAGCCTAAAGGCAAGAAAAAGCAGGACAAGAAACAAATTGTCGATATTCCGCAGCCGGTCGTTGACCAGCAGCAGGATATCGAGGCGCGGCGCACGCGCCTGAAAGCCTTGATCGTGCTGGGCAAGGAGCGTGGCTACTTGACCTATGCGGAAATCAACGACCATTTGCCGGATATGCTCGAAGTCGAGCAGATCGAAGGCGTGGTGAGCATGATCAACGACATGGGCATCACGGTGTGCGATGTCGCTCCCGATGCCGAAACGCTGATCATGACGGATACCGCGCCCGTGGCAGCCGACGAGGATGCCGCCGAAGAGGCGGAAGCTGCGCTGTCCACGGTGGACTCGGAATTCGGCCGCACCACCGACCCGGTACGCATGTACATGCGCGAAATGGGCACGGTCGAGCTGCTTACCCGCGAGAAGGAAATCGAGATTGCCAAGCGTATCGAGGAAGGCCTGAAGCACATGATTCAGGCGATTTCCGCGTGCCCAGCGACGATTGCCGAAATCCTGGCGCTGGCCACGAAAATCGAACATGACCAGATGCGCATCGACGAGCTGATCGACGGCTTTGTGGATACCGCAGATGAAGCGATCATCGGCGCCGAGGGCGACGAAGAAGCGGAAGACGCAGAGGAAGCTGGTAACCATGCCGCCGACGAGGAAGAGGACGAGGAGGCGACTGCCGCTGCAGCAGCAGCCAATCTAGCACAGCTAAAGGCTGATGCACTGGCGCGTTTTGCCGTGATTGCCGACCTGTTCACCAAGATGGGCAAGGCTTACGAAAAATATGGCTACCGCAGCAAGCAATACGACAAGTTCCAGTCCGGTATTTCCGACGAATTGATGAACTTCCGCTTCTCCGCGAAACAAGTGGATGCGCTGTGCGATACCATGCGCGGCCTGGTTGAGGAGGTGCGCCGTTGCGAGCGAAGCATCCAGGACATGTGCGTAGCCAAAGGCAAGATGCCGCGCCCGCATTTCATCAAGGTGTTCCCGGGCAATGAGGACAATCTGCAATGGGTCGCACAGGAACTGAAGGCGAAGAAACCCTACAGCGAAACGCTGGAACGCTATCAGCACGCCATCGTCGAGCAGCAGCGGCGCCTGCTGGATTTGGAGCGGCGTGTCGGCATCCCGATCAAGGATCTAAAGGAAATCAACAAGCAGATGACTAACGGCGAGGCCAAGGCACGCCGCGCCAAGCGCGACATGATTGAGGCCAACCTGCGCCTGGTGATTTCCATTGCCAAAAAATATACCAACCGCGGCTTGCAATTTCTTGACCTGATCCAGGAAGGCAATATCGGCCTGATGAAGGCCGTAGACAAATTCGAATACCGCCGTGGCTACAAGTTTTCGACCTACGCAACCTGGTGGATTCGCCAGGCGATCACCCGTTCTATCGCCGATCAGGCGCGTACCATCCGCATCCCGGTGCACATGATCGAAACCATCAACAAGATGAACCGCATCTCGCGGCAGATCATGCAGGAGACCGGTCTGGAACCGGATGTGGCGACCCTGGCCATCAAGATGGAAATGCCGGAAGACAAGATCCACAAGATCCTGAAAATCGCCAAGGAGCCGATCTCCATGGAGACGCCGGTCGGCGACGATGACGATTCGCATCTGGGCGATTTCATCGAAGACTCGAATACCGCCGTGCCGATCGATGCAGCCATTTATGAAAGCCTGCGCGGCGCGACGGCGGACATTCTCGATAGCCTGACCCAGCGCGAGGCCAAGGTATTGCGCATGCGCTTTGGCATCGAAATGAACACCGACCATACGCTGGAAGAAGTCGGCAAGCAGTTCGATGTGACCCGCGAACGCATACGCCAGATCGAAGCCAAGGCGCTGCGCAAGCTGCGCCACCCGTCGCGTTCCGAGAAGCTCAAGAGTTTCCTCGACAGCGAAGGTTGATCATTTTCGGGTCGTTAGCTCAGTTGGTCAGAGCAGAGGACTCATAATCCTTTGGTCGTTGGTTCAAGTCCAACACGACCCACCATAAAACAAAGGCTTGCAGTGATGCAGGCCTTTCGTTTTTTATGAATCAAAGGCGAATTTCCAAAGAACAGGAATAGACTCAAAAGAAAAGGGACTCGAAAATCGAGTCCCTTACCTTAAAGCCGATAGCCTTGATTAAAGGCCCGGCCATCGCCTGCCTTGCTTGATTTTGATACCAAGCAGATTTTATTAACTGAAATAAACGACAAGGAGGATGGCGATGATGGCTATGGTGATGGGCAGCATTGACAAGAACATTTGAAAATCCTTAGTTAGTTGATATTAATTGATGATGGTACAGCGGCGCGCAGGGTATCAACTACGTATTTAAATGTCAACGAATAGGGGTATTTCGAGTAGGGTTTTTCCTGTATTGAACATGGCGGGATGGCAGTTACCATGCAGGTTTGCAGATAGTGCAAAGGTAAAATGCAACAGAAATTGTGTTGCATTACATCAGTGCTGCACGAGCGATGGATAAGAAAGAATATAATGTAAACGGAGGGTCGTACAAATGCTCAAACTGTTCTCGGGCATACCAGATTGAGGGATTAGCCATGTGCTAGTATACAAACCCATTAATTACGAGACATAATGTCGAGCCATTTTTATATCTGCATCCTGCCGAGTGAACGACCACTTGATGCCACGTTGCTCCGCGTTCCGGCGCGACTGCCAGGCATTCACCTCGTTGGTGATCGTG
>DASTNS010000088.1:0-5498 GCA_035720625.1 Gallionella sp. | reverse complement strand
CCGGGCTGCCACCCTCGGCTTGTTTGAGTATGGCTATGATCTGGCTATCTGAAAAACGTGATTGCTTCATGTAAAACTTCCTCCATTTCTTAGTGAGAAAATTCTACTTCTAACTCACGCTAATTTCAGGGGGGATTACCGGTCAGATTCTGGATGTTGAGCATGATGCAATGATAGCAGAGGGTTGCGCGTATCCCGGCGAATGTGACCGAATCGAGTTGCCCATCCCGATCCATGAACATCAAAGCACTACAATGCCGGGGGACTTGTTATCATGTCGCCTTCAAACTTCAAGAGCAGGATCGCAAATGGCCAAGCCAAATTACTCATACGAGAAACGTCAGAAAGAGATTGCCAAGAAAAAGAAGCAGGAGGAGAAACGGCAGAAGAAAGCCGCATCACAGGGCGAACGGCCCCAGGATGACTCACCGCAGCCGCCGCTTGACGGGGCAACTGCTGCCTGAACCATTCATCCGGATGGTTTGCCATGACTAAAGAGAGTTTCATCGCCGCGCAACAGGGCCAGAAACTGACGCTGGAGTTCGTCCTGCGCTGGCTGGTGCGGGACGACATGGTGCCGGCGGCGGAGGCGGAGAAGCTCGTCAGGAATCACAAGGGCGATTATGCCTATCCGCTGGTGATCATCGGCGAACAGAAATGGCGCAGTCCATTGCCGCCCAACAAGCTGCTCAGCACCGAGTTCCTCACCGAATGGCTGGCGGCGCATATCGGCATGCCGTATTTCCATATCGACCCGCTGCAACTGAATTTCGGCGGTATCGCCAGCATTGTCTCCAAGTCCTACGCCGAGCGGCTCAAGATCATGCCGGTCAGGATCAACGACCGCGAGGTGACCATCGCCACCGCCGAGCCGTTCGTCACCGATTGGGTGGCGGAGCTGGAGCGCGTGCTGAACCTGAAGGTCAAGCTGGTGCTGGCCAGCCCGCTCGATATCAACCGCTACCTGCCGGAAATCTACAGCCTTGCCCACTCGGTGCAGCTCGCCAGCAAGGCCAAGGCGGGGCAGGCCATCGGGGTGCAGAATTTCGAGCAGCTGGTCGAGCTCGGCAAGAACAAGAATCTGGATGCCAACGAGCAGCATGTGGTGACGCTGGTGGACTGGCTGTTCAAGTATGCCTTCGAGCAGCGCGCCAGCGACATCCATCTGGAGCCGCGCCGCGACCTTGGTATCGTGCGCTTCCGTATCGACGGCGTGCTGCACCAGGTCTATCAGCTCCCCGCCACGGTCACCAATGCCATCACCAACCGCATCAAGCTGCTGGGGCGCATGGACATGGTGGAGAAGCGTAGGCCGCAGGATGGGCGCATCAAGACGGTCAGCGCAGACGGCGACGAGATCGAGCTGCGTCTGTCCACCATGCCGACCGCCTTCGGCGAGAAACTGGTGATGCGGATCTTCGACCCGGAAGTCCTGGTGAAGAATTTTGCCGACCTCGGCTTTTCGCGCGAACAGACCGCGCTGTGGAACGACTGGACGCGCCAGCCGAGCGGCATCATCCTGGTGACCGGCCCGACCGGCTCCGGCAAGACCACCACGCTGTATTCCACGTTGAAGCAGCTCGCCACGCCGGAGGTGAATGTCTGCACGGTGGAAGACCCGATCGAGATGATCGAGCCGGCATTCAACCAGATGCAGGTGCAGCACAACATCGGCCTGAACTTCGCCGACGGGGTGCGCACCCTGCTGCGCCAGGACCCGGACATCATCATGGTCGGCGAGATTCGCGATGTGGAAACCGCCGAAATGGCGATACAGGCGGCGCTCACCGGCCATCTGGTGCTGTCGTCGCTGCATACCAACGATGCACCTTCTGCCATTATGCGCCTGCTCGAACTGGGCGTGCCGGCCTATTTGCTCAATTCGACGCTGCTGGGCGTGATGGCGCAGCGCCTAGCGCGCACATTATGCCCGCATTGCAAGGCAAGCGGCAAAATCAGCGACGAGACTTGGCAAGAACTGGTCAGCCCGTGGAAAGCCGCCAAACCCACGCAGGTCAGCGTCGCCACCGGCTGTCTCGAATGCCGCATGACCGGCTATCGCGGGCGTACCGGTATTTATGAGGTGCTGCCGCTCAGCGCGGAAATGAAAAAGCTGGTGGTCAGGGATGCCGAACTCGCCAAGATCAAGGCATTGGCGCGACACGAAGGCATGAAGCCGCTGCGCCTGAGCGGGGCGGAAAAAGTCGCGGCAGGGCTGACCACGGCAGAGGAGATCATCAAAATCGCGCCGCCGCTGGATTAGGAGCAGGTTTCCATCACCCTTGCCTGAAGGCAGGAATTCCGACTAATCAAATGGATGGATGCGAAATCAGGTTCGGGTTGGCGATTTTTTAGTGGTTTCCATTTGGAATTTCGGGCAACTTTGATACAATCGCGTCCGCTTTTTTAACTTAAACAGGGTGGGAGAGATAAATGTCTATTGAACAACGCGTTAAAAAGATCGTTGCCGAGCAGCTCGGCGTAAACGAATCGGAAGTCAAGAATGAATCCTCTTTCGTCAACGACCTGGGTGCAGATTCTCTGGATACCGTAGAGCTGGTGATGGCTCTGGAAGAGGAATTCGAATGCGAAATCCCCGATGAAGACGCGGAAAAGATCACAACCGTCCAACAAGCCATCGATTACGTCTTGGCGCATCAAAAATAACCCCCTTCTTTTTTCTGTTCCCCCCCATTAATCTTATTTGGCGGAGTCAGTTTGTCTAAACGCAGAGTTGTCATTACCGGGCTGGGGATCGTCTCCCCGGTCGGGGTCGGGATTCCCGCTGCCTGGCAGAACATCGTCGCGGGGAAGTCCGGCATTACCAGGATCACCCGCTTCGATGCCAGTGCGATGGCCACGCAGATTGCCGGCGAGGTGAAGGATTTCGATGTCACGCAGTACATTTCCGCCAAGGATGCGCGCCGCATGGATCGCTTCATCCATTTTGGACTGGCGGCCGGCATAGAGGCGTTCAAGGATTCCGGGCTGGAAGTTTTCGCGCAGAATGCCGAACGCATCGGTGTGAACATCGGTTCCGGCATTGGCGGCTTGCCGATGATCGAGGAAACGCACACTGATTTTCTCGCCGCGGGGCCGCGTAAGATTTCGCCGTTCTTCATTCCTGGCACCATCATCAACATGATTTCCGGTAACCTGTCCGTGATATACGGGTTGAAAGGCCCGAACTTGGCGATGGTCTCCGCCTGCACCACAGGCACGCATTGCATCGGCGAATCAGCGCGCATCATCGAGTATGGCGATGCGGACGTGATGATTGCCGGCGGGGCGGAAGCTACGGTCAGCCCGCTGGCAGTGGGCGGCTTCGGCGCCGCGCGTGCGCTCAGCACGCGCAACGACGATCCAGCCACCTCCAGCCGCCCGTGGGACAAAGATCGCGATGGCTTCGTGATCGGCGAAGGTGCGGGGGTGATGGTGCTGGAAGAATACGAGCATGCCAAGGCGCGCGGAGCAAAGATTTACGCGGAACTGGCCGGCTACGGCATGAGCGGCGACGCCTACCACATCACCGCGCCAGATACGGACGGCCCGAAACGCAGCATGCTGAATGCGTTGCGCAACGCCGGGCTGAACCCGCAGGACGTGCAGTACATCAACGCGCACGGTACTTCGACGCCGCTGGGTGACAAGAACGAAACCGATGCGATCAAGCTGGCATTCGGCGACCACGCCAAAAAACTGGTGGTGAATTCCACCAAGTCGATGACCGGCCACCTGCTGGGCGGCGCTGGCGGAATCGAGTCGGTATTCTGTGCGCTGGCGGTACACTATCAGATATCTCCGCCGACCATCAATATCTTCGAGCAGGATCCGGAATGCGACCTGGACTACTGCGCGAACACTGCGCGCAACATGAAGATCGATGTCGCGGTGAATAACAACTTCGGCTTTGGCGGAACCAACGGCTCGCTGGTGTTCCGCAAAATCTGATTTTCCATCGATGCTGGTCAACGGTGTACCCGGTAACTCGATCAGCATCCGCGATCGCGGCCTGCTTTATGGCGACGGGGTGTTCCGCACCCTGCGTGCCGCACAAGGCAAGGTACTGCATTGGCCCTTGCATTACCTGAAACTCCAGCGTGACTGCACCGCCTTGGGCATAAGCTGCCCGGATGAGGCGCTGCTTTGCGCCGAGCTGGATCAAGTGCTCGCGCAACACCCGGACGGCGTAGTGAAACTGATCGTCACGCGCGGCGAGGGTGCGCGGGGCTACATGCCGTCCGCCGATGCGCTGCCCACGCGCATCTGGGATTTCTCGCCTTTGCCGGACTACCCGCAGGAATGGGCGACGCAAGGCATCAAGGCGCGCATCTGCAGTTTGCGGATACCCGCTCAGCCTCGCCTGGCATGCGTCAAGCATCTCAACCGCCTGGAAAACGTGTTGGCGGCAGCGGAGCTGGACGATGCGCAATCGCATGACAGCCAGCTTGCAGAAGGGCTGTTGCTGGATGCCGAGGGGCATCTGATCGAAGGCATACGCAGCAACCTATTCCTGGTGTCGCAAGGGCAACTGGTGACCCCCGATCTGGCGCGTTGCGGTGTGGCGGGGATACAGCGCGGGCGAGTCATGGCATGGGCGCTGCAGCATGGCGTCACGCTGCAGGTGAGTGATATCGGGCTGGAGGAGGCGCTGCATGCCGACGAGCTGTTCATCGTGAACAGCGTCATCGGGCTGTGGCCGATACGCGAGCTGGAACAGCGCCATTGGAGCCATTTTCCGGTTGCGATGCAGATCCGTCACGGTCTTGACCAGCAGGACGCATGATGCGACGGCTATTCGCCCTGACAGTTCTACTGGTGCTGCTCGCCACGGCAGGAACTGGCTACTATGCCTTACGCCCGTTGCCGCTGCCCGCCACGCCGTTCGAGTTTACCCTGAAGCAGGGCAGCAGCCTGAAGGGTATGGCGCGGGATATGCGGCAGGCCGGGCTGCTGGAGCAGGATTGGGCTTTCGTCTGGCTGGCGCGTCTGCTGGGCAAATCGACGCAACTCAAGGCCGGCAGATACGCGCTGGAGCACCCGGTCTCGCCAATGGAATTATTGAATATCCTCGACAAGGGGCTGGTCGTCCAGGGACAGGTCAGCGTCATCGAGGGCTGGACATTCAGGCAGTTGCGCGCCGCACTGGACGCCAGCCCGGACATTGCACATGACACACTGAATCTGAGCGATGCGGAGATCCTGAAACGCATCGGTGCGGCAGAAAGCCACCCCGAGGGATTGTTCTTCCCCGATACCTACAATTTTGCTTCCGGCAGCAGCGACTTGGCGGTACTCAAGAGCGCTTATCTGGCCATGCAACGACATTTGCAGGAGGCCTGGGCGGGTCGCGACGAGGGTTTGCCCCTGCGAACCCCTTACCAGGCACTGATCCTGGCTTCCATCGTCGAGAAGGAGACCGGCACGCCAAGCGACCGCGCGATGATTGCCGGAGTGTTTGTGAACCGCCTGCGCAAGGGCATGCTGCTGCAAACCGA
>DASTNS010000087.1:0-9264 GCA_035720625.1 Gallionella sp. | reverse complement strand
ATTTCGCGCAAAGATTGCCGCTGTAGTCAGCGGCCTGCCGCGCGAACAGGCGGCACGGCGCTTCGCATTCAATCTCATCGTCGCATTCATGCCCGCCGCCGTGCTGGGTCTGCTGTTCGCCAGCAAGATAAAACAGTATCTATTTTCACCGGTGCCGGTGGCGCTGGCGTTCATCGTTGGCGGTATTTTTATTCTGTGGGCGGAAAAACGCGATCACAAGATCACCGTCGAAGCGGTGGACGACATGGGCTGGAAGGATGCGTTGAAGGTGGGCTGCGCGCAGGCACTGGCGCTGATTCCCGGCACGTCGCGCTCCGGCGCCACCATCATCGGCGGGCTGTTCTTCGGGCTGTCGCGCAAGGCGGCCACGGAATTCTCCTTCTTTCTCGCCATCCCCACGTTGTTTGCCGCGACGGTTTACGAGGTGGTGAAATACCGCCACCTGTTCCATGCGGAAGATATCGGCATGTTCGTTGCGGGCGGCATCACGTCGTTCATCAGCGCCTTCCTGTGCGTGCGCTGGCTGCTGCGCTACATCAGCCGCCACGATTTCACGGCGTTTGCCTGGTACCGCATCGTGTTCGGACTGGTCGTGCTGGGCACGGCATACAGCGGCATGGTGAACTGGTCGGCGGCGTAATTGCGTTGCCGATAAAAAAGCCGCCGGTTTCCCGGCGGCTTTTTTTGTCCCCTACTGCAACTTTAGAACTTCAAGGTTGCGCCAGCATAAACCGAGCGCCCCATACCGGGAACCGGTATCCCGTAAGCTTGGCTTCCTACCGACATGGTTGACCCCTGGCCGATGTATGCGCCACCCAACGGCGGGTTGTAGAACTTGTTCAGGGCGTTTTCCACTCCGACATCGAATCGAACCCGCTTCCATTCATAGCTGCCACGCAAGTTGAGCAGGCCGTAGCCGCCGGTTTTCATCTCGTCGCGAACCTGCGATACGTTTTTCTTGGCGTCAACCAGTTGCCCTTCGATTGTGTTGGTCCAGTTGCCCCAATGTTGAACCACCGCCAGTTTCGCGTTCAACGGCATGATATTGTAAAGATTGTCGCCCGTTGTCTGGTTCTTGCCGTTAGTGTAACTCAGCGTGCCCTTCGCCGTGAAACTGCCGTATTCGCCGGTTTTTGCCAAGGGAAAATGGCCGGAAACATCCATGCCGTAGAGCCGGGCGGATTGATTGATAAACTGGAGGGAAACAAACCCTGTTGTTTTGGTTGGTAACTGGTTTGTCCCGTTGCAGTTTGCGTTTAAAGAACTGCAACGGCGTGCATCGATATAATCCTGAACGTGGGTGTAGTAGGGCGTGATTTTCAACCCCCATTGTTCCCCGGCGGCGGCATGCCAGTCGGCAGTCGCGCTGAGGGTATGTGCCACTTCCGACTTCAGGTTGAGATTGCCGACATAGCCGTTGCCATCGTTGACGAGGTTGTTCATAGCCATCGCCATTCCGCCCGTCGACCAAGTGTAACGTTCGTAAATGTTGGGTGAGCGGGTTTTCTGGGCATAACCAAACTCGAATGCCTTGCTGTCATCCGGCGTATAACGGCCCAGCGCGGTCAGATCCCAGTTGTGGTCGGTGCGCTGGCGGTTGCTGGCATTGAAGGCGGTCGATTCGGCAGCATATTGCGACATTGTGGTGTTATAGCCCTGTACCGTACCCGTATTCATCTTGACCGTGTCGCTGCGCACCCCTAACTGGCTTATCCATTGCGGGCTCCAGCGCGCTTCCCATTCACCGAAGAGATCGAAACGATCACGCTGGCCGTTATTGATGTTCCAGAAGGTGTTTGGGGACATTCCTCCGGTGCCAGACGGCAGCCACCAGTCGTTCAGGCGGTAACGCTGATATTCGCCACCCGCCCTGAGAATGTCGCGCTCCGAGAGCAGAATGTCAGCCTTGGCCAACGCGCCTGTGGTTTTCCCTTCCGTATCCATTGGCATGCCTGGGGCATTGCCGTACTGGAATTGCTTGTCATCAGCGAAATTCATCTTGTGCCGCGTCTTTTCGTCATAAACGCGTGCTTCCAGAGCGCCCCACTGATATTGCCCCGCGTAGCGGAGATTGATCTGCTTGCTGTCATTGCCGGTCATGTCCATGTTCTGGTTCGGGAAGCCCTGATAGGGGATGTTTTGCAAGCCCAGTTTCAGTTCGACCAGATGGTTTTCATGGCGTAACGCAAAGCCAAGCGCATGGTTCTCGGATTTATATCTGGAAGACCCTACCACGTCTCCAGCCAGCCAACCCCTACCCGTTGCCGCCAGCCCCGCTGCCTTGAAAGCTTTCGCGGCCTTGTAATTGTCTGAGCGGACAGTTGAACCGGTATAGCTCATGTGTAGCGTTTCGCTGGCAATTACCGCCGACAGATTGCCGCCCTGTGCATTGCCGTTGCTGCGATAAAAACCTCCTGCTTGTCCCTTGAGCAAAGTCTTGCCGTCTGCGGCGAACTCAGGCTCTGGAGAAGCCACCTGAATTGTGCCGCCAATACTGTCACCGCCCACGCTCACCGGCGTGATACCGGCAAATACCTTGATGCTGCCAACGTTAGCAGGGTCGATGTAGGAAAGCGGCGGGTTCATGTGGTTCGCGCAGGCGGAGATCAGATCCATGCCGTCCACTTTGACGCGCACACGGTCATCCGCCATGCCATGAATCACCGGCAGGCTGGAAACACCGCCTGCGCCGGAAAGACTGACGCCCGGTTGCCCATCGAGCAGTTTTGCCGTGTCGCTGGTGGATGTGCGCTGACGGGCAATGCTGGTTTCACCAAGAGCCGAGTCGCTCAAGGCAGGCAGGGGTTGGACTTTTTTTCCAATTACTTCAACATCGGGCAAGGCCGCCTCGGTTGCTTCCGCTGCAAATGCGCCGGGCGCAAACGCCAGCGCGACACAGATAGTTATACGCTTCAATTGCATTACTCTTCTCCCCTTAAGATAAAAAATTGCGGCGCGATTATCATTGCAATGTCTTTGCTTGGGAATGTGGCATTTTGCCGCGCGACAATCTGTCGCACCCCCTTTGGTGCGAAAGATTGCGGTGAAGGCTAATATGCGCGTAGCGCATGTTATGCCGGAGCCACAAAATGCCGCACCCTTCGTATTTGCCGGTTTTCAGCCGGACGCGCGCAAAAAATCCATCCCAACGGCCATGGCAAGGATGCCGTCTCTGGGAATGAAACTTGCCATGCCCGTTTCCCTCACCTCAATCCTCTCCCACAAGCGGGCGAGGAGGCGAACGAGTCGCTGCGCGAGTTTCACGATTAGTGTCATAATTACGGCACACGATTACTCACACGGAGATTCACAACATGGCAAGAATGGTGCAATGCGTAAAACTGGGGCGCGAAGCAGAAGGGCTGGATCGCCCGGTTTACCCCGGCCCGCTGGGTCAGCGGATTTTCGAGAATGTTTCCAAGGAGGCATGGCAGGGATGGATCAAGTTTCAGACCATGCTGGTAAATGAAAACCGCCTCAATCTCGCCGATGCGCAGGCGCGCAAGTTTCTTGCCGCACAAATGGAAAATTATTTCTTTGGCGAGGGTACGCAAATGCCGATGGGATACGTTCCACCAAAGAGTTGATGTCGTTTTGGTAGGCAATTATTATTGTAAGGGCGCGATTTATCGCGCCCATTCGGGCACATGAACAGATCAGGGCACGATGAATCGCGCCCCTACATATGGCCAAAAAATTCGCCCCGCAGCAATTCCTGAACCGCGAACTCGGCCAGCTCGAGTTCAACCGGCGCGTGCTGGCGCAGGCCGAGGACGCAACCATCCCATTGCTGGAGCGGTTGAAATACCTGTGCATCGTCAGTAGCAATCTCGATGAATTTTTTGAAATCCGCGTGGCGGGGCTGAAGGAGCAAATCAAGCTGGGCGGCATTGCCGTCGGCGCCGATGGCATGACCGCCAAACAGACGCTCAAGCTGGTATGCGAACAGGCGCGCCAACTGGTCGAACGGCAATACGGGCTGTTCGATACGGATATCATTCCCGCGCTCGCCGCGCAGGGCATCAGGTTTTTGCGCCGCACCCAGTGGAACGAGGCGCAGCAGGCCTGGGTCAAGGATTTTTTCTTCCGCGAAGTGATGCCGGTGTTGACACCGATCGGGCTCGATCCGGCGCACCCCTTCCCGCGCGTGCTCAACAAGAGCCTGAATTTTGCCGTGGAGCTGCAAGGCAAGGATGCCTTCGGGCGCAATTCGGCGCGCGCCGTCGTGCAGGCTCCGCGCGTGTTGCCGCGCACCATCCTGATGCCGCCGGAGATCAGCGGCTGCGCGCATGGCTTCGTGTTTCTTTCCTCGATCCTGCACGCGCATGTAGGCGAATTGTTTGCCGGCATGGACGTGCTCGGCTGCTACCAGTTCCGCGTGACGCGCAACAGCAACCTGTTCGTGGACGAGGAGGAAATGAAGAACCTGCGCCTCAGCCTGCAGGGCGAGCTGCCGCAACGCCATTTCGGCGATGCGGTGCGCCTCGAAATCGCCGACACCTGTTCGCCGCAGATCGCCGAATTGCTGCTCAAGGAGTTCAATCTCGCACCGGAGGATCTGTATCGCGTGCATGGCCCGGTGAACCTGGTGCGCCTCATGGAAATTCCCAATCTGGTGGCGCGCGACGACCTGAAGTTTCCCGCTTTCGTGCCCGGCGTGCCGCCGGTGATTCAGAAAAAGGGCGCGGACATGTTCAAGGCGATCCGCAAGGGCGACATCCTGCTGCACCACCCTTTCCAGTCCTTCAAGCCGGTGATCGATTTCATCCAGCAGGCCGCGAGCGACCCGGGCGTGGTGGCAATCAAGCAGACCGTGTACCGCACCGGCGCGGACTCCGCGCTGATGGAGGCGCTGATCGGCGCGGCGCAGCGCGGCAAGGAAGTGACGGTGGTGGTGGAGCTGATGGCGCGTTTCGACGAGGAGGCCAACATCAACTGGGCGACCCGCCTCGAGGAAGTCGGCGCGCATGTGGTGTATGGCGTGGTCGGCCACAAGACCCATGCCAAGATGCTGATGGTGGTGCGCCGCGAGGACGGCAAGCTGCGCCGCTACGTGCATCTCGGCACTGGCAACTACCATCCGCGCACTGCGCGGCTCTACACCGACTTCGGCCTGTTCACCTGCAACGAAGAAGTCTGCGCGGATGCGAACGAGGTGTTCGGCCAGCTCACCAGTCTCGGCAAGGCGCGCAAACTGCACCATTTATGGCAGTCGCCGTTCTCGATGCACAGCGAGGTGTTGCGCGCCATCCAGAACGAGACCCGTCTCGCCAAATCGGGCAAGCGCGCCCATATCATCGCCAAGATGAACGCGCTGCTGGAACCGGAAACCATCAACGCGCTTTACGAGGCCTCGCAGGCGGGCGTGAAGGTGGAACTGGTCGTGCGCGGCGTCTGCGCATTGCGTCCCGGCGTGAAGGGGCTGTCGGAAAATGTCCGGGTGCGTTCGGTGGTCGGGCGCTTCCTGGAACACACGCGCATCTTCTATTTCCGCAACGACCTGAAACACGATGTGTACCTCGCCAGCGCGGACTGGATGGACCGGAACTTCTTCCGCCGTATCGAGGTGTGTTTCCCGGTGCTCGACAAGAAGCTCAAGAAGCGCGTGATTGAAGAGGGGCTCAAGGTTTATTTGCAGGACAATCGCCAGGCGTGGGATATGGATGGCGAGGGGCATTACCGCCACAAGAGCACCCGCCGCGCCGCGCCGAAATGCGCGCAGGACGAACTGCTCAGGCAGCTCGCCAGTTTGCCGGACAAGATGACTGCCTAATGCTTTTTCGGGCGGCCGGTCTTGATCTTTTCCAGTCCGACCAAGGCACGCTTCAACTGCGCCGCATTCATTTCACCCAGTGCTTTCAAGCCGGCGCGCAACACTTCGCTCTTCTTCACGGGCAGCCCGGCCTTCAGGCAGGTCTCTTTGATGTCGGCAATCTTCCGATACTCGCTTTGCGGCATGGTGAAACTGTCGCGCACTACTTTCTCTTTGTGTTCCTTCTTGGGTTTCTTCGCCGCTGCTTTTTCCGGGGCCGGAACCTTTTCCGCCGCTACCTTTTTTGCGGCGGTTTTTACCGCAGCTGCCGCAGTCTTTTTGGTTGTCATATCATTCCCTTCGGATTAAAGTGGTGGCAATAGTGTATACGGTATATGCTGGCAAACGAAATGTAATTCTGGAGGCCATGGTGGATCTGATTCTGTGGCGGCATGCGGAAGCGGCGGATGGCACATCCGATCACGCCCGCGAACTCACTGCGAAAGGCGTCAAGCAGGCGGAGAAGATCGCTGCCTTCCTGCAGCGGCATTTGCCTGAGCACTCGCGCGTTCTGGTCAGTCCGGCCACCCGTGCGCAACAAACCGCCGCGGCACTCACCAAACGCTACACCCTCGCGCCCACCATCGCACCCGGCGCTTCCACACAAGCGGTATTGCAGGCGGCACACTGGCCGGATGCGGGCGGCACGGTATTGGTGGTCGGGCATCAGCCGACTCTGGGTGAAGTCGCGGCGCAACTGCTGGGTTGCAATGACTGTTCATTAAACATCAAGAAAGGCGCGCTGTGGTGGTTCAGCCGGCGCGAACGCGAGGGTTCGGCGCAGGTCACATTGCGTTTGGTGATCACGCCGGATTTTTTGTAAGGATCATTTGTAAACCTGGGAGGACAATATGTTTGAATCAGCCGAACTCGGTCACAAAATAGATAAGGAGACTTACGACAAGGAAGTGCCGCCGTTGCGCGAAGCGTTGCTGGAAGCACAGATAGATCTGGCAAAGTTGGCGAAATTTCCGGTCATCATTCTGGTCGGCGGCGTGGACGGGGCGGGGCGGGGCGAAACCGTCAACCTGCTCAACGAATGGATGGACCCGCGCTTTATCCAGACCCACGGCATGGGCGAGCCATCCGACGAAGAGCTGGATCGCCCGATGATGTGGCGCTTCTGGCGCGAGCTGCCGCCCAAAGGCAGGATCGGCGTGTTCCTCGGCTCCTGGTACACCTGGCCGATACTCAACCGGGTGGCCGGACGCACCAAGACGGCCGATCTCGACCAGAGCCTGGAGCGCGCCAAGCGCCTGGAAACGATGCTGGTGGAAGAAGGTGCGCTGATTCTCAAGTTCTGGATGCACCTGTCCAAGGAGAAACAGGAAAAACGCCTCAAGCTCCTCGAAAAAGACCCGAAGACCCGTTGGCGCGTCACCAAGCGCGACTGGGAACATTACAAGATGTACGACAAGTTTCAGGTCGTGAGCGAAAGCGTGATGCGCCATACCAGCACGGCCGAGGCGCCGTGGACCATCGTCGAGGGTTTCGACCCGCGCTACCGCGGCCTGACCGTGGGCAAGGTCATCCTTGATGCGATACGCAAGCGCCTCGATGAAGCCGGCAAGAAAGTGACGGAGATTTCCGCACCGCCGCCGCTCCCTTCGATCGACAAGCTGCATATCCTGAAGACGCTGGACCTCGGCCAGAAGATCGACAAGAAGAAATACGCAACCGAACTGGAAAAATACCAGGGCAAGCTCGCGCTACTGACGCGCAGCACGGAGTTCAAGGACATCACTGTATTGGCCATGTTCGAGGGCAACGATGCCGCAGGGAAGGGCGGCGCGATCCGCCGCATCACCGGCGCGCTGGATGCGCGCCAGTACAATATCGTTCCGATCGCCGCGCCCACCGAGGAAGAGCGCGCCCAGCCCTACCTGTGGCGTTTCTGGCGGCATATCCCGCGGCGCGGCCGGGTAACGATTTTCGACCGTTCCTGGTATGGCCGCGTGCTGGTCGAACGCGTCGAGGGGTTCTGTTCGAAAACCGACTGGATGCGCGCCTACAGCGAGATCAACGACTTCGAGGCGCAACTGGTGCGCCACAATATCGTGGTGGTCAAGTTCTGGCTCTCCATCAGCAAGGACGAGCAAATGAAACGCTTCAAGGAGCGCGAGAAGATCGGCTTCAAGCGCTTCAAGATTACCGAGGAGGACTGGCGCAACCGCAAAAAATGGGATGAATACGAGCATGCTGTCTGCGACATGGTAGACAGAACCAGCACCGAGATTGCGCCGTGGACGCTGGTGGAAGCCAACGACAAAAACTTCGCGCGCATCAAGATTCTGAAAACCATGTGCCGGCAGATCGAAGCGGCGATGAAAAAGAAGAAAGGCTGATCTAAAAAACAGTCAGCCACGGATTTACACGGATAAACACGGATAAAACATCACATTGCGAGGGGTTGGCATTTCACCGGTTCACAGCCCATTGTTCATCCGTGTCAATCCGTGTTCATCCGTGGCTCAATTGCGTTTTTCAGGTTAATGCGGCCTGCCGACGGGCTGCACCAACACCCACGGGCTGACCACTACCGCCCATACCAGCACATCGGTTTGAGCCCATTCGCGCGCCTGTTCATCCGATACGCGCGCCATTTGCCCGCTGCCGTCCATTGCCGGATCTGTTCCACATTATCTTCGGACATCTGGAATGCGACCTCGACCAGATCCAGGTCGGCGGCGGCCATCATTGCCATGCCGCCGGCAAAGAAACGCTGCAACTCTTTCCACGCGATTTTCGAGGTTTCCAGATTGATCTTGGCGCGGAATATCTCGCCGGGGTTCTCCGTTCCAGCCATGTCAGTTGCCCAGTTTCCAGGCTATCGCTTCTCCGGCGCGCAGCGGCACCAAGCGGTGCTCACCGAATGCGATGCTTTCCGGTGCCTGCCAGCTTTCCTTGTGCAGCGTGATCCTGCCGGTGTTGCGCGGCAAGCGGTAAAAGTCCGCACCGTGAAAGCTGGCAAAGCCTTCCAGCTTGTCCAGCGCGTTCCACTGTTCGAAGGCTTCAGCATACAGCTCGATGGCGGCGTGCGCGGTGTAGATGCCGGCGCAGCCGCAAGCCGCTTCCTTGGCGTGTTGCGCGTGCGGCGCGCTGTCGGTGCCGAGAAAAAATTTCGGGTTGCCGCTGCCGGCCGCCTTGCCCAGGGCTTCGCGATGCACTTCGCGCTTCAACACCGGCAGGCAGAAGTAATGCGGGCACAGCCCGCCGCTGAACAGCGCGTTGCGGTTGTACAGCAGGTGATGCGCGGTGATGGTCGCCGCGATGTTGTCCGGCGCGCCCGTCACGAACTGCACCGCATCGCGCGTGGTGATGTGCTCGAACACCACGCGCAGCTGCGGCAGGTCGCGCAACAGCGGAATCATCACGCGCTCGATGAACACCACCTCGCGGTCGAATACATCCACCGCCGGGTCGGTGACTTCGCCATGCACCAGCAGCGGCAT
>DASTNS010000086.1:0-17127 GCA_035720625.1 Gallionella sp. | reverse complement strand
CGACCAGCATTGGTTGATGGCTTCCGGCACTGCCAACGGCTCCGGCTTCTCCCGAACGATCCGTTTCCTGGGCTTGATTCGCAGGTTCAGTTCCAGCTCGCGGTAAATGCGATACACCCGTTTGTGGTTCCATGGATATCCTATTCCGCAGCGGTGCATTGTGTTTGGTTTATCTGCGTTTGGCTTCACTAGGTAATATGCGCAAGCTGCTGGATCGTATGTCGGTGCGTTCAACCGGGCCTACCAACAAGGTGGCGATCCACTAGTTGATGGGTGGGTCGATTCTTGACTATTCGTTAAGAATCGAATTCATCCTAAGTTGAAATGCGCATCGATAAATCTATTGCTGTGACATCCTTGGTCAGCGCGCCGATGGAAATCCGGTCCACGCCAGTCTCCGCGACAAGACGCACATTGTCCAGCGTGATGCCGCCGGAGGCTTCCAGTTCGGCGCGTTTGGCGGCATGAGTCACCGCGGTATGCATGTCCACCAGAGAAAAATTGTCGAGTAGGATCAGCCGCGCACCGGCATTGAGCGCCTCGTCGAGTTGCGCCATATTTTCCACTTCGATCTGGATGGGTATCCCCGGCGGGGTGATGCGGAATGCCTGTTCCAGCACCGCGCGGATGCTGCCCGCAGCGGCAATGTGGTTTTCCTTGATCAGTACGCCGTCGAATAGCCCGATGCGCTGGTTGTGCCCGCCGCCGACGCGGACCGCGTGCTTTTGCGCGATGCGCAACCCCGGCAGGGTCTTGCGCGTGTCCATGATTTTCGTATGGGTGCCGGCCACAGCCCCCACATAACGGCGCGTCAATGTGGCTGTACCGGACAGGGTTTGCAGAAAATTCAGCGCGCTGCGTTCCGCGCTGAGCAGCGCGCGCGCATTGCCGCGCACTTCGCATAATTGTCGGTTGGGTTGAATGACCGCGCCTTCCTGTACTGTCCAGCGGACTTCGCAGCCAGGGTCGAGGCTGAGGAAGCATTCTTCAAACCACAGCGTGCCACACAGCACCGCTTCCTGGCGCGAGATGACGCCGGCAGTTGCGGTTTGCGCCTGGGGAAGCAGTTGCGCGGTCAGGTCGCCGCCGCGCAGGTCTTCGTTCAGCGCGGCAGATACGTTGGCATGAATGTGTTGAGCAAGGTTCAAATGTGGCATGGCGCACTTTCCCCACGAGGCATATAGTATGGCGTACAGTATAAAGGATGGTGCGTGGGGGTTGAAATTCTTGTTGCCTTCCCCCACGTAGCTGTCATTCGAATTTACCAAGGGGGGTGTATTACCATGCGTTTCGACAAGTTCACCACCAAGCTGCAACAGGCGATTTCCGACGCACAGAGCCTCGCGGTCGGCGCGGACAACCAGTTCATCGAACCGCAGCACCTGCTGCTGGCTTTGCTCAACGATGCAGATAGCGGCGCGGCATCGCTGCTAGCGCGTGCCGGTGGCAATGCCGGCGGGCTGAAAGCCGCCGTGCAGCAGGCGGTGGAACGCCTGCCCAAGGTGGAAGGGCATGGCGGCGAGGTGCAGGTCGGGCGCGACCTGGCCAACCTGCTCAACCTCACCGATAAGGCGGCACAGAAGCGCGGCGATCAGTTCATCGCATCGGAGATGTTCCTGCTCGCCGCCTGCGATGACAAGGGTGAGTGCGGGCGGCTGCTGAAAGCCCATGGCGTGGCGCGTGCGCCGCTGGAACAGGCGATAGACGCGGTGCGCGGCGGCGAGTCCGTAGGTAGTCAGGAGGCCGAAGGGCAGCGCGAGGCTCTGAAAAGATACACGCTGGACCTGACCGAGCGCGCCCGCCAGGGCAAGCTCGACCCGGTGATCGGGCGCGACGACGAGATCCGCCGCGCGATCCAGGTGCTGCAGCGCCGCACCAAGAACAATCCGGTGCTGATCGGCGAGCCGGGCGTGGGCAAGACCGCGATCGTGGAAGGGCTGGCGCAGCGCATCGTCAACGGCGAGGTGCCGGAGACGCTGAAGAACAAGAAGGTGCTGAATCTCGACATGGCGGCGCTGCTGGCCGGGGCGAAGTACCGCGGCGAGTTCGAGGAACGCCTGAAAAACGTGCTCAAGGAACTCGCGCAGGATGAAGGGCGCACCATCGTGTTCATCGACGAGCTGCACACCATGGTCGGCGCGGGCAAGGCGGAAGGCGCGATGGACGCTGGCAACATGCTCAAGCCCGCGCTGGCGCGCGGCGAGTTGCACTGCATCGGCGCGACCACCCTGGACGAGTATAGGAAATACATCGAGAAGGATGCCGCGCTGGAACGTCGCTTCCAGAAAGTGCTGGTGGACGAGCCCTCGGTGGAATCCACCATTGCGATCCTGCGCGGCCTGCAGGAAAGGTATGAGCTGCATCACGGCGTGGACATTACCGACCCGGCCATCGTCGCCGCGGCGGAGCTTTCCAACCGCTACATCACCGACCGCTTCCTGCCGGACAAGGCGATCGACCTGATCGACGAGGCGGCGGCGCGCGTCAAGATGGAGATCGATTCCAAGCCCGAGGTGATGGACAAACTGGAGCGCCGCCTGATCCAGCTCAAGATTGAGCGCGAAGCGGTGAAGAAGGAAAAGGACGAGGCCTCGCAGAAACGCCTCGCACTGATCGAAGAAGAGATCCGCAAACTGGAGCGCGAATACGCCGACCTCGAAGAGATCTGGAAGGCAGAAAAGGGCGCGGCGCAAGGCACGGCGCATCTCAAGGAAGAAATGGACAAGGTGCGCGCTGAGATCGCCAGATTGCAGCGCGAAGGCAAGCTGGACAAGGTGGCGGAATTGCAATACGGCAAGCTGCCGCAACTGGAAGCCAAGCTGAAGGAGGCCACGCAGCGCGAGGCCGAAGGCGGCACTCAGAAAAACAAACTGTTGCGCACCCAGGTTGGCGCGGAAGAGATCGCCGAGGTGGTGAGCCGCGCGACCGGCATCCCGGTCTCCAAGATGATGCAGGGCGAACGCGACAAGCTGCTGCACATGGAAGAAAAAATCCATGAGCGCGTCGTCGGGCAGGACGAGGCGGTACGCCTCGTGTCCGACGCGATTCGCCGCTCGCGCTCCGGACTGTCCGACCCGAACCGCCCGTATGGCTCGTTCCTGTTCCTCGGCCCGACCGGCGTCGGCAAGACCGAGCTGTGCAAGGCATTGGCCGGTTTCATGTTCGACTCAGAAGATCATCTGATCCGCATCGACATGAGCGAGTACATGGAGAAGCATTCCGTCGCTCGTCTGATCGGCGCTCCGCCCGGCTATGTCGGCTATGAAGAAGGCGGCGGGCTCACCGAAGCGGTGCGGCGCAAGCCTTACAGCGTGATCCTACTCGACGAGGTGGAGAAGGCGCACCCGGACGTGTTCAACGTGCTGCTGCAGGCGCTGGATGACGGGCGCATGACCGACGGGCAGGGGCGCACCGTGGACTTCAAGAATACGGTGATCGTGATGACCTCCAACCTCGGCAGCCAGATGATCCAGCAGATGTCCGGTGACGATTATCAGGTGATCAAGCTGGCGGTGATGGGCGAGGTGAAGAGCTATTTCCGCCCCGAGTTCATCAACCGCATCGACGAAGTGGTGGTGTTCCATGCACTGGACGAAAAGAACATCAAGTCCATCGCGTGCATCCAGTTGCAGTATCTGGAAAAACGCCTTGCGGCAATGGAGATGAAGCTGGAAGTGACCGACGCCGCGCTGAAGGAGATCGCCAATGCCGGCTTCGACCCGGTGTACGGCGCGCGTCCACTGAAACGCGCCATCCAGGCACAACTGGAGAACCCCTTGGCCAAGGCCATTTTGGAAGGCCGCTTTGCCGCCAAAGACACCATCAAGGTGGATTGCAAGGGCGGGGTGATGCGGTTCGACAAGTAAGAAGCTGCAAAGAGAAAGCCCGGCATCGCCGGGCTTTTTGTTTGTGCTGGCTATCTTGCTTTCACTGCCCGCACGTGCCTTCGATCCCCTGCTCTGCCGAATCGCGTATTCGGACGAGGATGCCATGCCGATGTAGGGTGTGTGGCCAGTAATGTACCGAACTCGAATTGTTTTGACCACCTGTCTGGATACCCTTAACACTCAAGCCTGCCAGACCCCGAACCCCGCTTCGCGCAAGTCGATTCCGATCTCCACCTCTCTTTCACATGCTTCGTCATAGGACATCGGGTTGAAGCCCTCGTAGAGGTCGGGCAATAACCTCAATCCGTATTCTTTGACGTAGCGGTTGGACTGTATGCCTGCCTTGTGCTTGTCGAAGCGCACGTCGGGGTCTATTCCGGTCATGCCGACGTAAACGCAGGGCTTGCCTGGAATGTAGCCGGGGTTGCAGCGCTTGAAGCGGCCTTCGTGCAGAACGTCTTTCGACAGTTCGATCACATAGACGTGGTAGTGGTTGCGGCGTGCCATGGTTGTTTCAATAAGTGTTTGTGGCGGAGTGGGGGCAATATATCGGAGTCGCGATTAAAGAAGTTAGTATTATCGAAGGGGCAGCTTGAGCTGACCCCTTGAGAATTACCTTGACGGTATCAACTATTGGGCGTACAAGGCATCCAGGTATTTGATTCAAAGTCACTGCAGTACTGGTTTTTCCATGTGCAATCTTCGACTCAAATAGTTTCGCGGGAGTTTTTCCCGTTTTTTTAATAAGGAAGTAAACACATGGCAACAGGTACCGTTAAATGGTTCAACGACGCAAAGGGTTTTGGCTTTGTCACTCCCGATGACGGCAGCGACGATTTGTTCGCACACTTTTCAGCAATCAACATGAACGGCTTCAAGTCGCTCAAAGAAGGCCAGAAGGTCAGCTTTGAAGTGACACAAGGCCCAAAGGGCAAACAAGCCTCCAACATTCAGTCCGCTTAATCGGTTCTTGAGTTGGTAAAAAAGCCCGGCGCGAAAGTGCCGGGCTTTTTGTTTGCCCTCGATCCGGCTGTTGCCGTTCCCTCCCGCGCTGCCTATTCCGCCATGATGCCCGTGGGTCTGCCGTCCAGGCTCATCTGGTTTTTCTCTTCCCAGTATTTCTGTATGCCTTCCGGGCCTTTTCTTCCGGCCCATTCTTCCAGTTGGTCCCTGTCGGCCTTGAACTCGAAAAGCGGTACTCCATAGCCGCAGGATGTCTGCACCAGGTCGATCGACATGTCGATGATCTGACGGGCACTGGGGATCGTCGGGAAAAACGGGATCAGGCTGTCCCATTCCGCGTCGTGCGGGTGGAATACTTGTGCATGGCCGTACAGGCGCAGGATCAGTGGATCGCCCTCGAATGCGCAGAACATCAGGGTGATGCGGTCGTCCTCGCGGAGGTGGGCCGCTGTCTCGTTGCCGCTCCCGGTGAGGTTGAGCCAGACGACACGGTCTTCCGCGACGACGCGCAGGGTGTCCATCCCCTTCGGCGATACATTGACCCTGCCGCCGTCCGCGGCGGTGCCGACAAAGAATATCTTCTGCCGCTGGATGAAGCCCGCCAGATCGTCGGTCAACTGTTTATATAGTTTGCCCATTATTCCTCCCACCGGAAATGGCCCAGTAGCCAATATACCGGATATCCCGAATATTTTGCCAGATGGCGCATTATCCGGGCGGGCATGGCACAATCGCGCCTTGCGCAATTTCCGATTCTCAAACCCATGCTGAGTTACCGCCACGCCTTTCATGCCGGCAACCACGCCGATGTGCTGAAGCACTTTGTCGAGGTGCGGTTGCTGCGTTACCTGGCACAGAAAGACAAGTCGTTCTGGTACATCGACACCCATGCCGGAGCGGGCTGTTATGCGCTGGACACTGGCTATGCCGCGCAGAACGCGGAATATGAAGGCGGCATTGCGCGGTTGTGGCTGTGCGATGATTTGCCCGCGCCGCTGGCGGAATATGTCGAACTGGTGAAGCATCTCAACCCAGACGGGCAGTTGAGGCTCTATCCCGGCTCGCCGCTGGTCGCGCTGGAACTGTTGCGCGAGCAGGATCGGCTGCGGCTGTTTGAGCTGCACCCCAGCGACAACGAGATCTTGCGGGAGAATTTTGCCGGACATGAGGCACAGGTGCTGATCCAGGCCGCCGACGGTTTCGGTGCGCTGAAGGCCTTGTTGCCGCCCCCGCCACGTCGCGCGCTGGTGCTGATCGACCCGCCGTATGAGGACAAGCAGGATTACCGGCGCGTGGCGGCGGCATTGCGCGAAGGGCTGAAACGCTTTGCCGGCGGCGTGTATGCGGTATGGTATCCGCAGCTGCAGCGCACCGAGGCGCGGCAGTTGCCGGAGCAACTCAAGCAACTGCCGGTGAAGAGCTGGCTGCATGTCGCGCTCAGCGTGCATGCTTCCGGCGAGGAAGGCTTCGGCATGCACGGTAGCGGCATGTTCATCGTCAACCCGCCGTGGACCTTGCACGGCGTGCTGCAGGAAGTGATGCCGTATCTGGTGCAGCATCTCGGGCAGGACGAAGGAGCGGGGTATACGTTGGAGCATCAGGAAATCTAGGACATCTGGCTTGTATAATCGGCTTGCATTAACTCGAACACAGGGAGCGCATATGGCCACATCGCATACATGGAATTTTTTCCGGGCAGGTGGATTCGATCAGGTGCAGCTCGATAACGGCGCGGATTTGCTGGCGCTGAAAGAATTGGACCAGAAGCTGTGGGTGGCGCTGGGCTGCCCGACGCGCGGCCTCGAATTCGATACTAGGACGCTGGATTTGATCGATAGCGATGCCGATGGCCATGTGCGCGCCAACGAGGTGCTGGCGGCCATCGAGTGGGCAGGGAGGTTGCTGAAGAATACCGATCTGCTGGTCGAGGGGACGGATAGCCTGGCGCTGGCCGACATCGACGACAGCAGCGAAGAGGGCAAACAGCTGCTGGCTTCCGCGCGGCATATCCTGAAAAGTCTCGGCAAGCCGGATGCGGCGGCAATTTCGCTGGCGGACATGGCAGATATCGAGAAATTCGTGGCAAGGCTGGAATTCAACGGCGACGGAGTGATTTGCGCCGGGCAGGTTCATGACGCCGGGTTGCGCGCGACGGTCGAAGACATCATCAAATGCTCCGGTTCGGTTGCGGATTTGAGCTGCGAAGCCGGCATCAACCGCGAGATCGCCGACAAGTTTTTTGCCGAGGCCGCCGCCTATGCGGCTTGGCAGGCTAAGGGCGAAAGCGATGCGTCCATCCTGTTGCTGGGCGAAAAATCGATGGCCGCGGCGGAGGCCTTCCATGCCGTCAAGGACAAGGTCAGCGACTATTTCACGCGCTGCCAGCTGGTGGCGTATGACGCGCGCGCAGCCGTACCGTTGAGCCGTTCCGCCGAGGATTACCAGCGGCTCGCCGCACAGGAGCTGTCGGCGCAAAGCCAGGAGGTGGCAAGTTTTCCGCTGGCGTTCGTGGGAGCGGACAAGCCGCTGCCATTGGTTTCCGGCATCAACCCGGCTTGGCAAGGCAGGCTGGAAGCATTGCGCGAGCAGGTCGTCGTGCCTTTGCTCGGCAAGCGGGACAGCCTGAGCACGCAAGACTGGGTCGCACTATCCACCAGGTTTGCGGCATTCGAGGCATGGCAGGCGGAAAAGCCGGCAGGCAGTGCCGAGCAACTCGGCATCGCGCGCCTGCGCGAGATCCTCGGCGGCGGACGCCAGGCGGCGCTCGACGGCTTGATGGCGCAGGACAAGGCGGTCGAGGCCGAGGTGAAGGCGACCCGCCTGGTGGAAAAACTGCTGCGCTACAACCGCGACCTGTTCAAGCTGATAAACAACTTCGTGTCGTTCCGCAGTTTTTACACCGGCAAGGACAAGGCGATATTCCAGGTTGGCACGTTGTACCTGGACGGGCGTAGTTGTGAGTTGTGCGTCAAGGTCGAGGACGTGGGGAAGCACGCCGGGCTTGCAGGCATGGGCGGCTTCTGTCTCACATATTGCGATTGTGTGCGCAGCGGCGGCGCGGAAAAAATGAGCATCGCCGCCGCCTTCACCGCGGGCGATTCGGATTACCTGATGGTCGGGCGCAACGGCATCTTCTATGACCGCAAGGGCCAGGACTGGGACGCCAGCATCGTGCGCATCATCGATCACCCGATCAGCATCCGCCAGGCGTTCTGGTCGCCCTACAAGAAACTGTCCAAGATGATCAGCGAACAGCTGCAGAAGCTGGCGGCGTCGAAGGCCAGCTCGGTAGACAGCCAGCTGGTCAAGGCGGCAGTAGATAGCGGCAAGGCAGTCGCCGAGGCACCTACCGCGCCCAAGCCTCCCTTCGACGTGGGCAAGTTCGCCGGTATTTTTGCGGCGATCGGCCTGGCGATCGGCGCCATCGGCGGCATCCTCGCTTCGATAGTCAGCGGCGTGCTCGGGTTGAAATTCTGGCAGATACCTCTGGCGTTGATCGGCCTGATGCTGCTGGTCTCCGGCCCGTCCATGGCACTGGCCTGGTTCAAGCTGAAGCGCCGCAATCTAGCCCCGATACTGGATGCCAACGGCTGGGCGATCAACGCGCGGGCGCGCATCAATATCCCGTTCGGCACTTCATTGACCGGGATGGCCGAGTTGCCGGAAGGCGCGAACCGCTTGCTGGCCGATCCGTTTGCGGAAAAGCGGGTGCTGTGGCCTTATTATCTGGTGATCGCGACAGGCATCTGCTCGCTGGTCGGGCTGTGGTACGTCGGCTTTTTCGGGCATAGATAGACGATGGCATTTTCCCTTGAATGCCGTAATTGCCCGCGCCTGGCCGGGTTCCTCGATGAGGTGCGCACCAACCATGCCGGTTACCATGCCTTGCCGGTAAGCTCGTTCGGCGAGGCAGGCAGCCGCTTCCTGATCGTCGGGCTGGCCCCGGGAATGCACGGTGCGAACCGCACCGGCCGGCCATTCAGCGGCGATTTTGCGGGCAACCTGCTGTATGGCACGTTGCACGAATATGGCTTTGCCAGCAGCACCGAGCCGCTGGACGCGGGGGGGGAATGCCAATCCGGACTTGAGCTTGCAGGGCTGCCGCATTACCAATGCGGTGCGCTGCCTGCCGCCGCAGAACAAGCCGGAGCCAAGCGAGATCCGCACCTGCAACGGCTATGTCGTGGAGGAGCTGGCGATGCTGCCGCAAGGCTCGGCAGTATTGGCGCTCGGCACGATAGCGCACCAGGCGGTGCTGATGGCGCTGCAATTGCGCAAGAGTAGTTTTGCCTTCGGGCACGGTGCGCGGCATGAACTGCCGGGTGGTTTGATGCTCTATGACAGTTACCATTGCAGCCGCTACAACACGCAGACCAAACGCCTGACCCCGGCGATGTTCGAGGCGGTTATCGGGGATATCGCCAATTACCTTGAGCACTGAAAAATTCGACCCCAAGCCGATACTCGACAGCCTGCCGTTGCTGCCGGGCGTGTATCGTCTTTTCGACGCCAAGGGCGAGATACTGTATGTCGGCAAGGCCAGGCAACTGAAAAAACGCGTCGCCTCGTACTTCCAGAAAACCAATATCTCGCCGCGCATCCGCCTGATGGCGTCGCATATCGCGCGCATCGAAACCACCGTCACACGCTCGGAAACCGAGGCGCTGCTACTCGAAAACAACCTGATAAAGTCGTTAAAACCACGCTATAACATACTGTTTAGAGACGATAAGTCTTACCCGTATATCGTGCTGACAGGGGATAAGTTACCGCGCCTGACCTACTACCGCGGCACGCCTAATCGCCGGCATCAATATTTCGGCCCATACCCGAATGCGTATGCGGCCAAGGAAAGCATCCAGCTGTTGCAGAAGATCTTCCGCATCCGTACCTGCGAAGACAGCGTGTTCAACAACCGCACGCGCCCCTGCCTGCTGCATCAGATCCACCGTTGCACGGCGCCCTGCGTGAAACTGATTTCGGCGGAAGATTATCAGGCGGATATCCGCAACGCGGTGCTGCTGCTGCAAGGCAAGCATCATGAGGTCGAGCAAACCTTGCGGGCGGCGATGGAGTGCGCGGCGGAGGCACAGCACTATGAGCAGGCCGCCGCGTTGCGCGACCAGTTGCGCGCGCTGCATACCGTGCAGCAGAAACAATTCGTCGAGTCCACCGGCGGAGCGACGGATGCCGACATCATCGCGCTCGCGCAACAGGATGGCCTAGCCTGCGTCAACTTGGCGATGGTGCGCGGCGGGCGGCATCTGGGCGACAAGAGTTTTTTTCCGGAACATGCCGAAGATCTGCCGGCGGATGAGATCATGCAGGCATTCATCGCGCAACATTACCTGGACCGCAGCGTGCCGCCGTTGCTGGTGCTGGATGCCGCCTGCGATGATGAAACGCTGGCGCAATTGCTCAGTGAACAGGCCGGTCACGTGGTGAAGATCAGCCAAGCTGCGAGCGGCGAGCGCAGGCAGTGGCTGGAAATGGCGCAGCGCAATGCACTGCTGGCGTTGCAGCAGCGGAAGATGCAGCAGGGCGGACAGAAGCTGCGGCTGGACAAGCTGCGCGAACTGCTGGATATGCCGGACTTGCAGCGCATCGAGTGCTTCGACATCAGTCACACCATGGGCGAGGCGGCGGTGGCTTCCTGCGTGGTATATGAAAATCTCGACATGCGTCCGGCGCAATACCGCCGCTATAACATCACCAGCATTACACCGGGTGACGACTATGCGGCGATGCGTCAGGCACTGGTGCGCCGCTACCAGAAACTTGCCGAGAATGACCTAGAGGGGGAGGGTACTCGCCCCGATCTGATCCTGATCGACGGCGGCCTGGGGCAGTTACATATCGCGATGGAAGTGATGCAGGAGTTGGGCTTGAACGAACTGACATTGGTGGGGGTGGCCAAGGGTGAGGAACGCAAGGCCGGGCTGGAACAATTGATTTTCCCCGACGGCACGGCAAAACAACTGCGCAGCGACGATCCCGCGCTGCATCTGATTCAGCAGATCCGCGACGAGGCGCACCGCTTTGCCATCACCGGACACCGCGCCAAGCGCGGCAAGGCGCGCACCGCATCCAGCCTGGAAGAAATCAGCGGGGTAGGGGACAAGCGGCGGCGCAGCCTGCTGACCCACTTCGGCGGACTGCGCGAAGTAGCACAGGCCAGTGTCGAACAGCTCTGTCAGGTGGAAGGAATCAGCAAAGCGCTTGCCGAAAAGATTTATCAGCAGCTACACTGAGCGCATGTTCAGCAACATCCCCAATTTGCTCACCTGGTTAAGAATCCTGCTCATCCCGGTATTCGTCACGGTTTTTTATTTGCCTGACGCCACGCTTGCACCGCACCTGAAAAATTTGATCAGTACCGGCATTTTCCTGCTGGCTGCGGTAACCGACTGGCTGGACGGCTATCTAGCGCGCAAACTGAACCAGTCATCCGCCTTCGGCGCGTTCCTCGATCCGGTCGCCGACAAGCTGATGGTGGCCGCTGCATTGATCGTGCTGGTCAAGCTGGGGCGTGCCGACGCGATCATCGCTTTCATCATCATCGGGCGCGAAATCACCATTTCCGCATTGCGCGAGTGGATGGCCAAGCTCGGCGAAAGCAGGAGTATCGCGGTTTCCATGCTGGGCAAGATCAAGACCGCCTTTCAGATGGCCGCGATACTGCTGCTGCTGCACCACGAACACCTGCTGGGGATCGATTGCCAGATGATAGGCTCGCTGCTGCTGTATCTCGCCGCGCTGCTCACCTTATGGTCGATGGGCTACTACCTGATGCTGGCTTCGCCCAGACTGAAAAAATACCAGAACTGAATTGATTTATAAGCCTGCGTCTGTATAATGCGCAGCCTTCGGGGTGTAGCGTAGCCTGGTAGCGCGCCTGCTTTGGGAGCAGGATGTCGGGAGTTCGAATCTCTCCACCCCGACCAGGTTTCAGCAGGAATAAGATAGCCTCGAAAAGAATTGTGCCCGTAGCTCAACCGGATAGAGCACCAGCCTTCTAAGCTGGGGGTTACAGGTTCGATTCCTGTCGGGCACGCCAGTGTCTGGCAAGCAAAGCTATAACCAACCACTTAGCAACAGCCTTCTGGTTGCTTAGTGGGATGGCTAGTTGTTTCACCAGTAGCTCTTCAGTTGTTTCATCAGTGGTGGCTGTAGCTCAGTTGGTAGAGTCCTGGATTGTGATTCCAGTTGTCGTGGGTTCGAGTCCCATCAGCCACCCCATATGCCTCACAGCCCTGTTTCACTATTCCCCCGTATAATCGCGTGCAGCGTAGCCCATGCTGGCTGTGCGGAATAACCAAACCAAAATGGGGGAGTTTTTGACTATGAAGCTGTTTCGATATCGGCTATCCATGGCCGTATTGTTGCCTGGCGTGTTTTGTGGAAGCACTTGGGCTGCCGAATACCCAACCGAGCAGGACTACCTTCAAGAATTCCCCATTGTGCTCAGCGCTTCGCGGCTTTCCCAACCGATTTCGGAGACGCCCAATGCCATGACGGTGATTGATCGCAACATGATTGTGGCTTCTGGCGCCCGCAACATTGCCGACGTGTTCAAATTGGTACCTGGAATGTATGTAGGATATCAAAACGGGCATACACCCATCGTGGCGTATCGCGGAAGTACCGATAGCCTTGCACGCAGAATGCAGGTATTGGTCGATGGCCGCTCGGTTTATCTGCCGGTATTTGGGCAGGTGGATTGGGTGGAATTCCCGGTGGATATTACTGATATAGAACGGATCGAGGTGGTGCGTGGACCTTCCGCCGCTTCACACGGCTCAAATTCTGTACAGGGCGTAATCAATATTCTCACGCACCAGGCTTCGGGTGTCCCAAAGACGCAGGTGTCTGTCAGCAGGGGAGATGCGGGTATCTCGGATATTTCTGCCCGCTTGGGTAGTATAGGGGAGGACTGGGATTATCGGGTAGCACTCGCTTCGCACGCTGATAATGGTTTTGATGGTCTGTACCGTACCAATATATGGTTCAATAACGATAGCAGTGCCAAGCAGTTGATCAACACCAGAATCAACTATCACCCGACTGGCAGCCACAGTTTTAACATTCAGCTCGGTTATAGCGATACCTCGCGGGGGCTTGGTGATTTTCCTGCGGCACAAACGGGGAAAGGGATAGCCACCCCATTGCGTATCCAGAAGACGCTTTCCGATTTCCAACAAATTACCTGGTTGCACACGTTGCCTGAAAACAATGATGTTCAGCTCAGCTATTACCACATCGGGCGAAACACCAAAGACGACCGGTATAGTAACCGTTGTATCACCTGCAATCCTGGTGCCTTGAACGTGGTAGCTGGTTTAAGTTACCCGATTAACGATGGTGCCGTCATTCATCGTCACGATCTTGAATTGCAACATACGCTGAATACCTCGCCTGATAACCGTATCGTATGGGGAATAGGTGCACGCCAGGACTCGGTAAATGCCCCCAATATTTTGGCGTACTCGCCCACGTGGCGGGAATATCGATTGTTCGGTCATGACGAATGGCGCATTACCCGGTCCGGCCTTGTAAATATCGGAGCAATGGCGGAAAAAAATGCACAGGGGAAAGTGCGCGCTTCGCCGCGCATTTCGTATAACCACCATCTATCTCCACGAAATACGCTGCGTGCCAGCGTTTCGGTGGCCTACCGCAATCCTGAAATGATTGAGGAAGTGGGAAACCATGGTTTTTTGCTGGCTAAAATTGGATCTACTCAATATAGATGGCGCGATATTCTTTCGGCAGGAGGACTGGGGCCTGAGCGCGCACTTTCCCGGGAAGTCGGTTACATTGGGCAGTTGGACGATAACGGATCAACCCTCGATCTCAGGGCTTATCACGACCAAATCAGCAACATCATCTATTTGGATGTCGCCACCACTTACCCCGCCGCCGATCCAGGTAATGTGATAGCCAGCAGCATTTCTCCAAGAAACTTTAAAAGCGATTTCAACGCCACTTATACCGGGCTGGAGGGTACGCTCAATTACAAATTTGGAGAACGCAGTAAATTGACCGTAAATTATGCGCATCAAATAGCCAAGGCAAGCCCATCTCGCTCCTCGCCCATTGCGGCATTTAATCCGTCGCTTATCGGGGCTGCATACAACTACCGCCTGACCGTGCCGCTGAATAGCGCCAGCTTGCTGCTGTCACATGATTTTTCTGGTGGAATGCAGATTGGTGTGGGGTTTTATCATATGGACCCGGTTCAGATTCTGGATGGGGCAGCTTTGCAACCGTTGACGCGCTATCTTGACTTGCGAGTGGCACAACGCTTCGGCGGATGGCGAAATAAAAAAGAAGGGGCAGGCGGCGGCGAAATTGCCGTGGTGATACAGAATGTGCTGAATGACCATTACATCGATTACAGCACAACCATCATAGGCAAGCGGCGCGCCTATCTAACCGCAACACTAGGGTTCTAAGGCTAGCCGCCGTGTTTCGCCAATTCACCATCCTGTTGTTATCAAGCGTAATCGTGCTGCTGACAACTTTGGCTCAGGCAGAAACACTGAATGTTCGCTTGCTTATGAGCGACAGCACGCCGCCTTACCAGCAATTCTCAGCCGCACTTAACAAGGCTCTTGTCGAAAGCAATGCCAATGTGACCATTGTCGAATCTCATGCTGGCGCAATACTCCAGCTTGGCAGTAACGGAAAGACCGATTTGGTTGTTGCCGTCGGCATGAAAGCGACAGAGCTCGCTACCACTGGTTTCAATGCACCCCTGCTGAGCATTATGGTTCCAAAAGCCGGCTATGAGGCGCTGCTCGATAAATATTCCTCACAAAAATTACCAAAGACGGCGTCAGCGATTTACCTCGATCAACCTTGGGGCAGGCAGTTAAATTTTATACAGGCGGCTCTTCCCAAGCACAGTATAGTCGGTGTGCTGTATTCATCGAACACCCCCATCGTCCTTCCCCGTTTACCGCGAGGGATGTCGCTCAACGCCAAGTCTGTTCGTTCAGCCGACATTTTGTTTGACGCTCTGGAAAACATCCTGAATAGCAGCGATGTGTTACTCGTCGTTCCTGATAGCGAAATATACAGCAGCAACAATGTACGCAACATTTTGCTGACCAGCTACCGGTATAAGGTGCCACTGATTGGTCTTTCGCAGGCCTACGTGAATGCCGGCGCGCTTGGCGCCATTTTTTCCACGCCTGAACAACTGGCTGGACAAGCTGGAGAGATGATAGTTTCTTTTGCAAGGAACCGGCAGTTGCCAGAGCCGCAATATCCCGCATTGTTCAGTATTGCATTAAATTCGCAGGTCGCACGCTCGTTAGGGATTGTACTGGATTCAACGGAAGCCATACTCGAACGCATGAACAAAGCTGGGGAGGGGAGGCAGTGAAACAATTCAGCATTCAACAGTACGTTACCTGGCTAACGTTCATCCCATTATTCATCATGGCAATTGGCCTGGAATCTTATTTCCTGCATGACCACTTTTACGATATGGATCAGGGTATGCTGGAGAAGGGAAAATTGGTTGCCCATCAGCTCGCTTCAAGCAGTGAATATGGCGTGTTTTCAAACAACCTGGAGTTTTTGCAGAATATTGCCAACGCGGCTTTGCAACAGGTAGACGTACGCGGTGTGGTTGTTTTTAATTCAGACTCTAAAATATTGGTCAGCGCGGGGCAGTTTTCCAACGCCTTCCAGGATGAAATTATTAGTCGGGATGTGACAAAAAACCGGCGACTAGTAACACCTACTGGAGACATTGATGATCCGGTCGTTTTACATCCTTCAACAAGCGATGCGCGGAGCCTGTGGTTTTACCACGCAATTATTCCAGCACAAATTGTATTGGACGATGGTGGCATCAAAACAGCCATAAAACCGATAGGCTTGGTCATCGTGGAAATCAGCCGTGTTCGTCATGAAGGGCACAAGACTCGAATGTTCTGGACTGCGTTGCTTGCAACCACATTATTTTTGGCGATTACCTTATATCTGGTGCATATCGCCAGTCGCAGAATCACTCACCCAATCCGCAAGCTCAGCGAGGCTGTGCAGGCGATAGGCGCAGGCAAGCTTGATACACGCGTTTCCCTGTCAACAGGTGTGCACGAATTGGCCACTTTGGCGCAAGGGTTAAACAAAACAACCGAACATCTGCAGCAAGAACAAGAAGTTTTGCAACAGCACATAGAAGAAGCCACATTGGCTTTGCGCGAAAGAAAGGAGGAAGCAGAACGCGCTAGCCACGACAAAAGCCGCTTCCTGGCAGTAGCCAGTCATGATCTGCGCCAACCGCTGCATGCCTTGGGCTTATATGTTGCCGAATTGCAGCGCAAGATGTCCGGCACCAAACAGCAACGCCTGGTCGAACAGATAGAGCATTCTGTCGAGGCGCTTTCCACGCTGTTGAATGCTTTGCTCGATATTTCCAAGCTGGATGCGGGCGTGGTTATTCCGCAAATGCGTACCTGCAGTGTAGATGCCATGCTAAAGCGTATTGCGGCGGATTATCAGATGCTCGCCGACGTCAAGAACATTCGTTTGGTGATCCGGCCATGCACTGGATATGTCACCAGTGACCCGCTGCTGCTGGAACGCATTCTGGGAAATCTGGTAAGCAATGCGATACGCTACACATACCAGAACGGCAGCGTTCTGGTTGCGTGCCGCCGTCGTGGACATTTTTTGCACATCGAGGTACGCGATAACGGTGTCGGTATTTCAAAAGCCGATCAGGGCAACATATTCCGTGAGTTCTTCCAGTTAACGCAACCACAACTGGATACCAGCAAAGGGCTGGGATTGGGGTTGGCCATCGTGGATCGTCTGGTGAGGCTGCTTGGGCATCGTATCGAGTTGCGCTCCACACCGGGCAAGGGCTCGGTGTTCACCCTTGAAGTGCAGATAGCGAATCATTCCGGCAAAACTTCCGTCGCTGCTGTCGTACAGGCCCAGCATGACTCAGTGCTGGAGGCAGAAATATCGCCCTTGGCCTGGAAGAGATTACTGGTCGTTGATGATGATGCAGCAGTGCTGTCCGGTACAGCCAGTATCTTGGCTTCGTGGGGTTGTCAAGTAAGTGCGGCAGCATCGGTGGCCCAGGTAGAGCAACTTATGCGCAACGGAGTTGAGTGGGATTTTATTGTCAGTGACTATCAGTTGGAAAATGATACGAACGGCATCGAGGTTGTTGACTTGGTGCGCCAGCATCAAAATCAACAGATTCCTTGCATTCTAATTACCGGGAATACCAGCCCGGCAGTTTTGGAACTGG
>DASTNS010000085.1:0-5844 GCA_035720625.1 Gallionella sp. | reverse complement strand
TTCTTCGCGGGAAAGCTGCTCCGGTACTCGCACCTCGATGCGCAGATACAGCTCTCCATGATGCCCGTTGCCGAATTCCGGCAGGCCTTTCCCTTTGAGGCGCAGCACCGCGCCGGGCTGGGTGCCTGGCGGTATGGTCACGCTGGCCGATCCGCCCAAGGTGGGCACTTGCAGCGTGGTGCCGAGCACGGCATCGGTCAGCGGAATGATTTCCTGGTGCAGCAGGTCGGCGCCGGCCCGCTCGAAGCGCGGATCGTGCTTCGAGCGCACTACCACGAATAAATCCCCGGTCGTGCCGCCCGCTTCGGGACTCGGCATTCCCTTGCCGGGAATGCGCAGCGCCATGCCTTCCTCGACTCCTTTTGGAATCTTCACCGTCAGGTCTTCTTCCTGTTCCACTTCGCCGCTGCCGCGGCATTTAGGGCAAGGATGCTCGATGATGCTGCCGCGCCCATGGCAAGCGGGGCAGGTGCTGATCTGCTGAATCAGGATATGTTCTTTTTCTTTCCGGCTGCTGCGGGTGATGCGCCCGGTGCCTTGGCATGCCTCGCATACCTTCGGCGCTGCTCCGCCCTCGGCGCCCGTGCCGCGGCAGGCGGGACAGGGGGCCGGACGGTTCAGGCGGACCTTCTCCTCACCCCCGTTCGCCACCCGCTCCAGCGTGATGGACAGCTCCACCTCGATATTCGCGCCGCGCACCGGCCCCGCGCGGCGGCGGCGGAAAAATCCTTCAAACGGGCTGCCACCGCCGAAGTCGAAGTTGAGTCCGCCGAAAATATCGTCGAAATTAATGCCGCCGAACAGGTCCTCCTGGCTGAAACCCTCCACGCCAGCAAATCCGCGCGCATCGTATTCGGCGCGTTTTTTCGGATCGGACAGGATTGCATAGGCCTCAGCGATTTCCTTGAAACGCTCTTCGGCTCCATGCTCCTTGTTACGGTCGGGATGATATTTCAGTGCGAGGTTGCGGAATGCGTCCTTGATCGCCTTCTGGTCGGCATCCTTGGCGACGCCAAGCACCTCGTAGTAGTCACGCTGGGCAGAATTAATGGCTCACCTCGAAGATTGCAGGTAATCATCCCGAATCGGAAACCAGCCACGGATACACATGGATTATCACAGATAAAGCCAACCTCTCGATAATCGGTGTCTATCCGTGTAAATCCGTGGCCGATTTGTCTTTTTTACTTGCTGCGGTTCTTTTCCCCGGACGCTGCGCGAACGATTTCTTGATCTCGTTCAGCTTCGCGAGCCGCGCCGCAACCATGTGATTGATGCTTCCCTCCGGATATTCACCGCTGGCACCTGCTTCTCCGGCCGGCAAGCCGACCAGGACGGCGATGGCCTGATCGACGCTTTCCACGGCGTAGATCCTGAACTGCCCCGCCTCTACGGACGCCACCACGTCCCGGCGCAGCATCAGGTGCTTGACGTTGGCGGCGGGGATCAGCACTCCCTGCTCCCCGTTTAATCCGCGTGCCGCACAGATATCGAAGAACCCCTCGATTTTTTCGTTGACTGCGCCGATCGCCTGTACCTGGCCCAACTGGTTCACCGAGCCGGTCACCGCCAGCGACTGCTTGATCGGCGCATCCGCCAAGTTGGAAAGCAGTGCGCACAATTCGGCCAGTGAGGCGCTGTCGCCTTCGACCATACCGTAGGACTGCTCAAATACCAGGCTGGCTGAAAGCGCCAGCGGCTGGTTCCTGGCATAACGCGCGGCAAGGAAAGATGAGAGGATCAGCACACCCTTGGAGTGTATCGCACCGGATAGCTTCACCTCGCGCTCAATGTTGACCAGTTCCCCTTCGCCAAGCCGGGTGGTGGCAGTAATCCGGGTCGGCTGGGCAAAGGCGAAGTTGCCCAGTTCGATCACGGAGAGGCCGTTGACCTGGCTCGTCACCACCCCTTGGGTGGCTATGATCAAAGTATCTCGCAGGATCGCCTCATACAGCCTGTCCCTGATCCGATCCTGCCGTCGAATCTGCGTATCGATTGCCCGCTGCACATCGGCGGCTTCCACCACTCCGTGACCGACCTCGCGCGCCCAGTAATCGGCCTCGCGCAGCAAATCCGCCACGCTGCGCATGTGTGTGGAAAGTCTTTCCGCATCACCGGCCAGGCGCGCACTGTGCTCGATCACCCTGGCCACCGCGCTACGATCGAACGGCAACAACACTTCCTTGCGGGTCAGGGTGGAAATCAGGCGTGCATAAAGCAGGTGAGTCTCGGCATTGCGCTCGATGCGCTCCTCGAAATCTGCCGCCACCTTGAACAGCTCGCTGAAGTCCGGGTCATATTCCTGCAGCAGGTAATAGAACATGCGATCGCCGAACAGGATCACCTTGGTATCCAGCGGGATCGGTTCCGGCTCCAGCGACACGGTGCTGACCAGGCTGTACATCTGCCCCAGCGATTCGATGCGGATCTCGCACGATTGCAATGCCCGTTTCAATGCCTCCCAGGCGAACGGTTGCACCAACACCTTGCGGATATCCAGCAGCAGGTAGCCGCCGTTCGCCCGGTGCAGCGCGCCCGGCTTGATCAGCGTAAAATCCGTGACCAGCGCACCGAGCTGGGCGATATGCTCGACCCGTCCGACCAGATTGCTGTAGGTCGGGTTATCTTCGCTGATGATCGGCGCGCCGGATTTTTCACCGTTCGTCACCAACACATTCACCTGGTAGCGGTGGAAGCTCTGGTGAGCAACCATGGTCACGCCGCCGAAAGTGATGGACTCATCCTGTTTGCGGAAATCGTCCGCGTTGTCAACCATGTCCTGCTGCACCAAATCGAGATATTTCAGCACCTCGGGCAGATCGGCGTAGACTTCCTTCAGTTCACCCACCAGATGACCGACTGCTGACAGGGTAGTTTCGCGGTCGAGCTGCTTGACCCGCTCGTGCCGCTCCTTGCGCCATTGCGGTATCTGGCGCAGGATTTTTTCCAGCCGTCCCTGCAGTTCGACGATGGCTGCCTCCACTCGTTTCTTTTCCTCATCCGGCAGCTTCTCGTATTCTTCGGGCGTAATCACTTCATGGTTGCGGGTCGGCGCGAAGGCGAATCCATCGGGTGTGCGCAACAGAACGATCTCCTGCTTCCCGGCATCTTCTCCCAATTCCTTGAACGCATGTTCCTCACGCTTGCTGAACTCCTCCTGAATCGCTCCTGCCTTGGCGCGGTATTCATCGCTCTCGAACAGCGCAGGAATGGCACTACGCAAATAATCCACCAGTTGCTCCATGCGGCGGCGCAGTTCCGCACCCCTGCCGGATGGCAGCCTGAGCGCCTGCGGTTTGTGCGGCTGGGTGAAGTTATTGAGATAGCACCAGTCAGCCGGCCCGTGTTCGTCCTTCGCCTTTTTTTCGAGGAACTGCCGAACCATGCTGCTTTTGCCGATGCCGGAGGGGCCGAGCACGAAAAGATTGTAGCCTTCATGGCGGATGCCGGCACCGAAGCGCACTGCATCCATGGCGCGTATCTGGCCGATGATTTCCGTCAGATCCTCCAGATCGGCCGTGGTCTGAAATCCGAATTGTTCGGTATCGCAGCGATGGTAAAGCTGTTGCGGTTCCAGCGGGAGAGGGATGGTCATTTTTTTCCTGAACGGATTACTTGTTTTCCTTGTACTCGGCATCCACTACCTTGCCGCGCGGCCCCGACCCGCTCGGACGCGGTTCGCCCGTCGCCGCACCCACATTGTGCGGCGGCTCAGAACCTTCCCAGCGGGTTTCCGCATAGGGACCGCCCTTGCTTGCCTGACCGGACTGCGAATAGATGACTGCACCGGCTTCCTGCAGCACTTTCTTCAGCGCCTCGGCGCGCTCCGTCGCGAGGGCAACATCTTTTCTGAGCAGCGCTTCCTTGGTCTCGCGCAAGGCGGTCTCGATGCGTTTCTTCAGATCGTCGGTGAGCTTGTCGGTGAAGTTGGCGAGCATCTTCTCGGCCTCGTAGCAGCCGGCGTCCGCGGCATTGAGTTTTTCCGCATCCTCGCGCCGCTTCTTGTCAGCATCGGCATAGCGTTCGGCCTCTTCCACCATGCGCTTCTTGGTGTCTTCCGGGAGCCGCGTGGAGCCGGTGATATTGATCGACTGCGATTTGCCGCTGGCCATGTCCTTCGCGGAAACGCTGAGGATGCCGTTGGAGTCGATGTCGAAAGTCACTTCGATCTTGGGGATGCCGCGCGGCGCCGGGGGCAGGCCGCCCAGGTTGAATTCGCCGAGGCTGGTGTTGTCCCCCGCCATCGGCCGTTCGCCCTGAAACACGTGGATCGTGACGCTGGTCTGCATGTCGGCGGCGGTGGTGAAAGTCTCGCTGCGTTTGACCGGGATCGGCGTGTTGCGCGCGATCAGCGGCGTGGCGATTCCGCCCAGGGTTTCGACGCCGAGCGTGAGCGGCGTCACGTCCACCAGCACGATGCCGCTTACTTCTCCGCCCAGCACGCCGGCCTGGATCGCGGCGCCGGCGGCGACGCATTCCATCGGGTCGACGCCCATCTCGGCCTTGCGCCCGAACAACTCCTCGAAATAGCTGCGCACCACCGGCATGCGCGTCGGCCCGCCGACGAACACGATCCGTTCCACATCCTTCGGGGTGATGCCCGCATCGTGCAGCGCCTGCTCGACGGGGCCTTTGCAGCGCTCGATCACCGGGCGCACCAGCCGCTCCAGCTCGGTGCGATTGAGGTCCAGCTCGAGGTGGCGCGGCTCGCCGTTGACGGCGGCGAGATACGGCAAACTGATGTGGGTAGTGACGCTCGCGGTAAGCTCGATCTTCGCAGTCTCGGCCGCCTCGATCAGCCGCGCGGCGGCCTTGCGGTCGGTGCGCACGTCCACGCCGGTGGCCATCTGGAAGCGCTCGGCGAGATGCTCGAAAATGCGCTGATTCATGTCGGTGCCGCCGAGCTGGGTGTCGCCGCTGGTGGCCTTGACCTCGAACACCCCCTTGCCGAATTCCATGATCGTGACGTCCAGCGTGCCGCCGCCGAGATCGATCACGACGATGCGCAGTTCCTGGCCGAGCCGGTCGAGGCCGTAGGCCAGCGAGGCGGCAGTCGGCTCGTTGACCAGGCGTATCACTTCCAGCCCGGCGATGCGGCAGGCATCCTTGGTCGCGGCGCGCTGGTTGTCGTCGAAATATGCCGGCACCGTCACCACGGCCTTTTCCACCGGCTCGCCGAGGAACGCCTCGGCGTCGCGCTTGATCTTTTGCAGCAGGAACGCCGAAAGCTGCTCCGGCGAATAATCGCGCTCCCGGAGACGGATGTTTTCGCGCCTGCCCATCCTGCGCTTGAACGCGTTGGCCGTGCCCTCGGGATTGGATGCCGCCTGGCGCCGCGCCGGTTCGCCGACCAGCATCTGGCCATCGGCTGTGAATGCGACGTAGCTCGGAAACGCCTTGCCGCCGATGCTGATGCCTTCGGCACTGGGGATAATGACGGGCCGTCCGCCGCGCAGCACGGCGGCGGCGGAATTGGAAGTGCCGAGGTCAATACCGATGATGCTCATGAATTCTCCTAAACTGGTTTCTTATGGCCGTCGATACAACCCGATCAACTCGGAGTGCGCGAGTACGTGACCCTGCATGGCCCTTTCCAGAGCCGCCTTGTTGGGGTGTTTCAGATCCGGCAGCACGGTATCCAGCGCATACAGCTTGAAAAAATAGCGATGCCTGCCGATCGGCGGGCAGGGTCCGCCGTAGCCGGTGCGCCTCCAGTCATTCATTCCATGCAGCGTTCCGGTCGGAAGATCCCTTGCAGCAACACCCTGCGTCAACCCATTGGTGTCGGCGGGGATATTGTATATCAACCAGTGAACCCAGGTCATTTTGGGGGCAGCCGGGTCT
>DASTNS010000084.1:0-3052 GCA_035720625.1 Gallionella sp. | reverse complement strand
TCCACGCTGGTGATGGCGGTCACCGACAAGCAGGCCGACATCGCCATCCTGCGCACCCTCGGTGCGTCGCCGCGCAGCATCATGAAAATCTTCATCGTGCAGGGAGTGGTGATCGGCGTGATCGGCACGTTGCTCGGCAGCCTCGGCGGCATCGTGCTGGCGCTCAACCTCGACGTAGTGGTTCCGTTCATCGAACACCTGTTCGGCGTGCAATTCCTCGCCAAGGACGTGTATTACATCACCGAACTGCCATCCGATCTGCGCTACCACGAGGTCGTGCTGGTCGCGTCCATGTCCTTCCTGATCAGCCTGCTGGCGACGCTGTACCCGAGCTACCGTGCCTCGCAAACCCAGCCTGCGGAGGCGCTGCGCTATGAATAAATCTACTGCGCGATTCGATAGCGGTGTTGCGCGGTACTCGCTCCTCGCCTACCCATCCGGTATGTCTCGTTCGCTGCGTTCCATGCGCCTTGCTCTCGAAGCGGCGGCTGTGACACGTTACTGGCGAAGCCAGCCGGTTGCGGGAACAGCCGCCAGTTACCCCTCCCGCACCGGATACTTCGCAACACCGTGTCGAGGCAACCCCGCTACGATTTATAGGAACGTTTTATGACTGTGATTTCCTGCCGCGATCTGCGCAAGACCTTCGTCATCGGCAAGGAAGACGTGCCGGTGCTCAAAGGCATCAACCTCGACGTGCAACGCGGCGAACGCCTCGCCATCGTCGGCGCATCTGGCTCGGGCAAGAGTACGCTGCTGCACCTGCTCGGCGGACTGGACAGCGCCAGCGGCGGCAATGTGCAGATACTCGGACAGGAAGTGCAGCAGATGAACGAGACGCAATGCGGCGAATTGCGCAACCGCGCGCTCGGCTTCGTCTACCAGTTCCACCATCTGCTGCCGGAATTCACCGCGCTGGAAAACGTCGCAATGCCGCTGCTGATCCGCGGCCTGAAACATGCTGAAGCCGAACCGCGCGCCGCCGCAATGCTGGAACAGGTCGGGCTGGCGCACCGCCTCCGCCACCACCCCTCGGAACTATCCGGCGGCGAACGCCAGCGCGTCGCGGTGGCGCGCGCGCTGGTCACCGAACCGGCCTGCGTGCTGGCTGACGAACCCACCGGCAATCTCGACCGCAACAGCGCGCAAGCGCTGTTCGAACTGATGCAGCAGCTCAACGAGAAATTCAACACCAGCTTCATCGTCGTCACCCACGACTACGAACTGGCCGGGCGGATGCAGCGCCGGTTGCGACTGGTGGATGGTGTGCTGCTGGAAAGATAGGGTAATGGCTGGGGTGTGAATTTTGTCATGCATTCTGGGAATGCATTAATAATGCAACAGACACTTGTATCCTGAGACATATATCCGTAATCTTATCCAATGCGAAGTAATACCTTAAAAACCACTTACCGGCAGACGGCTTTCGTCACACTTGTGTGGACGGTGGTGGTAATCGCGTCACTTGCGTGGGGTATGTATAGTCACCGCCGCGAGGTGCTGAATGTTGCCTACCATAACGCAATAACCATCATAGCCAAGGACGTCGCCTTCCGTGCTTGGGCCGCGTCGCATGGTGGCGTCTATGTTCCCCCGACTGAACAAACGCCCCCCAACCCATATCTTCATTTCCTGCCGGATCGTGATGTGGTGACCACGACGGGCAAGAAACTCACTCTGATGAATCCCGCCTATATGCTGCGGGAAGTTCAGTCTCTCTATCAAGGCGAATATGGAGAATCGGCGCATATAACCAGCCTGAAACCCATAAACCCGAACAATGTGCCGGATGAGTGGGAAAAAATGGCACTCAACCGCTTCGAGCACGGTGCAAGGGAAGTCAAGGAGGTGACACAAGGCAGTGGTATTCCACAAATGCGCGTGATGCGTGCGTTTGTGGTTGACGAGGCCTGCCTGAAGTGCCACGCCCATCAGGGCTACAAGGTAGGTGACATACGCGGGGGCATTTCCGCAACCGTTCCGCTTAAACCGTTATTCGATATTGAAGCACGGGACATTCGCGGTGCCTCGATCAGCCACGGAGTTATCTGGTTATTGGGTCTGGCTGGAATCGGCGCTTACAATCTTGTCCGCAAGCGCGAAATCGAACGCATCGCCCAGCAACAGGAGCTTGAACATCTGGCAAGCACGGATGCTCTCACCGGACTTGCCAATCGGCATACCCTTGTGATCCGTACAGAACAAGAGCTGGCACGCGCAAAACGCTATGGAGGCGAACTCTCGCTGCTGATGGTGGATATTGATTTCTTCAAGAAGGTGAACGACACCTACGGGCATCAGGTGGGCGACATCGTCCTCAAAAAACTGGCCGATGTTTTTTTACAGGCGCTGCGTGATACTGATTTTGCCGCACGTTTCGGCGGCGAAGAATTCGTCATCCTTCTGCCAGAAACCAATGCTGAAAATGCATTGAAAACAGCCGAGCGGTTGCGGGCATTGATCAATGACACCCAGGTTCCGCTGCAACAAGGGGGGATGGTTGAATTCACCGTTTCCGTCGGTGTTGCCAGCTACTCTTCTTCCGGCAACAACAATATCGAGAAATTAATTTCCGGCGCCGACAAGGCTCTTTATGCAGCCAAGAAATCCGGCCGCAACAAGGTATGCATGAACGGTCTTTCTGCTGATTCATCGACAACGCCCCTGTAACAGCAACGGGTGAGGAAATTATTGGCATTTTTAATGCCTATAAGAACAAACTCTGCCGCGATGCGATCATTTCCGCCGGTACAACCCGATCAACTCGGAGTGCGCGAGTACGTGACCCTGCATGGCCCTTTCCAGAGCCGCCTTGTTGGGGTGTTTCAGGTCCGGCAGCACGGTATCCAGCGCATACAGTTTGAAAAAATAGCGATGCCTGCCGATCGGCGGGCAGGGTCCGCCGTAGCCAGTGCGCCTCCAGTCATTCATTCCATGCAGCGTTCCGGTCGGAAGATCCCTTGCAGCAACACCCTGCGTCAACCCATTGGTGTCGGCGGGGATATTGTATATCAACCAGTGAACCCAGGTCATTTTGGGGGCAGCCGGGTCT
>DASTNS010000083.1:0-52583 GCA_035720625.1 Gallionella sp. | reverse complement strand
CGAAGGCACGGAAGCTACCTCAGGACACAACGTATCGGTGCATTACACCGGCTGGCTGTACGACGAAGCCACCCCCGACCACAAGGGCAAGAAGTTCGACAGCTCGCACGACCGCAACCAGCCGTTCGATTTCCCGCTTGGCGGGGGACGTGTCATCAAGGGAATGGACCAGGGTGTGGCAGGCATGAAGGTCGGCGGGCAGCGCACGCTGGTCATCCCCGCGCACCTCGGTTATGGACCGATTGGCGCGGGCGATGCAATTCCACCGAATACGGATCTAGTGTTCAATGTGGAATTGCTGGGAGTAAACTAATCTCGCACCGGATATACAGGCGATGAACCTGATCTCGCATCCGCTGCTGGTTACGGCACTGATGCTCGCCGTATCCAACCTGTTCATGACGTTTGCGTGGTACGGGCATTTGAAGAACCTGGCGACATCGCCGTGGTATATCGCCGCGCTGGTGAGCTGGGGCATCGCGCTGTTCGAATACATGCTGCAGGTGCCGGCGAACCGCATCGGCTATACCGCGATGAACCTGGGGCAGCTGAAGATACTGCAGGAGGTCATCACGCTGTCGGTGTTTGTGCCGTTCGCGGTGCTGTACATGAACCAGCCGCTGAAATGGGACTACCTGTATGCGGGGCTGTGCCTGATGGGCGCGGTATATTTTATTTTCCGTAGTTGAGGCCTATGAGCAAACACATCCACATCCTCGGCATCTGCGGCACCTTCATGGGCGGCATCGCGGCCATCGCCAGGCAGGCGGGTTACCGCGTGACCGGCTGCGACGCCAACGTCTACCCGCCGATGAGCACGCAACTCGAGGCGCAAGGCATAGCACTGACCGAAGGCTTTGGCGTCGAGCAACTCGAGCTCAGGCCGGATGCGTTCGTCATCGGTAACGTGGTGTCACGCGGCAACCCGCTGATGGAGGAGATCCTCAACCGCAACCTGCCCTATGTTTCCGGCCCGCAATGGCTGGCACAGCATATCCTGCACGACAAGTGGGTTTTGGGTGTCGCAGGCACGCATGGCAAGACAACGACATCCTCGATGCTGGCCTGGATACTGGAATATGCCGGGCTGAATCCCGGCTTTCTGGTAGGCGGCGTACCGCAGAATTTCGGCATTTCGGCGCGGCTGACCGATTCAGCCTTCTTCGTCATCGAGGCTGACGAGTATGACACCGCCTTCTTCGACAAACGCTCCAAGTTCGTGCACTACCATCCGCGCACCGCGATCCTGAACAATCTGGAATTCGACCACGCCGACATTTTCCCCGACTTGGCAAGCATCGAGACGCAGTTCCACCATCTGGTGCGCACCGTCCCCGGCAACGGGCTGGTGGTGTGCAACGGGCGCGAGGAGTCGCTGCGGCGCGTGCTCCAGCGCGGCTGCTGGACGTCGGTGGAGGAGTTCGGCTCGCCTCACGACCCTCACCCCAACCCTCTCCCGCTTGCGGGAGAGGGTGCTATCACGGAGTTGGGCTGGCAGATCGATGCAAACGACTGCGTGACGCTGAATGGCATACCGCAGGGCACGCTTGAATGGGACTTGCTCGGCGAGCACAACCGTATGAACGCGCTCGCCGCACTGGCCGCAGCACGCCATGCCGGTGTGCCGGTTGCGCAAGGCTTGGCTGCGTTAAGTGAATTCAAAAACGTAAAGCGGCGCATGGAAATGCGCGGCACGGTCAACGGCATCACCGTGTATGACGACTTCGCGCATCATCCCACCGCGATCGACACCACCATAGCCGGACTGCGCCGCAAGGTCGGTACGGCGCGTATCCTTGCCGTACTGGAGCCGCGCTCCAACACGATGAAGCTGGGCGTGATGAAGGATGCGCTGCCCGGCAGCCTGAAGGGTGCCGACTTGGTGTTCTGCTACGCCGGTAACCTCGGCTGGGATGCGCGCGGCGCGCTCGCGCAGCTGGGCGACAAGGCCGTGGTGAAGGACGACCTCAACGAGTTGATTGAAGCCATCGCAGCTGCCGCACGTTCAGGCGACTATGTGCTGGTGATGAGCAACGGCGGCTTCGGCGGGATACACGAGAAGCTGCTGAAGCGCCTGGAGCGTTGATTCCTAAAACTGTGAACCACGAAGAACACGAAGAAAAACAATGCACCACACAGAAATAGGGATTACCTCACCGATGAGCTTACAATGTCATGCAACTCCAATCAATAATCTTCGTGACCTTCGTGCTCTTCGTGGTGAAATGATTTTTCTGAGTTGATTACTCGCCCTGATCCTCCAGGCCCAGTTCCTGTATCTTGCGCGTCAGGGTGTTGCGCCCGATGCCGAGCAGGGCGGCCGCCTCGATACGGCGCCCGCCGGTGTGATGCAGGGCTTGCAGGATCAGGGTGCGCTCGAAGTCTGCGGCAAGCCTGCCCATGATGCGATCTTCGCCGCGCTGCAAGGCCAGCCCCACTTGTTGCGCCAGCACAGCGCTCCAATCCCCGCCCAGCGTCGCTGCTTCACCGCCTGCCTCATTGCGCCACTCGGGCGGCAGGTCGGCGATCTCGATCCGCTGCGAGGGTGTCATCACGGCCAGCCAGTGGCATAGATTCTCCAGTTGCCGCACGTTGCCGGGGAAGTCCTGTGCGGCGAGAAAACGCAGCGCCTCTTCGCTCAATTGTTTCTGTCCCACGCCCAGTTCGCGCGCACTCTTGTGCAGGAAATATTTCGCCAGCAGCGGGATGTCTTCGCGCCGTTCGCGCAGCGGCGGCAGGCGCAGCCGGATCACGTTCAGCCGGTGAAACAGGTCTTCGCGGAACAGCCCCTGCCGGACGCGCTCGTCGAGATTCTGGTGCGTCGCGGCGATGATGCGCACGTTGGCCTTGACCGGCTGCTGGCCGCCGACGCGGTAGAAACTGCCGTCCGACAGAACGCGCAGCAAGCGGGTTTGCAGGTCGGCGGGCATGTCGCCGATCTCGTCGAGGAACAGCGTGCCGCCTTCCGCCTGTTCGAAGCGGCCTTGCCGCGTCGCCGCCGCACCGGTGAATGCGCCGCGCTCGTGGCCGAACAGTTCCGATTCGAGCAAGTCCTTGGGGATCGCAGCGGTGTTGATCGCGATGAACGGCTTGCCGGTGCGCTGACTATGGCGGTGCAATGCGCGTGCCACCAGTTCCTTGCCGGTGCCGGATTCGCCGTTGATCAGCACGGTCGCCTGCGATTGCGCCAGCTTGCCGATGGCGCGGAACACCTCCTGCATCGCGGGGGCCTGGCCGAGAATGTCGGCGGCCGCTTCGACTTCCTGCGACCCGCCTGATTTGCGCTGGCTCTGCTCCAGCGCACGCCGGATCAGCTCGACTGCGTGATTGATGTCGAACGGTTTGGGCAGATATTCGAATGCACCGCCCTGGAACGCGGAAACAGCACTTTCCAGATCGGAGTAGGCGGTCATGATGATAGCCGGAATGAGCGAATGGCGTTGATGCAGCGTCTGCAAAAAATCCAGACCGGAACTGCCCGGCATGCGGATATCGCTGACCACCACTTGCGGCAGACCGCTGTCCAGCGCGCGCAGCGCGTCGTCCGCCGTGGCGAAACTCTTGAACTCGATGTTCTCGCGGGCAAGGGCTTTTTCCAGCACCCAGCGGATTGAACGGTCGTCGTCGATGATCCAGACAGGTTGCATATTCATTTAGGGGTTCCCTTACCTTTATGGAAGAGGAAGCAGCACGGTAAAGCATGTGCGTCCGGGTTCGCTATCGAACTCTATTGTGCCGTGATGCTGGCTGACGTAGTCCTGCGCCAGCGTCAGCCCGAGCCCGTGGCCGTCGGCACGCCCCGATACCAGCGGATAAAAAACCTTGTCTTGCAGTTCCGGCGGGATGCCGGGGCCGTTATCGACGATCTGCACCATCACCGCGAGGCGGTGGCGGCGCTTGATCAGCGTCACCTGCCGCGCGATGCGGGTGCGCAGGACGATGTTCCCGTTGCCCTGCATCGCCTGCGCGGCGTTGCGCACGATGTTGAGCATCGCCTGGATCAACTGCTCTTTATCGCCGATCAACGCGGGCAGGCTGATGTCGTAATCGCGCTGTATCGTCAATCCTGCCGGCATTTCCGCCAGCACCACGCTGCGCACGCGCTCCAGCACTTCGTGGATGTTGAGCGCGCTGTAGTGCGAGGCGTTTTGCGGGGAGAGTAATTTCTCCATCAGCGAACGCAGCCGGTCCGCCTCCTGCATGATGACATGGGTGTATTCGCGCAAGACCGGTTTTTCCAGTTCCTGTTCGAGCAATTGCGCCGCGCCGCGTATGCCGCCGAGCGGGTTTTTGATCTCGTGCGCGAGGTTGCGCAGCAGCAGGCGATTGGCCTGCGTCTGGTCGAGCATCTGCTCTTCGCGCGCCAGCTTGAGCGGTCGGTCCATCGGGTGGAATTCCAGCAGCAAACAGCGTTTCTCAAGCTGCACAGGCGTCGCCGCGCAGCGCAAATGCAACCTGCCGTGCGCATGCGTGCCAAGCGTCAGGTCATGCTCGATATAGCTGGCGTTATCGCGGATCGCGTGCTGCATCGCATTGGTCAGTTGCCCGGTATCCGTGAAAGCCTGCTGCACCGGATGGCCGAGCAGGTTCTTGCCGCTCACGTCGAACAGATGTTCCGCAGCCGGGTTGAGATAGATGATGCGCGCCTCGTCATCCAGCAGGATAACGGCGGTAGCCAGATGCTCCGGCGTGAAAGATGGAAAGTCAGGCATACATTCTTGCATAGCAGAAAACATGCCAGATGGGGAAAGTCTATTTGAGTTTGGATAACTCGATTTTGAGCGCTTCAACGTTCTGGCTGTGCAAATCGACCTGTTCCTTCAGTGTTTTGATTTTCTCTTCATATTTAGCCACATTGCGATATGTTTTGCCGTCTTTGCCCACATAGACTTCGGGATTCGCTTCGCCCTCTTTCAGGTTATGCCTGGCTTCCTCGAGCAATTTTTCTTCCGCGCTCAACTCATCCTGCAAAATCTTGCGGCGCGTGTCATCACGGCTTTTTTGCGTTGCGCCATCCACCTTCGGGAAGCCCTCAGGCGTAGCGGCGCGCGCCGGCGGAACCATGGTGGGTAACGGCTCCAGAATGATCTTCTTGCCGCCCTTGATCGGTGTGCTGGAATAAGTGACATGGCCCTCGGCATCAACGGCCTTGTAAATCTCCGCATGCGCCAACACCGGGCAGAGGCTTATCATCACAAGCAAGTATCCAGGCTTCATTTTCATTCTCCTGCAATTAAGAGCTTATTTCAGTAAGTTCCGTACCCCGCACGTAACCTACTGAAATAGGCTCTAAGCACGGGCAAGTATAGGGCAAGCAGCAAACTCAGACAAACATTTGCAGTTCAAAACAAAACGGGGCGTAAGCCCCGTTTTGTCATCCTGCTTTATATTGATGGAAATTAGATGCTGTAATACATGTCGAACTCGACCGGATGCGTGGTCATGCGAATGCGGTTGACTTCGTCCATCTTCAGGGCGATGAAGGCATCAATGAAGTCGTTGGAGAACACACCGCCGCGCGTCAGGAATTCGCGGTCCTTGTCCAGGTGGGCCAGCGCTTCGTCCAGCGAGGCGCACACGGTCGGGATCTTCGCGTCTTCTTCCGGCGGCAGGTCGTACAGATTCTTGTCGGCCGGGTCGCCGGGGTGGATCTTGTTCTGGATGCCATCCAGGCCTGCCATCATCAGGGCTGTGAAACACAGGTATGGATTAGCGGTCGGATCCGGAAAACGTGTCTCGATGCGGCGCGCCTTGTCGCTGGCTACGTGCGGGATACGGATCGATGCGGAACGGTTCTTCGCCGAGTAAGCCAGCTTGACAGGCGCTTCGTAGTGCGGAACCAGACGCTTGTAGGAGTTGGTGCCCGGATTGGTGATCGCATTCAGCGCCTTGGCGTGCTTGATGATGCCGCCGATGTAGTACAGCGCAGTTTCGGACAGGCCGGCATAGCCGTTGCCGGCGAACAGGTTCTTGCCGTCTTTCCAGATCGACTGGTGCACGTGCATGCCGGAGCCATTGTCGCCGACGATGGGCTTGGGCATGAAGGTCGCGGTCTTGCCATACTGGTGTGCGACATTATGCACCACGTACTTCAGCGCCTGTGTCTGGTCGGCGCGCCGCACCAAGGTGTTGAACTTGGTGCCGATTTCGCACTGCCCTGCGGTCGCCACTTCGTGGTGATGCACTTCGACTTCGATGCCGATGTCTTCCAAAGCCAGGCACATCGCCGCGCGGATGTCGTTCAGGCTGTCAACTGGCGGAACCGGGAAATAGCCACCCTTGACCATGGGGCGATGACCGGTGTTGCCGCCATCGAATTTTTCGCCGGTTGCCCATGCGGCTTCTTCGGAGTTGATTTTGAGAGAACAGCCCGACATGTCGACCGTCCAGTTTACCGAATCAAAAATGAAGAATTCCGGTTCCGGACCAAAATAAGCCGTGTCGCCAATGCCGCTGGACTTCAGGTAGGCTTCGGCGCGTTTCGCGATGGAACGCGGATCGCGGTCATAGCCCTTGCCGTCGGTCGGTTCAATCACGTCGCAGGTAATCACCAGGGTATTTTCGTCCATGAACGGATCGAGGTAAGCCGTCGCCGGGTCCGGCATCAGCAGCATGTCCGAGGCCTGGATGCCTTTCCAACCGGCGATGGAGGAGCCATCGAACGCATGGCCGTCTTCGAACTTTTCCATACCCACGTACTTGGCAGGCACGCCTACGTGCTGTTCCTTGCCGCGCGTATCGGTAAAACGGAAATCCACGAACTTGACGTCATGGTCTTTAATCATCTTCAACACATCATTTGCCGACATCGACATAGCTCTCTCCCCCAAGAATACAAAAAATGAAAAAATCAAATACCCAATAAACCGGAATCCGGAATTTCATCCGCATGAAGTGTGCCAATTCTTCACGCGTGGCAGACCAGTATTGTGCCATAAGCCCATCATGCGGCGCACAAAATATTTGCACCAAAAATGGGCATAGTAGATTGCTTATGCACTAACTTCGTGCATGGCTGCGATGAACATGAATAGCACGGAATAATTCATCATCACGCACCAGTTCATCGCAGCGTGCCTGCAACACATCGGCCTGCTCGGCCAGTTGGCGATTAGCTTTTAAATATATCTCGGCATCGATCTTGCCGTCCAGGTAGTGGAACACCACGCGATTACCCGATAAATCCGGTTCCCCCAACCGCTCGGCCAGATGCGTCAGCAACCCGTGGCGGCTTGGTAAATGCGCATTCGGCTTGTCTTGCATATCGTCTTCTGGATCGATGTGTACCATCACGTCCATCACATGATGATTGTCGAGCACGGCATGCCGCGCCGATTCGGCAATGTAATGCCCCTCCGACACGCTGATCTTGGGATCGACCACGATATGCGCATCGACCAGCGCATTATCCGCCATTTTGCGCGTACGCAACTCATGCAGCCCGCGCACGCCGTGAGTATTGAGCAAGGTTTGCCGGATTGCCTCGACCTCCTCCGCGTCCAGCCCGGTGTCGATCAATTCTGCCATCGCCTCCAAAGCCAGCTTGCCGCCCATATGCGCGATCATCACCCCAACCACCGCAGCGGCAAGCAAATCGAAGAAAATATAGCCGAGCAGGTTGCCAATCACACCGACGATGACCACCAATGAAGATGCCGCGTCGGAACGCGCGTGCCACGCGTTGGCCACCAGCATCTGTGAGCGCACCCGCTTGGCCACCGCCAGCATGTAACGGAACATGCCTTCCTTGGCGATCAGTGCGATAATCGCGATGGCGAGCGCTAGCGGATTGACCGCCTGCAGCGCCTCAGGGTGCTGCAGGCGCATTGCGGCTGCCACCAGCAGCAGCACGCCGAGCGCCGCTAGGAATGTACCCAGAATAAGCGTTGCGGCGGTTTCTACCCGCGCGTGCCCGTAAGGATGATCGGCATCGGCGTGGCGGTTGCCGTGCCGGTTCGCATACAGCACCAGCACATCGGACAGCAAATCCGATAATGAATGCAAGCCGTCGGCCATCAAGGCTTGCGAATGCGCAAAAAATCCGCCTGCAACCTGGAAGAACGTCAGCAGCAAATTGATGGCAATGCTCACCCAAGTACTTTTTTGCGCGGCGGCAAAGCGCTCCGGGTGCATCGGTTCAAAAGCCCCGATATCTGCTTGGGACTGATGTGAATGGGTGTGATTTTTCATGCCGATTGCGCTAATATGCGTCTAAGATTATACAGCATATCACCTGCGCCAAATTCGTTAAACAACGCTATGGAAGAAAGAGGCCACATGGGAAAAGTTACCGCCATTCTGCAAGCTGCGCAACAACGCGCCAAAGAAATGAATCTGCCCTACGAGGGCGCGCTGTATCCCGACGAGGCCCATGAAGTGCTGCAATCCGCGCCTGGAGCCAAGCTGGTGGATGTGCGCACCCGCGCCGAACTGGACTGGGTCGGACGCATACCCGATGCTGTGGAAATCGAATGGGCAATCTATCCGGGCATGAAACCCAATCCGCATTTCATTGCCCAGCTCGAGCAGCAGGTAGATAAAGAAGCCCTGACGCTATTCATATGCCGCAGCGGGATGCGCTCCAATGCCGCCGCGACTGCCGCCACCCAAGCCGGTTACAGCGACTGCTACAACGTGCTGGAAGGTTTTGAAGGCGAGAAGGACGCTGATGAGCACCGCAATATGCTGGGCGGGTGGCGCGTATCCGGGTTGCCTTGGGAGCAAAGTTAGTCCCGGTAATCGGTGATCAGCGGTGTGTGGTCGGAAAAACGTTGTGCCTTTCAAATAGCCGCCTACGCAGAAAAACCTTTGCCGGCAGCAGGATAATGCCGTCAGATTGGTCGTGATAATGCGCATGAAAGTTTTCAGTGATAGAGGACGCGCCATTATAATGACGCCCATCACCTCAATCCATGTCGATCACCATGTTCAATTTCAGGCAGGGTTTCATCCGCTTTGCCGTGCAGCAGAAAGTATTGTGCTTCGGCGAATTTCAGACCAAGGCAGGACGTTTGTCGCCGTATTTTTTCAATGCCGGATTGTTCAACGATGGTGTGGCGTTAAGAAACCTGTCGCAGTTCTACGCGCAGGCCATCCTTGCCTCCGGATTGCCTTTCAACATGCTGTTTGGCCCGGCATACAAAGGCATCCCGCTGGTTGCCGGGACAGCCATCGCGCTGGCCGAGCAGGGGCGCAACGTGCCCTTCTGCTACAACCGCAAGGAGGCCAAGGATCACGGCGAAGGCGGCACGACGGTGGGCGCAAAACTGCAAGGCCGGGTGCTGATCATCGACGATGTGATCTCCGCAGGCACCTCGGTACGCGAATCCATTGAACTGATCCGGGTGGCCGGCGCCGAGCCCTGTGGCGTGGTGATTGCGCTGGATCGCATGGAGCGCGGCCAGGGCGAACTCTCCGCCGTACAGGAAGTGCAACGCAACTATGGCATTCCGGTGGTGTCTATCGCCACGCTGGATGACTTGCTCGGCTATTTGCAGGGCGAAGCGGGTATGGTGCAGAATCTGGCAACCGTACAATCTTATCGTAATCGTTATGGAGTAAAAAATGACTGATAAAACTACTAGCCATTCGACTAGGTTATCAAAAGACGATAGCCAAGTCGCTGGTTACAGATTTAAATTATTTGTCGCATTAATCGCCGGCATCGCTTTCAGTCTCCCCGTTGCGGCAAAGATGTACAAATGGGTGGACGACAAGGGCGTTACGCACTACGGCGAAACTATTCCTCCGGAATATGCCAACAAGGATCGCAGCGAACTGGGCAAGTCCGGACGCGTAATAAAAAAAGAAGAGGTGCTCACTCCAGAAGAACGCCGTGCCAATGAAGAGGCTGACGCAAAAAAACGCGCCGACGAGGAAGCCGCGCTGGAGCGGAAGCGCCGCGACAAGGCGCTGGTCAACACCTATAGCAACGAGAAGGAAATCGACTTGGCGCGCAACCGCAATCTGCAGCAGGTGGAAGCGCGTATCAACAGCATCAACTCGCAGCTCAAAATGGCCGATAGCAATCTGGCCGGGCTGAAAAAAGAGGCCGACGGTTACAATGCGGCGGGCAAGAAAATCCCGACATCCTTGCAGGAAGACTTGAATGAATCGCAGGCGCGGCTGGTCAAATTGCAGCAGGATATGGAAAAAGCCAAGGCAGAAAAGGCAGCCTTGGATGCGCGTTATGATGCCGACAAGGCACGCTACAAGGAATTGACCGGCAAGTAAGGAGCCCTTAATACCTACTGCGCGACTTGAGTGCAAGGCGCTCGCTACGGTTTTTCGAGGTGCCCATAATTACAGCACTTCAAACTGGCGGGTAGCCGTGTTGTAGCCCAGCAGCTCGCCGCGTTCAATATCGAAATACCAGCCATGCAATGTGAGCGTGCCTTGTTCGACACGCTCGCGTATCCATGGAAAAGTCATGAGGTTATCCAGCGAGACCAGTATTGCCTGCTGCTCGCAGGCGCGATGGCGCGTTGCGCTGCCTGCATCCGCAAATTCCCGGTTTACCCGTTCCCGCGCGGCAGCGGCAATTCCCATCCATTCCGAAAGGAACGCATCTTCTTTCTGCATATCGCCTTCCAGCAGGACATGGATGCCGCCGCAATGCGCATGCCCCAGCACGATGACGTGCCCGATGTTCAGCTTGCGCACGCCGAACTCCAGTGCCGCGCTGGTGCCGTGATAATACCCCTGGTTTTCTGCGGGGGGAACGAGGTTGGCGACGTTGCGGATAACGAACAGATCGCCCGGCGCACAGTCCAGCACCAGCGCCGGATCGACACGTGCATCGCAGCAGGCGACCACCAGTATCCTAGGTGTTTGACCCTGCGTGACCAGTTCACGGAACAGCACATCGTCCTTGGTGAAATGCTTTTCACGGAAACGCGCAAAGCCTTCGATGAGCTGCGCGGGTGAACTCATGCTGGAGAACTCATGTGGGCGAGCTCATGCGCCAGTCAGGCGTTGCGCCGCTTCGCGGTATTTGCCGGCGGTCTTCTGCAGCACCTCCTGCGGGATATGCGGCGCGGGCGGCTGTTTGTTCCAGCCCGAGGCTTCCAGCCAGTCACGCACGAACTGCTTGTCGAAACTGGGCGGATTGCTACCGACGCGATATTGATCGGCCGGCCAGAAACGCGAAGAGTCCGGCGTGAGCGCCTCGTCGATCAGGTAGAGCTTGCCCGCCTCGTCCACGCCGAATTCGAATTTGGTGTCGGCGATGATGATGCCCTTGCTTGCCGCATAATTTGCTGCCTCGGTATACAGCGCCAGCGTCGCATCGCGCACTTCAATGGCGCGCGCTTCGCCGAGCAATTCCCTGGCGCGCTCGAAGGAAATGTTCTCGTCGTGATCGCCGACCGCAGCCTTGGTGGACGGCGTAAACAGCGGTTGCGGCAGTTTTTCCGCCTCGCGCAGCCTGGCTGGCAGTTTAATCCCGCATACCTTGCCGGTCTTCTGGTAATCCTTCCAGCCGGAACCGACCAGGTAGCCGCGCACAATCGCCTCGATCGGCAACGGCTTGAGCTTCCTGGTGACGAAGGCGCGGCCCTTCACCTGTGCCTGTTCCTGCTCACCCTTGACCACCGATTCGGGCAGGATGCCGGTTAGGTGGTTCGGAATGACATGCCGCAGTTTGTCGAACCAGAAATTCGACACGCTGGTGAGCACTTCGCCCTTGCCCGGGATCGGGTCGGGCAGAATCACGTCAAAAGCAGAAAGGCGGTCGGTCTGCACGATCAGCAGATGTTGCGCGTCCACTTCATAGAGGTCGCGCACCTTGCCGCGGTGCAACAGCGGCAAACTGGTCAGATTGGATTGAAATAATACGGGCATCGGGTTTCCTTGGTTGGCAGGGACGCCACTACGATAAAACCGGCAACGTGGTTGCAGCAATCTGCGCCGCCTGCTGCTTGCGGTATTCGGCCAGCTTCTGCGCCAGTTGTGCATCGTGCAAGGCCAGCATGGCAACTGCAAACAGCCCTGCATTGGCCGCGCCGGCTTCGCCGATCGCAAAGGTCGCCACCGGAATGCCCTTGGGCATCTGCACGATGGACAGCAGCGAGTCCATGCCTTTCAGGTATTTGGAAGGAATCGGCACGCCCAGCACCGGCAGCGTGGTCTTGCCGGCAATCACGCCGGCCAGATGTGCGGCGCCGCCGGCGCCGGCAATGAAACACTGCGCGCCCTGCGCGCTGACCTCCCTGATGTAATCGAATAGCAGGTCGGGGGAACGGTGCGCGGAGATCACCCGCACATCGAAGGCAACACCGAAATCCTGCAACTGCCGCGCGGCCTGCTGCATGATCTCCCAGTCGTTGGCGCTGCCCATCACGATGGCAACTGACGGTTTATTCATCTCCTATGCCTCCTTGTGGTAGCGCACGATGCGTTCGACTTCGTTCTTCGAGCCGAGGATCACCGGCACGCGCTGATGCAGGCCGGAAGGCCTGACATCCATGATGCGCTCGTAGCCGGTGGAAGCCATGCCACCCGCCTGTTCGACGATGAAGGACATCGGGTTCGCCTCGTACAGCAGGCGCAACTTGCCTGCCTTGGTGGGATCCTTGTTGTCCTTGGGGTACATGAACACGCCGCCACGGATCAGGATGCGGTGCACTTCGGCCACCATCGATGCGATCCAGCGCATGTTGAAGTTGACGCCGCGCGGACCGTTCTTGCCCGCGATGCACTCATCGACGTAACGCTGCACCGGCTTTTCCCAGAAACGCTCGTTCGAGGCGTTGATGGCGAATTCCAGCGTATCCGCCGGGATGGTCATGTCCGGATGGGTCAGCATGAATTCGCCGATGTCGCTATCCAGCGTAAAGCCATTCACGCCGTGCCCGCTGGTGATCACCAGCATGGTCGACGGGCCGTACAGCGCATAACCGGCGCAAGCCTGCGTGGTGCCGGGCAGCAAAAAATCCTCTGCCGTCGGGTTTTCGATACCCTTGGGCGCGCGCAGGATCGAGAAGATCGTGCCGACGGAGATGTTCACGTCGATGTTGGAGGAGCCGTCGAGCGGGTCAAACACCAGCAGGTACTTGCCCTTCGGGTACCTGGCCGGGATGTGATAGACATCGTCCATTTCTTCGGAAGCCATCGCCGCGAGGTGACCGGCCCATTCGGTGGACTTGATGAAAATTTCGTTGGTGATGACGTCCAGCTTCTTCTGGGTTTCGCCCTGCACATTCTCGCTGCCCGCGCTGCCCAGCACGCCGATCAGCGCTCCCTTGTTGACATCGTGCGCGATCTGCTTGCAGGCGATCACGATGTCGCTGATCAGGCCGGTGAAATCGCCGCTCGCGCCCCCCGGTACGGTGCGCTGCTCTTCGATGATGAACTGGGTCAGACTCTTACTCATGCTTATTTCCTCATTAAGGTTGTTGAATTATATAACTTTACTGCCTTGCTGCCTTGCCTTGATGGCTATTTGGTCAGGGACAGGAAGAGCGTGGGCAGCTTTTCGGGCAACTGCGCCACCCGGTCGATGATGGTGTACTGCTTGCCGAAGATGTCCGCGACATATTCATCCGCCTTGTGGTCAAGATTGATGCAATAGGCATAGATGCCCTGCCGGTCCAGCTCATTTACTGCCTGCCGCGCATCCTCGATCAGCATGCGTCCATCCTTGCTGTCCACGTCCGCCGGCTCGCCGTCGGTCAGGATCAGCATCAGTTTCTTGTCAGCCTGCTGTTTTTCCAGATAGTGCGCCGCATGGCGCATCGCCGCTCCCATGCGCGTGGAATAATTGGCCTGCATCGCGGCAAGCCGCCCCTTTACCTGCTCGTCCCAGCCTTCGCTGTAGCCCTTGATGTGCAGGTAGCGCATGTTATGCCTGGTGTTGGAATGAAACCCGGCAATGGCGAACGGGTCGCCCAGTTTCTCGATCGCCCAGGCCAGCAGCGATACCGCCTCCCGACTCAATTCCAATATAGTCTGCTCGCAGCCGGTTGCTTTCTCGTTGAGCGATTCAGACAGATCCAGCAGCAGCATCACCGCGATATTGCGCCCGCTGGTGCGGTGGCTCATGTTGATGCGCGGATCGGGTGTCGCACCGCTCTTGTAATCGATCAACGAACGCAACGCGACATCCAGATCAAGTTCGCTGCCGTCCTCCTGGTAGCGGATGCGCACCTTGTCCTGCGGCTTGAGCAGGTCGAGCATCTTCTTCAGCTGCTTGGCCAGCGCACCGTGCTTGGCCAGCAGCCGGTCGATGTCCGCCGCGTTGCCTGGCGGGTGCAAGGCTTCATACACGCTCACCCAGTCCGGGCGGTAGCTCTGGTTGAGATAATCCCATTCGTGGTAATGGCGCGGCGGCAGGCCGCTGACTTCCTCGCCCGGTTCGATCTTGCGCGGCTCGTCGAACGCCTCTTCCTCGTCGCCCTCCTCGATGAATTTCCACATCTGGCGGTTGTCGTCGCGGTAGTCCACCACCGTGTCCTTGAAGTGCATCCTGGCGAACTGGTCGCTCGGGCAGTGCGTCCTTGCAATGAAGGAAACCGCGAGCTCGGCCATCTCCGGCGTGCTTGAATCGCCGTGCCGCATCATGTCGTGGAAGCGCCGCGCAAACTCGACGACATGCGGGTTTCGGTAGGAATGTTGCGGGTCGAGAATCGCACGCGACAGCATCGCCAGACGGTGGCGCACGCCGGATTCCTGCTCCGGGTCGCAGGCGTCTTCGGCAGGGACGGGATGCAACGCCGTGAAGATACGGCGCAGGCCTGGATATTCGCGCATCGCCAGGTATTCCACGCGGCTGTCTTCGAGAAACTCCACCGCCATGCGCTGCAACGGGCTGAAGTTGTCGGCGAATATCGCGGTCGTCCAGCGGCGGTGTGCGGCAATGTGCGCCAGCACCGCGCGATAACGGTCTATGCCTGCAATTCCTTGGGTCTCGTCGTACGCATCCGGCAGGCGGATGCCGAGTTTGTCGTAATAGGGAAGCGGCTTGCGCAGTTCGTCGAACGCGCCGGAATAGGGGATCAGTCGGTCTGCGTCGTGCCACAGCCCGTGCAAATACATGTCCAGCTTGCGCTCGTTGTCCACCAGCAATGTGCCGTGCCGCTCGCGCTGCAGCACCGCGCGGCTGTCCGCCGATTGCAGGCTGAAGTAATCGATCTGCCGGTCGGGATGATCCTGGTAATAGCGCACGCCGTATTCCACCCAGTTCTTCAGCCCCGCCAGGGAAAGCTGACCGAGCAACAGCGGAATCTTCCTGAAGAATTCCGGCAGTCCCGGGCTGGGAAAAGTCTGATGAATGCCGTGGATCGAGCCGGTGGTGCGCTCCATGAAGTCCAGCACGATATCCAGATAGCCGCGCAACTGCCCCGGCGATTGCAGCTTTCGCGAGGCGACCGGCAGCGACTGCAGAAACGGCGTGATCGCGTTACCGTTGGGCGACTTCCACATCCTGCGGATGCACTCCATGACGGCGGGCAGCGCGTCTTCACCCAGCGTCCTGGCCGCCACCGGCCAGCTCTCCAGAAAGATCAGGATCGGCTCCGCACCGCACCCCATCTTGCCGAGGAAGCGCGCGTTCTCGATGTAGGCATCCACCCCCTGCCTGGAAAGCGTCGCCAGCGCCTCGCGCATGCAGTCGGCAAACACCGGCTCGACGCGCGGAAAGCCGCAATCAAGCTGCTTCCAGTAGGCTTCCAGTTCGTCTGTGATGGTTGTGGTTTCCATAATTTTTATCGTGATAATTCGTCTTGGCTGAAACGCCACTGTAGGAGCGGCCCATGGCCGCGATTCGCACGCAGGGCGTGCTCCTACAAATGCACTTAACCGAACACCGCATCGATCGCGTGATCCAGCGTATCGCGGATATCTGCGTCGTCGGTGATCGGGCGCACCAGCGCCATGCGGCACGCGGCGTGCGGCTCTACACCGCCCTTGATCAGCGTCGCCGCATACACCAGCAGGCGCGTGGAAATCCCCTCGTCCAGGCCGTGCCCTTTGAGGTTGCGCGCCGCTTGGCCGATCTTCACCAGTTGCGCGGACAACCCGGCCTCGATGCCGGTTTCCTTGCTGAGGATATGCGCCTCGACATCGGGCGCCGGATAAGCGAAATCGAATGCGGTAAAGCGCTGCTTGGTGGACTGCTTCAGGTCCTTCAGCAGGCTCTGGTAGCCGGGGTTGTAGGAAATCGCCATCTGGAAATCGGGATGCGCCTCGATCAGCTCGCCCTTCTTGTCCAGCGGCAGCGTGCGTCGATGGTCGGTCAGCGGATGGATCACCACCGTAGTGTCCTGGCGCGCCTCGACGATCTCGTCGAGATAGCAGATCGCGCCGATGCGCGCCGCGGTGGTCAGCGGGCCGTCCAGCCAGCGGGTGCCATTGGCGTCGAGCAGGTAGCGGCCGACCAGGTCGCTGGCGGTCATGTCTTCGTTGCACGCCACGGTGATCAAGGGCTTGCCCAGCTTCCATGCCATGTATTCGACAAAGCGCGATTTGCCGCAGCCGGTCGGGCCTTTGATCATCACCGGCAAACGTGCCGCGTAGGCGGCTTCGTACAGTGCGATTTCTTCGCCTTGCGCCTGATAGAACGGCTCCTTGTTCACCCTGTATTGTTCTTTGTTGGCCATTTTGCGTCCCTATAAACAGCAACGCCCCCAGTGGACCGGAGGCATTGAGGGTTGTACCAGCTTGTAGCTTGTAACTCGTAGCAGGTAGCTAATTCTTCCACGCCTGCAGCGCGCAAGAAAAGCTACGAGCTACTCGCTTTCGGCTACGCGCTACTTGTGCACACCCAGCTTGTCGCGCCAGCCCGGGAATATCTTATCGGCATCCTTCGGGAAGGATTCGAAGGCACGTGCGAATTCCTTGTGTTCCTTCGCCCATTCGATCGGGTCGGCGCCGGCCTTCCAGCATTCGTAAGCCTGGCGCAGCGACTTCGCGCCGGCCGCCGGGGAATCGATGTGACCGTACGAGCCGCCGCCGGCGGTGTTGATCACGTTGCCGTGGCCGAGATTCTCGAAGAAGCCGGGCAGGCGCAGCGCGTTCATGCCGCCGGAGATGATCGGCGTGGTCGCCTTCATGCCGTACCATTCTTGATGGTAGAACGGGCCGGTGCAACTGTCGCGTTCGATCATGTAGGCGATGATGCGGTCGTCCTTGCCGCCTTCCATCTTGCCGTAGCCCATCGTGCCGACGTGGATGCCGGAAGCGCCTTGCAGGCGCGACATCTTGGCGAGCACGAACGCGGTATAGCCGCGCTTCGAGGAAGGCGAGGTCACGGCGCCGTGACCGGCGCGGTGGTAGTGCAGGAACTGGTTGGGATATTGACGGCGCGCGGTGGTCACCATGCCGGGGCCGCCGACATAGCCGTCCACAGGAACGCAACCTTGTCCGCATCCGGGCCAAAGGTCTCCAGAATGAAATCAGCGCGCGCGCACATTTCATAGTGGTCGTCGGCGGTGATGTTGGCGGAGAACAGCTTGGCCTCGCCAGTCTCGTCCTGGGCGCGCTTCATCGCGTCATATACCAGCGGGATGGTCTTCTTCAGCGGAGAAAAGACCTGGTTGCCCTGCGGTTCGTCGTTCTTGATGAAGTCGCCACCCAGCCAAAACTGGTAGGCGGCCTGGGCGAACGGCTCCGGGCGCAGCCCGAGCTTGGGCTTGATGATCGTGCCGGAGATGTAGCCACCATTTTCTACCGGGCGGCCGAGAATGCGCCACAGGTCGGAAATATTCTTGGCGGGACCGTCGAACAGTTGCAGCATGCGCGGCGGCATGTAGAAATCCTGCATCTGCGAGTTCTTCACGTCGGCCATGCCCTGATTGTTGCCGATGCACAGGGTCAGGAAGGAAACCAGCATGGCGCGGCCGTCGATGATATTGCGGTCGAACAGGTCGATCGGGTAGGCGATCTTCATGATGCCCTTGGCTTCGTCGATGAAGTACACCAACGCGTCCACGCCCTTGGTGAATTCATCGGTGGTTGACACTTCCACGTTGGTGCCTGTGGAAGATTCGGCGGCGAAATGCGCAGCCACTTCCAGGAAGCCGTGGCCTGCCGCCGGCTCCAGGGTGTAGGCCACCAGAACATGGTTGCCGCCCTTGATCAGGTCTTCTTCTCTCAGACTCAGATCCGCATAACGATTTGATTGATCCATGGCTTGCTCTCCTGTGTTAACGATTGGTTTCAAGTTGCAACGGTTGTCACTATAGGGGCATCAATATATAAGAGATAGTCAATTAATTTTATTAATATCATAAAAAACACTTATGGTTTGCTATAATTTTAATATGCTCAATTTTACCCTGCGTCAGCTCCATATCTTCAAAAAGGTGGCCAGCCATCTTAACTACTCGCGCGCCGCCGAAGAACTATACCTATCGCAACCGGCGGTGTCGATGCAGATCAGGCAACTGGAGGGTCATATCGGTTTGCCTTTGTTCGAGCAGATGGGTAAAAAGATTTTTCTCACCGAAGCCGGGCGCGAGCTGTTTCATTACAGCCGCAACATCGCGCAGCAGCTTGCCGAAATGGAAGCGGTGTTCGACGAAATGAAAGGGCTGGGGAAAGGCAAGCTCACGCTGTCAGTGGTGAACACCGCCAATTATTTCATCCCGCAACTGCTGGCGAAATTCTGCCGGCGCCACCCCAACATCAACGTAACCCTGCAAGTCGCTAACCGCGATACCGTGCTTAAACAACTCGCCGACAACAACACCGACCTCGCCATCATGGGGCAGCCGCCTGACGGGCTGGACATCAGCGCGGAGCCGTTCATGGATAATCCGCTGGTAGTGATCGCCGCCCCAGATCATCCACTCGCCAGACTCAAGCGCATCAAATTCACGCAACTCGCACAGGAAACCTTCCTGTCGCGCGAACAAGGCTCCGGCACGCGCAGCGCGATGGAGCGCATCTTCGCGGAACATCGAATCCAGCCGCGCATCAGCATGGAAATGGAAACCAACGAGGCCATTAAACAAGCTGTGCAAGCCGGCATGGGACTGGGCATCCTGTCGCTGCACAGCATCGAGTTGGAGCTGGAAACCAAACGGCTCGCCATGCTCAACGTTGAGCATTTCCCGCTACTGCGCCACTGGTTCATCGTGCATCGCAGCAACAAGCGCCTGTCCAGCGCCGCATTGGCATTCAAGGATTTTTTACTGACTGAAGCGCGCCTTTGAACCTGGATTAATTAGAACGCGTTTAGTTCAATTGGGAACGCCGGCATGCCGGCCTTTGGCCGGCGCTCCCGAGTGCGGTATTGGCGTTCAAGGATTTTACTCACCCATGCATCACATTTCGATAACCTGGCTGACCAACCATTCTCCGAATATGTCGCCAATAGCGGCATTACCTTCCGTCTATACTGGCCAATGCGCCGCTTGTCAGAAACCCGTGCTGTATGGTCGCTTGGAGCTGGAAATTTTACAATGAGCGACGTAGTATTCCGTAAACCTGAATGGAGCACACATCATGAAATGCATAAAAGGTTTTTCCCTGATCGAGTTGATGATTGCAGTGGTCATTGTCGGGATTCTTGCCGCGATTGCTGTTCCCAGCTACCAGAATTACGTTGTCAAGAGCAATCGTGCAGCCGCCCAAGCTTTCATGGTGGATGCAGCAAGCCGCGAGAAGCAATATCTGCTCGACGCCCGCAGTTACCTGAGTGTAGCCAACAACGCCGGTTTTACTGCGTTGGGAATGACTGTGCCGACTGATGTCAGCAGGCACTATGGCATTGCAATCGTGGCGGTTGCTTCACCGCCGTCTTTCACCATTACCGCCACTCCGACCAGCAGCCAGCAGACAAGCGATGGTGCGTTGACTTTGACCAGTGATGGCACCAAAGGCCCTACCGGCAAGTGGTAAGTATCATGAAAAACCTGCGCCCAGCCGAATCCGGCTTCACCCTCGCCGAACTCATGGTAGTTGTGGTGGTATTGGGCATTCTGGCGACCATTGCCATACCCAGCTTTCAGTCGCTGACTCAAAGCCAACAGGTAAAAAACGCAAGTTTTGAATTATTTTCCAGCCTCAGTTTGGCAAGAAGCGAGGCCATCAAGCGCAACGGTAATGTCACGTTGACACCGGCAAATACAGCCGACTGGGGGCAAGGCTGGGCGATAACCTCGGCCGGCGGTCAATCCATCAAGTCACAAGCGGCACTGAAAGGCGTAGTCATAACGCTTGGTCCAGCCAATGTGGTTTATGAGCGTACCGGCAGAGCAGCAGCGGGCGTCTTCCAGATTGATGTTTCGCCTGTGAATACAAACATTCGTCGCTGCATTAATATTGGCCTGAGTGGAATGCCACGCAGCACCAAAACCAGTGGAGCCTGCACATGATTGGCCGCCGCAAAAACGCCGGTTTCAGCCTGATCGAGGTACTGGTGACCATCGTGATCCTAATGGTTGGACTGCTGGGGCTGGCCGGATTGCAGAGCAGGGCATTGACTGCACAGATGGAAGCCTACCAACGCTCGCAGGCGCTGATCCTGCTGAAGGACATGGCTGACCGGATCAATGCCAACCGCAAAAATGCCGCGTCTTATGTGACCACGCTGGGCACGGGTGCTGCATGTCCGGCATCGGGAGCCACTATTGCCAGTGCCGACCTAAACGAATGGTGCAATGCACTGCTTGGAGCTGCCGAAGTGCAAGGCGGAGCGAAAGTCGGTGCGATGATCGACGCGCGGGGTTGCATAACCCAGACTGTTGCGCCGGCGAGCGGCATTGAAAGCCAGTATCTGGTAGCGGTGGCATGGCAGGGATTGAATAGCACCGCCATCCCGAACATAACTTGCGGACAAAACCAATACGGCAACGAGGCATTACGTCGTGTGATTGCGCTTCCCGTCAGCATAGCGGACTTGGATTGACATGAACTCATTCAATCACACACATGCTTTCGCGAACCGGCAAATCCAGCGCGGTCTGTCGCTGATTGAACTGATGATTTCCATTACCATTGGCCTGCTCATCCTTTCCGCACTCTCCACTTTGTTCGCCAACCAAAGCAGGACACGCAGCGAACTGGACAAATCGAATCGCATGATCGACAACGGCCGTTATGCATTGGAAGTGTTGACTGACAACTTGAGGCTGGCTGGTTTTTACAGTAACTATGCGCCCAGTGGCACACCTACAGCCACTCCCGACCCCTGCGATTTGACGATCATTACCAATTCGGCGACAAATCTCAACGTGCTTCGCCATCATGTCCAAGGCTACAATGCAGCGGCGGCGGCAAGTCAAATCGCAAGTTTGCCGGCGTCCTGCGGCTTTACTTACACTGCCGGTAGCGCTACCACATTAAAGCCCGGCAGCGACATCTTGGTGCTGCGTCGAGCCAGCACATCACCTGTTGCAGCAACGGCTGCCGTGGCTGCCACGACCTATCTGCAAGTTTCCAATTGCACGACTGATGCAGCCAGTTATCAGATTGCACCCGGTACGGCAGCTTTTACTACTTTCCATAACAAGGATTGCACGACTCCTGCGAGTTTGCGACCCTTCCTGGTGCAAGCTTATTTTGTGTCATCTGACAACAATGTGGGCGATGGCATTCCCACGCTAAAGCGAAGGGAACTCAACGCGGCAACCGGCGCGTTTGTAACCACGCCATTGGTCGAGGGCATCGAATACCTGCAGATCGATTACGGATTGGATGCCAATGCCGATGGAGCGGCCGACAGCTACATCGCCGCCCCTGCAGCTGCAGATTGGCCAAACATCGTGTCGATAAAAATCAATATCATCGCCAGAAATATCGAGACAAGCCCAGGGTACACCGATACCAAGAGCTATGCGCTCGGAAGCGCCGGTACCTTCGGTCCCTTCGGCGACGCCTATAAACGCCATGCCTACACCCAAGTGGTTCGTTTGGTTAACCCATCCGGACGGAGGGAGGTGCCATGATCTTGTTGCATAAACAGCAGCGTGGCAGCACCCTGTTGGTGGCACTCGTCATGCTGGTACTGCTGACCTTGATTGCGCTTTCTGCAATGAATGCCACGACAACCAGCATCCAGGTAGTGGGTAATGCCCAATTCCGCGAGGAGGCGAATACCGCCGCGCAGCAAGCCATTGAGAGCATAATCAGCAGCAACTTTACCGCCAGCCCGGCAGCGTCATCCGTGGCGGTGACCTTCGGAGCGGCGAATTACACCGCACAAGTTGAAACACCTACTTGCACGAGTTCCATCGGGCTCACCAACGCCGACCTGAATCCAGCCATTGCGGCTGACGCTGTCTGTCTCGGCAGCGGTGCGGCAAGTAACACCGGGATCATGGGCGCATCAGGTGTTTTGGCGCCAACAGCACAGTCATGGTGTTATAAACAACAGTGGGATATCCGAACCACCGTAGCCGATAGCAACACCGGAGCGAATACAGCCGTGCATCAGGGCGTATTTATCCGGGTACCGGCGGGGACGACCTGCCCATAGCTTAGTGTTAATTGGCTGCATTCGTTTGCCGCAACAAAAGTAAATAACCTTAGAAATGCAGTATGGAGGTGTCATCATGAAAACGATGCGAATTATATTAGCCAGCCTGTTGGTTGTCTTGACAGGTTATGCCACAACCAGCCGGGCAGAGGACATTGACATATACAGCGGCCTCGGCAGTGCGGTCAACACGCCAAACGTGCTGTTCGTAATGGATAACTCCGCCAATTTTGAGGCAAGCTCCGGCGGAGTAACTTGCATGCAGCAGGCTGATGGCTCGCTCCTCATCAATGCAGCTGCGGGTACCGCCACTGCGATGAGCGGCAAGGTGGGCGGTATCGAACAGTGCGCCCTGTGGAACGTGGTGAAAAATCTGCCGGTCAACGCGGATGGCACTGCCCGCGTCAATATTGGCTTCATGGTATACAACGGTCCCAACGTCCACGACGTCAACAATGCTAACTGTGGCGGGGGCCTCGGCGGCTGCCTGACGCAGCCGATGATCGCCATGACGGCTGCCAACAAAACCGGGGTGCTGTCCTGGATCGCGTCATGGAACACCTCGCCCAGTGCGGCCACCGGCAACGTCAAGGCCGCCGGCAAAGCGACTGCGGCGACCATGCAGGAAGCCTGGGCCTACTACAAGGGGACGACCGGTCTGTCCACCCGCTCCTATTCTGGCATTCAACCCGCCGGCGGCTGCCAGAAGAATTTCATCATCTATATCGGGAATGCGTTCAGCTCTGCCAGCAGCCCCGGCGACCCCAGCAGCGGCGGACCACTTAACGCCCTTACCACAGCCATTAACACCCAACCGCAGCCAGCCGGACTCACCGCCACGCAGTGGACTGCGAAAAAGACCACATGGAGCACGCCGATCCTGAATACCGTCAACACCGCATGCGGCACGGCCCCTGGCTCTTACAACTTTGCGTCACCTTCATCCAACCATAGCGAGAACGGTGGCGATTATGCCGACGAGTGGGCGCGTTTCATGCAGCAATCAGATATCTATACCACCACACCTGATGGCATTCAAAGCATCACCACCTATACCGTGGGGTTGCTGGATCCTACATCGTGCAAGCCGGAATATGCTGCGCTCCTGAACAACATGGCCACCTATGGTGGCGGAAAATACTTCGCCACTACGAGCTACGACACGATCGTGAACGCCATCCTGAAAATCCTCAACGAAGTGCAAGCGGTCAACAGTGTGTTCTCATCCTCCAGCCTGCCGGTCAGCGTGAACGCACAAGGCACCTACCTGAACCAGATTTATATGGGCATGTTCCGTCCTGACCCGAGCGCTCTGCCACGGTGGGCGGGCAACCTCAAGCAATACAAATTCATCATTAACTCCGCTACGGGCGCCCTGCAACTGGGCGACAGTCTGGGCAATCCGGCGCTCGACTCCTCGGGTACCGGCTTCCTTTCGCCCAATGCGATCAGTTTCTGGACCTGCACCAACCTGACGACCCCCTATAACAACCCCTACTTTAACGCCACGCCGGCAAATCTAACCGCGGCTCAGATAGCCTTACTGGGCAGCAACTTCCAGAATTGCACCGACCCCTCCAGCGGCTTCTGGGTAAATGATCCGAGCAGCGCCAATGCAGTAGCACAAGGATTTGACCTGCCGGATGGCGAGCGGGTGGAGAGAGGCGGCACTGCACAACAGCTCCGCCAGATCAACCTGACCGACAACTACGCGACCGCTGCCGGCTCAAGCACCAACCCGCGCAGTCTATACACCTATTGCCCGTCGGGGACGGGTTGCGTTAACGACCTGACCAATGCCGCCAATATCTTCGCCACGACCAATGCCAGCCTCACTGCCACCGCGTTTGGCTCGACGCTCACTGCGAACATCGCAAGCCTCAGCCGTTCCGGTACCACGGTCACGGTCGCCACTACAGGCAACCACGGGTTCAGCAATGGCGATTCCATCACTATCGCCAATGCTTCCCCGAGCAATTACAACGGCACCTTCACCATCACGGTCGTGGATGCCACCCATTTCACCTACTCCATCATTGTGTATCCGCCCACCCCGGCAACCGGCAGCTATACAGCCTCCCTGGCCGGTGTCCCGGTAAATGTCAGCACGCTGACGCGCAGCGGCAATACCGTGACCGTGACCACTGCGGCCGCACATGGTTTCCTCAACGGCACCACGGTGGTCATTGCGGGCGCCACGCCGACCATTTACAACGGCAGCTTTGTGATTACTTCTGTTCCGACTACCACCAGCTTCACTTACACCGTCAATGAACAGCCGCCTACGGTGGCCGGCAGTGGCACTGCCACCATCACGACCAAAACAACCGGTACAGGCTGCCCTTGCACGACCACTGCCACTATCAACGCATGGAATGCCGCCACCCCCGGAGTTCAGCGCACCTTGGGCAGCACCACGGTCACTGTCAACACGAACACTAACATGGTTAATTCACCTTCATGGGTTGGCAAAAGCTTTACTATAGCCAATGTGTTGGACAGTAACGGGGGCTCCGTGGCCGCATACAACGTCACCAGCACCATCGTGTCCGTAAGTGGCAACTCCTTTACCTTTACTCTCCCCACTGCGCTCTCTCCGACCACCCCGGCTACCGGCACCATCACAGCGGGCACCGCTTCAACATTAGCAACTTTGACCAGCCTGAGCCGCGTCGGCTCCACGGCCACGGCCACGGCCACAGCCCATGGGTTTACCAATGGGCAGTCGGTCAGCATCGGCGGTACGGCGGGGGCGAACGAGAGTGCTTATCTTGGCACCTTCACCATCTCGAATGTGACGGCCAACACCTTCGATTATCCCGTGGTCACCACGCCAACGAGCCCGGCGACCGGCGCCATGACCGCCACCCGTTCGTCAGGGCTCAACGCGGCTAATTTAAACGACCTGATCAACTGGGTGCGCGGTCAGGATAATTTCGGCGATGAGTTTGGCCCGGGTGGCAGCGTCACCGTTCGCCCATCGGTGCATGGCGACGTATTGCATTCACGCCCCACGGTGATTAACTACGGAGGTTCGACGATAGGCATCACTGGCACTTCAGATTCCGGCAGTGTGCGCACCGCGACCGCCTCCGCTGCGGATGTGGCCAAGATCGGTACAACGGGCGCCACTGTGAGCATCACGTTTTCTAACGGCAATACCTGCACGGCCACGGTCGCCTCGACAACCACCTTCACTTATTCGACCAGTAATTGTGGCGTTCCCGGTGCGCAGTCGGTTATCACTGGCTCGTCCAATGTGGTCGTCTATTACGGCGACAACGGTGGCGTCTTCCATGCCGTCAATGGTAACCAGACCGCCGCGATAGGCTCTATCGGCCCGGGTGACGAGATGTGGGGATTCATCCCGAAAGAATTTTTCCTCAAGCTCAACCGGCTGCGCACCAACAGCCCGCAGTTGAATCTGCCCTCGACCCCACCCGGGATTTTGCCTACTCCGCAAGGGAAAGATTATTTTATTGACGGAATAACCGGCCTGTATCAGCTCATAGACAGCAACGGCAACACCACCAAAGCCGTGCTCTATCTGTCCATGCGCCGTGGCGGTAACTTCATCTATGCGCTGGATGTAACCAACCCAGCCGTGCCTACTGTCCTGTGGAAAGTGGACAATACCACTGCCAATATGAGCGAACTCGGCCAGACCTGGTCGCAACCCAAAGTTGCCAAGGTGGCCGGCCATACCAACCCGGTGCTGATCTTCGGCGCCGGCTATGATGCCAACAATGAAGACAACGAGCCGCCAACGGCCGATGCCAGCGGTCGCGGCATTTTCGTGCTGGATGCCCTCACCGGTGCGCTGGTATGGAAGGCTACCCCGTCAGCGGGCGCAACCTCCTGCACAGGCAATGCAACCCAAGCCTCCTGCGTGGTTTCCGGAATGAATTACAGCATTCCTGCGGACATTACTCTGGTGGACCGTGATAGAGACGGGCTCGTCGACAGGCTTTATGCGGCCGATGTGGGTGGCAATATCTGGCGTGTTGATCTCGAGCCCAGCGGCAACAGTACGCCGGACTTCTGGCGCGTGTACCAGCTGGCCGCTTTGGGATGCTGGTCCGGCGTATGCTCGATCCCCACCACCATTACCCAGCGCAAATTCTTCTATCCGCCTGAGGTGATTACGACCACAGCCTACGATGCCGTGATTGCCGGCGCTGGTGACCGCGAGCACCCGCTGTACGTCAACACCTCCACCCAACGCTATAACCGGGTGTTCTTGGTGAAGGACCCGGTCGTCGGCAACAATGCCTCGGGGGCAACAACGTATCCGATCACTCTGACGGGAACCAACTCTTTGTTCGATGCCACTAGCACGCCGTGGGACGGCTCTTTGAATGGCTACTTTATCACCCTCGCCGCAGGCGAGAAGGTCGTCAATGCGCCGCTGGTAACGGCAGGCATGGTGTACTTTGGCACCAACCAACCGACCGCACCATCATCCACCTCATGCACGTCAAATTTGGGCATCGCCAAAGGTTATCAACTCCAGCCCTTCACTGGCAAATACACCAATATTGTATTTGCCGGGGGCGGCTTACCTCCCTCCCCGGTTTCTGGGGTGGTAAGTATTACTACAGCATCAGGAACACAACTCGTTCCATTCCTGATTGGCGGCGGCAACCCTGACTGTGTCGGATCAGATTGCTCATCGGCACTCGGCGGGCAGAAACCCCCAATTTCTGTTCCAACCAGCCGCACCAGGACTTACTGGTATCAGGAAATAGATTGATTTGACCCGGCGGGGGCCTATGTTGACGAACCCTATGTCCAATAGGGTTAGCGCACTCAAAAAACAAGTGCAACATTAGATGGGTACGATACGTTATCTGAATCTGAGCCAAACCTGGCGGATTTCCATCAGCCCGGTTGTTGCCCATGTTCGCGCGTGGTGTGGAACTGCACCTTCGGCCAGCGCTCCATCGCCAGGCGCAGGTTCACGCCGGTGTCGGCGAGGTAGGCGTAGTTGCCGTCCACGTCGCGTGCCAAGCGTCCCTGGTTGGCTTTGACGAATTCATTGAGGTGCGCCGCATCTGGGCAGGTCACCCAGCGTGCGGTGTGGATGCCGGCGCGCTCGAACACCGCGTCCACGCCGTATTCGGATTTCAGGCGATGCTCGACCACCTCGAACTGCAACTGCCCCACTGCGCCGATCAGCGGCGTGGTATCGAGCAGCGGCTCGAACACCTGCACCGCACCTTCCTCTCCAAGCTGGCGCAACCCTTTCTGCAACTGTTTGGCCTTCATCGGATCGCGCAGACGCGCGCGACTGAACAGTTCCGGCGCGAAGTAGGGGATGCCCTTGAAGGTCAGCGCCTCGCCTTCGGTGAGTACATCGCCAATCTGCAACTGGCCGTGATTGTGGATGCCGATGATATCGCCCGCATATGCCTCGTCCATGCGCGAGCGCTCGTTGGCCATGAAGGTCACCGCATTGGTGAGCTTCATTTCCTTGCCGGTACGGCGGTGCTTGACCTTCATGCCTGAACTGTAGCGGCCGGAACACACGCGCAGGAAGGCGATGCGGTCGCGGTGGTTCGGATCCATGTTGGCCTGGATCTTGAACACGAAGCCGGTAAAAGCCGGCTCAGTCGGTTGTACCATGCGCTTGTCGGTCTCGCGCGCCAGCGGGGCAGGTGCCCAATCGACCAGCGCACGCAGCACTTCGCGTACGCCGAAGTTGTTGATGCCGGAGCCGAAGAACACCGGCGTCTGCTGGCCCCGCAGAAACTCCTGCAGATCGAACGACGCTCCCGCACCGCTGACCAATTCGGTTTCGTCGCGCATGGTCTGCATCTCGCTCGGGCATTGCTGCGCGAGCCGATCGATTTGCGTGCCTTGCAATATCTCCACTTCCTGGTCGGCCTTCGCCTCACCCGGCGAAAAACGCAGCACCTCATCGTTCAGCAGGTGATACACGCCCTGGAAGCGCTTGCCCATGCCGATCGGCCAGGTCACCGGCGCGCAGTGGATCTTCAGCACCGACTCGATTTCGTCCAGCACTTCCAGCGGATCACGCACCTCGCGATCCATTTTGTTGATGAAGGTGATGATTGGTGTGTTGCGCAGGCGGCATACATCGAGCAGCTTGATGGTCTGCTCTTCCACGCCCTTGGCCGCGTCGACCACCATCACCGCCGCATCCACCGCGGTCAGCACACGGTAGGTGTCCTCGGAAAAATCCTGGTGACCGGGCGTATCGAGCAGGTTAATGACGCAATCGTCGTAGGTGAACTGCATCACCGAACTGGCCACCGAAATACCGCGCTGCTTCTCTATCTCCAGCCAGTCCGAAGTCGCATGACGGCCGCTCTTGCGCGCCTTCACCGTGCCAGCCATCTGGATCGCGCCGCCGAACAACAGCAGTTTCTCGGTAAGCGTGGTCTTGCCCGCATCCGGGTGAGAAATGATCGCAAAGGTGCGGCGACGTTTGACCTCGCGCGCGATCGCCGCACCGGCTGCCGCTGTGTCTGGAGTGTTTATCGAATCGTCGCCAGCAAGATCGCTCATGGGTACTTATGTGCTGTGAAAAACAAATGCCCGAACGGATCGGGCATTTGTTCTGTTGATAATGGTGGCCCGGGGAAATAAACCCCTTTGCCACATTTTGCGTGCTATCGCACGCGAAATCTATTAACTGAAACCACTTGGTTAATTTTGCGTGCCATCGCACGCGAAATCTGGTGGCCCGGGGCGGAATCGAACCACCGACACAAGGATTTTCAATCCTCTGCTCTACCGACTGAGCTACCAGGCCATTTTTACTGCATTTTCATTAGCCGAACAAACCGGCCAACTTCGGAAGCCGCGCATTATACCGGTAACGCACCAAATGACAAACCCCGCCGAAGCGGGGTTCGTGAGAGTGTTACGAATGAACGGCAATTACATCATGCCTTCCATGCCGCCCATACCACCCATGCCGCCACCCATGCCTGGTGCAGGCTTGTCTTCCGGCAGTTCGGCCACCATGCAGGCAGTGGTCAGCATCAGGCCGGCAATGGAAGAGGCGTTCTGCAACGCGGTACGGGTCACCTTGGTCGGATCGACTACGCCCATCGCGAGCATGTCGCCGTATTCGCTGGTCGCAGCGTTGTAGCCGAAGCTGCCCTTGCCTTCCAGCACCTTGTTTACTACCACGGATGGTTCGTCACCGGCATTGGCCACGATGGCGCGCAACGGCGATTCCATTGCACGCAGCACGATGGTGATGCCGGCATCCTGGTCGTGGTTGTCGCCCTTCAAGCCGGACACTGCGACCTTGGCACGCAGCAGGGCTACGCCGCCGCCAGGAACAATGCCTTCTTCCCAAGCAGCACGGGTCGCATGTAGTGCATCTTCGATGCGCGCCTTCTTTTCCTTCATTTCGACTTCAGTTGCTGCGCCGACCTTGATCACCGCAACACCACCGGACAGCTTGGCCATGCGCTCCTGCAGTTTCTCCTTGTCGTAGTCGCTGGTGGATTCTTCGACCTGCTTCTTGATTTGGATGGTGCGCGCCATAATCGCATCATGCTTGCCTGCGCCGTCGATGATCGTGGTATTTTCCTTACCCACTTCGATGCGCTTGGCTTGGCCCAGATCAGCCAAAGTCGCCTTCTCCAGTGTCAGACCGACTTCCTCGGCGATCACGGTACCACCAGTCAGGATCGCGATGTCTTCCAGCATCGCCTTGCGGCGGTCACCGAAACCGGGTGCCTTGACGGCAACGGTCTTCAGGATGCCGCGGATGTTATTCACCACCAGCGTGGCCAGCGCTTCGCCTTCGACGTCCTCGGCAATGATCAGCAGCGGACGTCCGGATTTGGCGATTTGCTCCAGCACGGGTAACAGGTCGCGGATGTTGGAGATCTTTTTGTCATGTAACAGAATGAAGGGATTCTCCATCGCCGCAATTTGTTTGTCGGGGTTGTTAATGAAATAGGGTGACAGGTAGCCACGATCAAACTGCATCCCCTCGACAACTTCGAGTTCGTTATCGAGTGATTTGCCGTCTTCAACAGTGATCACGCCTTCCTTGCCGACCTTATCCATCGCGTCAGCGATGATTTTACCGATATTGGCATCAGAGTTGGCGGAGATGCTGCCGACCTGGGCGATCTCGGTAGACGTGGTGCAAGGCTTGGACATCTTCTTCAGCTCACCCACGGCAGTGATCACCGCTTTGTCGATGCCGCGCTTCAGATCCATCGGGTTCATGCCGGCGGCGACGAACTTCATGCCTTCCTGAACGATGGATTGTGCCAGCACGGTTGCAGTGGTGGTGCCGTCACCGGCGACATCAGAAGTCTTGGAAGCGACCTCCTTGACCATCTGTGCGCCCATATTCTCGAACTTATCCTTCAATTCGATCTCTTTAGCGACAGATACACCATCTTTAGTGATTGTTGGTGCACCATAAGAACGATCCAGCACTACATTACGGCCTTTCGGGCCCAAGGTAACCTTGACCGCATCGGCCAGAATGTTCACGCCGGCAACCATCTTGTTGCGTGCGGCGTCATGAAATTTCACGTCTTTTGCTGCCATGTTTTTCTCCTGAAATTCGTTAATTGCTTAGGCTTCTACCACACCGATGATATCGTCTTCGCGCATGGTCAAATATTCTTGGCCATCCATCTTGAATGCCTGGCCGGAATATTTGCCGAATAGAATGCGGTCGCCAACCTTGACATTCATCGGACGTACTTTGCCGTCGTCGCCGATCTTGCCGTTGCCCACAGCGATGATTTCACCTTGATCGGGTTTTTCGGCAGCGGCATCGGGAATCACGATGCCGGAAGCGGTTTTACGCTCTTCTTCCATACGCTTGACGATCACACGGTCGTGTAAAGGACGAATTTTCATACTAAGTTCTCCTAGAACAATGGGTTGAAAAAATGCGGAGGCGAAGTTTAGCACTCCAAGCCTGCGAGTGCCAATCATTGGGGTGGTCAGCCCGATTTCAAGGGCGGACTATGAAGATTATATTTGCGTGGGAAGTGCGATCTTGTTATCGGTGCTGAACTGGTAATCGCGGAAGATGTGCTCTGCGGTCAGCGTCTGATACGTGCCATCGGCATTGCGGCGGGTCGTATCCTTGAGGCGATAGGTATAGTGGCCGCAAGTCCAGCAATCATAGTTGCGCATATGGGTACACAGACATATCTTGTCCGTGACGGAAATTCTTTTGGCCTCGGGGTGCAAGGCCCGCTCGCGATTATAGGCATCGATATACGAGCAGTTGCCGTTGGCATCAAGGATATAGCCGAATGCTTCACAGTTGGGGCGGATGCCGGAGCCGATTGCGGGACAGTTTTTCAGCATCCGCATCGGGTAGCCGGTCGGTGACAGCATGTTGACCTCAATATCCTCCTCGCTGGCCTTGAAGTATTCCTGCCGCACTTTTTCAGGGATGCCGCACTCCTGAGCGACGGTAAAGCGCGTTGCCACCTGCACGGCTGCAGAACCGGTTTCCAGATAACTTACCGCATCGCTGCCGGTAAAAATGCCCCCCGCCGGGATTACCGGAATATCCAGTTTTTCGATTTGAAGATGTTGCTGGATCTCGGCGACGATGGTGCGCAAATCGTATTGCGCCCAATCCAGGCCAAACCCCAGATGACCGCCTGCCAGCGGCCCTTCCACCACGACGAAATCGGGCAACCGGTTCAGCTTGGCATTTTTGCGCAAGAACAACTGCAAAGCGCGCAACGAAGAGACAATGATGCCCAGCTGGGCATCGCGAAAGCGCGGGTGTTCTTCCATCAACGCGAACGAGCCGAGATGCAGACCGGCCGCCAGCGTGATGCCGTCGATACCTGCATCCAGCGCGCTGCACAGGCGCGTATGCAGGGTTTCGCGCGGCGAATTCATGGTGAGCTTTTCCATGCAGTTGATGAAAATCATGCCGTCGCCGCACTTGGCTTCCATGGTTTTGCCGACGTGCAGGCGCGTCGCTTCGGCAACCTGCGCCAGGTCGAATTGCACGATCGTCTTGTCGGCCTTATGGACGTTGAGCTTGTATTGCTTTTGCTTGGTGCTGACGAATTTTGTCTTGTAGCGGCGATCGGTCACGGTCGGCAGCATCGCATCGGAGATATGCCCGATTCCGCCCAGCCGCGCGGCTTCCAGCGCCAATTCGGCGGTGGAAATATCCACGCCCATCCCGCCAATCATAATCGGCACCAGCTCACGCCTGCCAAAGCGCAGGCGGAAATCATCCACACATTTCATTACTGCCATCCCCCAGCTGCCCTCTTGTTTACATTCCCGCAAGAGAGTCAAAAATAATTGTTATGCACACTTTCGAAATGCGAAGAATGCCACAGATGTGGTAATACGGGAAGCCGCCCGCCCATATCGCCATTGCAGCAACAGGTTTTGGCACAGGCCGGATGCAGGCACTGCATGAAAGTGCGCGAACTCCCGTAAAAGTTCGGGATGCTATAATTCGCACCTTTCTTGAAAGCGTTGCGCAATGTCCGTTACCTTGAATTTCCAATCACACTTGTACGAATTGTTCTCGCAGGCCTTGGGCGTTGTTCTTGATGAGCAAAATTCCGGGCAAGCGGACTTGACCTTGGCTGCCGGCCTGTTTATCGAACGCTCCAGGCAGGCATCGCATGGCGATTATGCCTGCAATCTGGCGATGCAACTGGCCAAGCCGTTACGTAAATCTCCGCGCAATATCGCACAAGCATTGATTGCGGCATTACCTGACTCCGAAGTGGTGGGGAAAGTGGAAATCGCTGGCGCCGGGTTTATCAATGTATTCATTGCCACTGCCGCCAAGCAGGCGGCGGTTAAAGCGGTGTTGCAGGCGGCCGATGGCTATGGATGCAGTACGCTGGGTGCGGGACGCAAGGTGCAGGTGGAGTTCGTCTCGGCCAATCCGACCGGCCCGCTGCACGTCGGGCACGGGCGTGGTGCGGCGTATGGCGCGAGCCTGGCGAATGTACTGGATGCGGCGGGCTATGCGGTGACGCGCGAATTCTATGTGAACGATGCCGGGCGGCAGATGGATATTCTCGCGCTGTCCACCTGGCTGCGCTATCTGGAGCTGCACGGCGTGCAACTGGTGTTTCCGGCGAATGCCTATCAGGGCGGCTATGTGCGCGACATGGCACAACAGATCAGCGCAGCACATGGCGCGCGCTATGTGCGCACGGTCACCGAAGTGATGTATGGCGCGCCGTCCGCATCTGAGGAAGCAGATGCGCATCTGGATGCGCTGATCGCCAACGCCAAGCGCTTGCTGGGCGAGGATTACGCCTATATCCATAACCACGCACTGACCGAACAACTGGGCGATTGCCGCAACGACCTGGCCGAATTCGGCGTGCATTTCGACGAGTGGTTTTCCGAGCAGTCGCTGTTCGACAATGGGCTGGTGGCGCGTGCCGTGGAAACGCTCAAAGCCGGCAACCACCTGTATCAGCAGGACGGCGCGTGGTGGTTCCGCTCCACCGCTTTCGGCGACGAAAAAGACCGCGTGGTGCAGCGCGACAACGGCCTGTACACCTACTTCGCCTCCGACATCGCCTACCATCTGAACAAGTTCGAGCGCGGCTTCGACCGTGTCATCAACGTGTGGGGCGCGGATCATCATGGCTACATCCCGCGCGTCAACGGCGCGCTCTGTGCGATGGGGCTGGACAGCAGCAGGCTGACCATCGCGCTGGTGCAATTCGCGGTGCTGTATCGCAACGGTCAGAAAGCGGCGATGTCCACGCGCAGCGGCGAATTCGTCACCCTGCGCGAATTGCGCAACGAGGTGGGCAACGACGCGACACGCTTCTTCTATGTGCTGCGCAAGAGCGACCAGCATCTCGATTTCGACATGGACCTGGCCAAGTCGCAGAGCAACGAAAACCCGGTGTATTACGTACAATATGCGCATGCGCGCGTGCACAGTGTGCTGGCGCAATGGGACGGCGAGCGCGCGGAGTTGCTCAATGCGGAAGTCAGATTGCTGGACAGCGATTACGAAATGGCATTATTGCAAAGGCTGATCGATTATCCCCAGACTATCGAGAATGCCGCGCATGACCTGGCTCCGCATCTGATCGCCTTTTACCTGAAGGAGTTGGCTGCCGATTTCCACAGCTACTATAATGCCTCGCGCTTTCTGGTCGAGGACAAGGCGGTCAAATGCGCGCGGCTGGCGTTGATCGCAGCGGTAGCGCAGGTGCTAAAGAACGGTCTGGCGCTGCTCGGTGTGAGCGCGCCGGAAAAAATGTAAAAGGAACATAAATGAGCAGAAACACAGGCAATAAATCCGCCGCGCCGCGCAAGAGCGGCAACCCGTTATTGACCGGTATTCTCATCGGCATGATCATTGGCGTCGGCATGGCCGCCGGGCTGGCCTGGTACATCATGAAATCGCCCAGCCCATTCATGCAGAAAGAGCCGGTGATCGCCAAGCCGCCGGCAGAGGTTGCCAAGCCAATGGCGCCGACCGGAACCGCAGCACCCAATGCGCCGTCGGCAACGGCTGCATCCGGCGTGGTTGACGGCAAGCCGCGTTTCGAGTTCTACAAGGTACTGACCGACAAGCAGGATGCAGCCGTGGCAGCGCCGGCCAAACCTGCCGACAAGCCGCAACCCGCCAAACCCCAGACTACGGACAACAAACCGGTTGCCGCGAACGAACCCTATTTTTTGCAGGCGGGGTCATTTTCCAATGCGGATGATGCCGAGAAGCTCAAGGCCAAGCTCGCGTTATTGGGCATCGAGGCCAGCATCCAAACTGCGACCATTCCCGATAAGGGTGTATGGCATCGCGTGCGCATGGGACCCTACAAAAATACCGACGAGATGAACCATGCGCGCGGCTTGCTGAAACAAAATGGTGTGGATGCCACTCCAATCCGGGCGCAGTAGGCGTGTCTAATATCACCAATTGAAGGAGCAACCAGTGAAAAGCATGATCAAGAACCTGTTTGTTGCGGCACTCTTGTTGATCGGCGGCACGGCCTTTGCCGCCGCGGAACCGGGTAGAGACTATACATTATTAAATCCACCGCAGCCGACCAGCACTAGGAAAATCGAAGTGCTGGAGTTTTTCTTCTACGGTTGTTCGCACTGCTTCCACCTGCATCCGCAGTTGAGCACGTGGGAAAAGACCATGCCCAAGGACGTGGAACTGACCTACGTACCGACCATTTTCCGCGACTCGTGGGAACCGATGGCGCGCACTTTCTATGCGCTCGATTCGCTTGGACAACAACATCAGCTGCACGATGCGCTGTACCAGGCATGGAATGTGAGCAATCTGGATCTGAGCGATGAGGCGAAAATACTGGATTTCGTCACGCAGCGCGGTGTGGATCGCGCCAAGTTCTCCGCGGCCTACAACTCGTTCTCGATGCAGAGCAAGGTGGTGCGCGCCAAGCAAATGATCCGCAGCTATGGCATCACCGGCACCCCGACCCTGGTTGTGGATGGCAAATATCTCATCAGCGGTTTGCAGCCGACAGATGCCATCCGAGTGCTGAATGAAGTGATTGCAATGGCGCGCAAGGCGCGCTCCGCCAAGCGTTGATTCAGGAACGAGAATCGAGGCAAACCAGCGGCTCCGCTTCCAACTCGATCCTCGCTCCTCAATCCCCGGCCCTGTCTTTACGCCAACATTGATTAGCGCATGAAGGTTGTCATATCTGGCGCGTCGAGCGGCATCGGTTTAGCCCTCGCGCGCCAATATCTCGAACGTGGCGCAACCGTTGCCGCCTTTGCCCGCCGCGGCGAATTGCTGCAGTTCCTCTCAAACGAATTTCCCGGAAAAGTTCATTGCTACGCGCTCGACGTGCGCGATGCCGCCGCCGTGCAGGCCGCCGCGGAGGATTTCATGGCGCGCGTCGGCGTGCCGGACATTGTGATTGCGAACGCGGGGGTGAGCGTGGGTACGCTCACCGAATACGCCGAGGACCTCGACGCCTTCAAGCAGGTGATGGACATCAACGTGCTGGGCATGGTGCAGACCTTCCAGCCCTTCCTTGCCGCAATGCGCAAGGCGCGGCACGGAACACTGGCCGGTATCGCCAGCGTGGCCGGCTTCCGCGGCCTGCCGGGGGCGGGCGCCTACTCCGCTTCCAAGGCAGCGGCTATCTCGTACCTTGAATCGCTGCGGGTGGAGCTGCACGGCAGCGGCGTGCGCGTGGTGACCATCTGCCCCGGTTATATCAGGACGCCGATGACGGCGGTGAATCCCTATCCCATGCCGTTCATCCTCGAGGCCGGCGAGGCCGCGAGGCGCATGGCGCGCGCCATCGAGCGCGGCGAGCGGATCGCCGTGATTCCATGGCAGATGGGACTGGTCGGGCGCGTGTTGAAGCTGCTGCCGCACTGGCTGTATGACAGGCTGTTCGCCAAGGCCCCGCACAAGCCGCGCGGTCTGATTTGAATTGTCGTTCCCGCGCAGGAGGGAACGACAATCAACCGGCGAGCTTCTTTTTCAGGATGTCGTTGAGCTGAGCGGGATTGGCCTTGCCCTTGCTGGCCTTCATCGCGAGGCCGACGAAGAAGCCGAACAGCTTGTCCTTGCCGCTGCGGTATTCCGCGACCTGCCTCGGGTTCGCCGCGATGATCTCGTCCACCAGTGCCTCGATCGTGCCGCTGTCGGAGACCTGTTTCAACCCCTTCGCCTCGATGATCGCATCCGCTTCACCGCCCTCCGCCCACATGGTGCGGAACACTTCCTTCGCGCCGGAGTTGGAGATAGTGCCGTCGGCGATGCGCTTGAGCATGCCACCGAACTGCTTCGCGGTGATCGGGCACTGCGCGATGTCGAGGCCGTCGCGGTTGAGCTGGGCGCTCACCTCGCCGATGATCCAGTTGGCGCAGGCCTTCGCTTGGCCGGGCGCCTCGTCGAGCGCGGCCTCGAAGAAATCGGCCATCTCGCGCGACGCGGTGAGCAGGCTGGCGTCGTAGGACGACAGGCCGAACTCGCCCATGTAGCGCGTCTGCTTGTCGTGCGGCAGCTCGGGCAGCGTGGCGCGCACCTGTTCCTTCCATTCCTCGCTGATGTCCAGCGGCAGCAGGTCGGGATCGGGGAAGTAGCGGTAGTCGTGCGCCTCTTCCTTGGTTCGCATCACGCGGGTCTCGCCGGTGTCCGGGTCGAACAGCACGGTGGCCTGCCCGATGGTGCCGCCGTTTTCCAGCGTGTCAATCTGCCACTGTACTTCGTAGTTGATTGCCTGTTCGAGGAAGCGGAAGGAGTTGAGGTTCTTGATCTCGCGGCGCGTGCCGAAGGGCGTGCCGTGCTTGTGCACCGACACGTTCGCGTCGCAGCGGAACGAGCCTTCCTGCATGTTGCCGTCGCAGATGCCGATCCAGCGCACCAGCGAGTGCAGCGCCTTGGCGTAGGCCACGGCCTCGGCGGCGCTGCGCATGTCCGGCTCGGACACGATCTCCAGCAGCGGGGTGCCCGCGCGGTTGAGGTCGATGCCGGTCATGCCGTGGAAATCCTCGTGCAGCGATTTGCCAGCGTCCTCCTCGAGGTGGGCGCGGGTGATGCGCACCACCTTCTCGTAGGCGGGCGCCTTGCCTTGCGCGGGCACGTGGATCAGCAGCGAGCCGTTGCCCACCACGGGCAGGTCGAACTGCGAAATCTGGTAGCCCTTGGGCAGGTCGGGGTAGAAATAATTCTTGCGCGCGAACACCGAGCGCGGCGCCATGTGCGCGCCGATGGCGAGGCCGAAGCGGATCGCGCGCTCGACCGCGCCTTTGTTCAGCACCGGCAGCACGCCGGGCAGCGCGAGGTCCACCGCGCTGGCCTGAGTGTTCGGCTCGGCGCCGAAGGCGGTCGAGCTGCCGGAGAAGATTTTGCTGTTGGTCGAGAGCTGCGCGTGCACTTCCAGACCGATGACGATTTCCCAAGTCATGGTATTTCCTTACAGACCTTGAGGCGCGCGGCTGTGCCAGTCCGTCGCCAGTTGGTATTGGTGCGCGACGCCCAGCATGCGCGCCTCGTCGAAATAGTTGCCGATGATCTGCAGGCCCACGGGCATGTTGTTTTCCCCGAAGCCGCAGGGGATGGACATGCCGGGCAGGCCGGCGAGATTCACCGCGATCGTGTAAATGTCGGACAGGTACATCTGTACCGGGTCGTCACCCTTCTCACCCAGCTTGAATGCGGTGGAAGGCGAGGTCGGCCCCATGATGACGTCGCACTGCCTGAACGCTTCGGTGAAGTCCTGCGCGATCAGGCGGCGGATCTTCTGCGCTTGCAAATAATAGGCATCGTAGTAGCCGTGGCTCAGCACGTAGGTACCGATCATGATGCGCCGCTTCACTTCTGCGCCGAAGCCCTGTGCGCGGCTCTTTTCGTACATGTCGGCGAGGTCGCCGTATTCCGGTGCGCGGTAACCGTAGCGCACGCCGTCGAAGCGCGACAGATTGCTGGAGGCTTCCGCCGGCGCCAGCACGTAATACACCGGTACGGACAGCCTTGAATTCGGCAGGCTGATCTCGACCACGGTTGCGCCCAGCTTTTTGTATTCGGCGATGGCGGCTTCGACGGCTTGCGCCACATCGCTGCCCAGGCCTTCAGCGAAGAACTCTTTCGGCAGGCCGATGCGCAGGCCGTCCAGAGGCTTGTTCAGGTCGCGCGCATAGTCTTCCTTGTCACGCTGCAATGAGGTGGAATCGCGTTCGTCGAATCCGGCCATCGCGTTCAGCATCAGCGCGAGGTCTTCGGCGCTGCGGCCCATCGGGCCGGCCTGGTCGAGGCTGGAGGCGAAGGCGATTATGCCGTAGCGCGAGCATACGCCGTAGGTGGGCTTGAGGCCGGAGATGCCGCACAGCGCGGCGGGCTGGCGGATGGAACCGCCGGTGTCGGTGCCGGTCGCTGCCGCGCACAGGCGTGCGGCGACCGCAGCTGCCGTGCCGCCCGATGAGCCGCCGGGCACGCGGGTCGTGTCCCAGGGATTTTTCACCGTGCCGAAATACGAAGTCTCATTCGACGAGCCCATGGCGAACTCGTCCATGTTGGTCTTGCCGAGATTCACCGCACCCGCGCGGTTGAACTGTTCGATGACATGCGCATCGTAGGGCGACACGAAGTTGTGCAGCATCTTCGAACCGCAGGTCGTGAGCCAGCCCTTGGCGCAGAAGATGTCCTTCTGGGCTATCGGGATGCCGGTCAGCGTATCGGCGTTGCCGGCGGCGAGGCGCGCGTCGGCCTCGCGCGCCAGCGCCAGCGAAACTTCCGGCTGGACAGTGATGTAGGCGTTGAGCTTCGGATTAAGGCTGGCGATGCGGTCGAGATAGAGCTGCGTCAATTCGACGCTGGAAATCTGTCTGGCGCGCAGCGCGCTGCCGAGTTGCTGCAAACTGGATTCAAGCATGGCGGATTATTCGATGACTTGCGGAACCAGATACAGCCCCGCTTCGACTTGCGGGGCGATAGCCTGGAACAGCTCGCGCTGGTTGGTTTCGGTGACGACGTCCTCGCGCAGCCGCTGCGCCATGTCCTGGGCATGGGACATCGGTTCAATACCCTGGGTATCGACAGCCTGCATTTTCGCAATCAGGGCAAAAATGCCGGATAGTTGTAAACGGGCGGTTTCGATTTCCGCCTCGCTCATTGCCAGTCGCGCCAGACTGGCGACTTTGCGGACATCTGCATTGGTCAGAAGCATGGTAAAAACTTTATTGAAATAAGGCTAATAGGGTATCATAAAGGCCTTTGCAGACGCACCTCTTTGACTATTGGGAACGAACATGTTTGGATTTTTGAACGGCTATTTTGCCAACGATCTGGCGATTGACCTTGGCACCGCCAATACCCTGATCTGGGTGCGCGGGCAGGGCATCGTGCTGAATGAGCCGTCGGTGGTGGCGATCCGCCAGGAGGGTGGACCGAACGGCAAGAAGGTAATCCAGCAGGTCGGCTTGGCCGCCAAGCAGATGCTGGGGCGCACACCGGGCAACATCACCGCGATCCGCCCGATGAAAGACGGCGTGATCGCCGACTTTACCGTCACCGAGCAAATGCTCAAGCAATTTATTCGCAGGGTTTACAAGGCCGGTATTTTCAGCCCCAGCCCGCGCATCGTGATTTGTGTGCCGTGCGGCTCCACGCAGGTGGAGCGCCGCGCGATCCGCGAATCGGCCGTCGGCGCGGGCGCGCGCCGCGTGGAATTGATCGAGGAGCCGATGGCCGCGGCAATCGGCGCGGGCCTGCCGGTCGAAGATGCGACCGGTTCGATGGTGGTGGATATCGGCGGCGGCACCACGGAGGTGGGCGTGATTTCGCTGGGCGGCGCGGTGTACTCCGGTTCGGTGCGCGTCGGCGGCGACAAATTCGACGAGGCGATCATCAACTACATCCGCCGCAATTACGGCATGCTGATCGGCGAAACCACCGCCGAAGAAATCAAGAAAACCATCGGCTCGGCTTTTCCGGGCAGTGAAGTGCGCGAGATGGAAGTGAAGGGGCGCAACCTCGCGGAAGGCGTGCCGCGCAGTTTCACCATTTCCAGCAACGAAATCCTCGAAGCGCTTACCGATCCTCTCAACAGCATCGTCAGCGCGGTGAAGACCGCGCTGGAGCAAACCCCGCCGGAACTCGGCGCGGACATCGCCAACAAGGGCATGGTGCTGACCGGCGGCGGCGCGCTGTTGCGCGACCTCGACCGCCTGCTGATGGAAGAGACCGGCCTGCCGGTGCTGATTGCCGACGATCCGCTGACCTGCGTGGTACGCGGTTCGGGACGTGCCCTCGAAAGCATGGATAAGTCCACCAACATATTTACTACAGAGTAACGACTTCCGGTGAGTGGTAAGTGGTGAGTAGCAAGTGGTAAACGGCAAGCGGTAAGTGGAGAAAAACAGGTTTTCCCACTCACTACTCCCCACTCACCATACAAAAATGGACAACACACAATCCTTCCGGTTTTTCCATCGCGGCCCCAGTTCTGCGGTGCGACTGGTGTTCTTTGTAGTGCTCTCATTGCTGCTGTTATTCATCGACGCGCGCTACCGCTATCTGGAATCCACGCGCGGTGCGCTGTCTGTGCTGGTTTCGCCGATACAACGGCTGGCGACCTTGCCGGGCCTGCTGTGGCAGCAGGCCGGAGATTTTTTTACCACGCAGCGCAGCCTGGTGGAAGACAACCAATTACTGCACCAACAGCATGGGCGTGATGCTGCGCAGTTGCTGCAGTTGCAGGCGCTGCAGCAGGAAAACCGGCAATTGCGCAACTTGCTGGCACTGCCGCAGCGCGGCGAACTTACCGTGCAACCGGCCGAAATCGTGTATGCCGAGCGCGATGTATTCAAGCGCAAGGTGCTTATCGATAAGGGCGCGAATGCCAGCGTGCTGATCGGGCAAGTGGTGATGGATGACATCGGCATCGTCGGCCAGATTACCCGCGTTTACCCCTGGCTTTCCGAGGTCACGCTGGTTACCGAGAAAGACCATGCCGTGCCGGTGCAGGTGTTGCGCAACGGGTTGCGCACCATCGTGTTCGGCGCGGGCGATACCAGCCAGCTGTCGCTGCGCTATATGCCGGTCAGTTCCGATATCCAGAACGGCGACATGCTGGTCACTTCGGGCATCGACGGCATCTATCCGCCGGGCATCCCGGTCGCCAAGGTGGTAAAAATCGAACGCGATCCCGCCTACCCGTTTGCGCGCGTGACCTGCCTGCCGGTGGCTGGCGTAGACAAACACCGTCACCTGCTGATTTTGTCCGGCCTGCCCAAGCTGCCCGAACGGCCGGCGGAAGAACCTGCAGCGGCACAGAATTCGAAGACGAAACAGAAAAAATAATGCCCTATCTTGCTCCAGCCAATCCGGAAATCCAGCGTCCGGTCAGCAACACCCTGATCGTGTTCAGCGTGCTGCTCGCCCTGTTCCTGAACGGGCTGCCGTGGGAAGGCATCTGGCTGATGCTGCGCCCGGACTTCGTCGCCGTGGTGATGCTGTACTGGTGTACGCATAAACCGCTGCGCGTCGGCATCGGGCTGTCCTGGGCGGTGGGCATTCTTGCCGATGTGGCCGATGCCAGCCTGTTCGGCCAGCATGCGCTGGCCTATACATTGCTCGCCTTTGGCGGCGTGGTGCTACATCACCGTTTGCAGATGTTCGACCTGCGCCAGCAAACCACGCAGGTGTTCGGCATCCTGGCGCTGACCTACGCGGTCTATGCGCTGGTGCATTGGCAGGTGAACGGCTATGTGGTGTGGCCGTACTTCCTCGGTTGCCTGACTTCGACCTTGCTGTGGGTGCCGCTCAGCCTCATGTTCCAGGCGGCGCGGCAGATGCGCGTGGATCGTGACCGTCAATGAACAAGCACGTCGAACTAAAAAACCATCAGCGCGAAATTTTTTACTTCCGATTGCGGCTGGCGATCAGCATCGGTTTTGTGCTGTTACTGCTGTCGATCCTGCTGGTGCGCTTTTTCTATCTGCAAGTAGTGCGCCACAACTATTACCAGACGCTTGCGGAGAGCAACCGCATCTCCATCGTCCCCATCGTCCCCAATCGCGGCATGATACTCGACCGCAACGGCGTGGTGCTGGCGCACAACTATTCCGGCTATACGCTGGAGATCACGCCGAACAAAACCGCCAACCTGGAAGCCACGATCAACGAGCTGTCCACACTGGTCGAAATCACCCACAAGGACCGCAAGCGCTTCAACAAGCTGCTCGCCGAACGGCGCAATTTCGAAACCCTGATGATCCGTAACCGGCTCACCGACGAGGAGGTCGCGCGCTTTGCCGCGCAGCAATTCCGCTTTCCGAGTGTCGAGATCAAGGCGCGGCTGTTCCGCAATTATCCGTATGGCACAAAGACCGCGCACCTGATTGGCTATATCGGGCGCATCAACCAAACCGACGTGGAGCAACTTGAAGAAAACGATCTGGCAGCCAACTACCGCGGCTCGGATTACATCGGCAAAACCGGCCTGGAGCAGAGCTACGAAAACGAGCTACACGGCACCACCGGCGTGGAGCAGGTCGAAGTGGATTCGGGCGGGCGGGCGATACGCATGTTGTCGCGCACCCCGCCGTCATCCGGCAACACCCTGGTATTGAGTATCGATGCCAAGCTGCAGGAGATCGCCGAGCAGGCGTTTGGCAATTACCGTGGCGCACTGGTGGCGATCGACCCAAACAACGGCGAGGTGCTGGCCTTCGTCAGCAAACCGGGCTACGACCCCAGCCTGTTCATCGACGGCATCGATCCGCAGAGCTGGGATGAACTGAACAATTCACCGGACGTGCCGCTCAACAACCGCGCGTTGCGCGGGCAGTATCCGCCCGGCTCCACGGTCAAGCCGTTCATGGCATTGGCGGGACTGTATTACAACGTCCGCTCGCCTAGCCGCACCATCAGCGATCCCGGCTACTTCAACCTGGCCGGCAGCAGCCACCAGTATCGTGACTGGAAGAAGGGCGGGCACGGCAGCGTGGATATGTTCAAGTCCATCGTCATTTCCTGCGACACCTACTATTACGGGCTGGCAACGGAAATGGGCATAGACAATATCTTCAATTACCTGTCGCGCTTCGGTTTCGGCAAGAAGACCGGCCTTGACTTGGAAGGCGAAACGTCCGGGCTGTTGCCTTCGCAGGAATGGAAAATGAGGCGCTACCAGCAGAAGTGGTACGCCGGCGATACCGTATCGGTCGGCATCGGGCAAGGCTACAACCTGGTCACACCGATGCAGTTGGCCCATGCCACCGCGACGCTGGCGAACAATGGCGTGGGTTACAAGCCGCACCTGGTCAGGGAGGTGCGCAGTTCACGCAGCAATGAAAACCGCCTGATTGAAAGCAAACCGGAGATTGACCTGCAAATTACCCCTGCCCATCTCGATCTGGTGAAGCGCGCCATGGCAGCGGTCACTCAACCCGGCGGCACGGCAGCACAGTCGGCCGCAGGCGCACCCTACCATATCGCCGGCAAGACCGGCACGGCGCAGGTGGTTGCCATGAAGCAAGGGGAGAAATATGATGCCGAAAAGATCGACGAACGCCATCGCGACCATGCCTGGTTCATCGCCTTCGCTCCCGCCGAGCAACCCAGAATCGCGCTGGCGGTGCTGGCCGAGAATGGCGGACACGGCGGCAGCACGGCCGCCCCGATCGCGCGCAAGGTGATGGATTATTTCCTGCTCGGCAAGGTACCGCAACCGTTGCCGGACGTATCCGGCAAGGAGGATGCGGAACATGACTAAACGCCAACTATGGCTGCGCTTCATCGCGCACCTCGACCTGCCGCTGCTGCTCGGCATCAGCCTGCTGATGATGGCCAGCCTGCTGGTGCTGTATAGCGCGGACAATGCCGGCTGGGGCAAACCGCTGAGCCAACTGCTCAATATCGTGGTGGCGTTCGCCTGCATGTGGCTGATCGCCAACCTGCCGCTGCATTACCTGATGCGTACTGCCGTACCGATCTATGTGCTGGGTATGGTGTTGCTGGTTGCCGTGGCGCTGTTTGGCGAAATCAGCCACGGTGCACGGCGCTGGCTGAATCTCGGCATTGCCACCATCCAGCCGTCCGAGCTGATGAAAATCGGCGTGCCGCTGATGATGGCCTGGTACTTCGAAAAGCACGAAGCCACGCTCACCCTGAAAAATTATTTCATCGCCGCGCTGCTGTTACTAATCCCGATAGCATTGATCGCGCGCCAGCCCGATCTGGGCACCGCGATATTGATTTCCGCCAGCGGTTTTTACGTGCTGTTCCTGGCCGGGCTGAGCTGGCGCGTGATCGGCGGGCTGTTCGTCGCGGCGCTTGCCAGCGCACCGGTGCTGTGGTCGATGCTGCACGACTACCAGCGCCACCGCATCCTGATGTTGCTCGACCCCTCGCAGGACGCGTTGGGCAAGGGTTACCACACCATCCAGGCAACCATCGCGGTGGGTTCCGGCGGCATCCTCGGCAAGGGCTACCTGAACGGCACGCAGACCCATCTCGACTTCCTGCCGGAACGCACCACTGACTTTATCTTCGCGGTGTACTCGGAAGAATTCGGCCTGCTCGGCAACCTGATCCTGCTGGGAATCTATCTGTTTGTGATCGGGCGCGGCTTCGTCATCACCGCGAACGCCTCGACCTATTTCACGCGCCTGATGGCGGGTTCCATCACGCTGACCTTCGCCACCTATGCATTCGTCAACATGGGCATGGTCAGCGGCATCCTGCCGGTGGTCGGCGTGCCACTGCCGCTGGTAAGCTACGGCGGCACCTCGATGCTGACCCTGCTGCTGGGTTTTGGTATGCTGATGAGCATCGAGACGCATAAAAAACTGGTTAAAACATAGGAGGCAGAATGAACAAGCAAGGAGTGGTCCTGATATTGGCAACCCTGATACTCGCCGCCTGCGGCAGCGCGCCGCAGCGCAAGGTGGAAACGCGCAGCCCCCCCGCGCCGATCGAAGATCACGCGGTCGGCGCACCGGCCGTACCGGGCGGCTATCTCACCGGAGACGGCCCCGGCGCGGATGCCCCAGCCAACCTCGACGCAATACCCGATGCCGTGCCGAAAAGCGAACCGCTGCACCGCTACGCTAACCGCCCCTATGTCGCGCTGGGCAAAACCTACACACCGCTGACTGCCGCAGGCAACTACAAGGAGCGCGGCATCGCTTCGTGGTACGGCAAGAAATTCCACGGCCAGCGCACCTCCAGCGGCGAGGTGTACGACATGTACGGCATGACCGCCGCGCACCCCACCCTGCCGATCCCGAGCTATGCGCGCGTGACCAACACCGTCAGCAAAAAATCCGTGGTGGTGCGAATCAACGACCGCGGCCCGTTCCTGCATGAGCGCGTGATGGACCTTTCCTACACCGCCGCGCACAAGCTCGGCATCATCGGCAACGGCAGTTCGGAAGTGGAAATCGAGAGCCTGGCTCCCGATGCCAGCCTGAATACCCTCGCCAAGGCCGATATCGTGGAAAGCAAACCGCTGGGAAAAGCCGAACCGGCGGCCCAGAGTACGGCACCCGCCACCAGCACCGCAGCCGCCGCAGGCAGCAATGTTTACCTGCAACTTGGCGCATTCAAATCACCGGAAGCCGCGGAAAGTTTCATGGCGCAAATGCGCGCCAAGCTGGGCGATGCCGGCAAACAGCTCAGCGTGTTCCTCAAGGACGGCCTCAACCGCGTCCACCTCGGGCCGTATGCAAACCAGAACGAAGCGCGCAGCAGCGCGGACAGTTTGCAGGGGAAGTTGGGGTTCAAGCCGTTGGTGAATTTGCATTAAGCGGGGGATGACTCTGCACTCTTGCCGGGGGGTAGCCCGGCACAGCTACCCCGCCACCCGCAACACCAACCCCTTCAAATACGCCCCCTCCGGAAAACTGAGCAGCACCGGATGATCGGCGCTGGCGTGCAGATGATGGATGATCTGCGCATCCACGCCGGCATCGAGCGCGGCGCCGGCGATGATCTTCTGGAACAGCTCTTCGCTGATGCCGCCGGAGCAGGAGTAGGTGGCGAGCAGGCCGTCCGGGCGTAGCAGCTTGAAGCCGAGCAGGTTGATATCCTTGTAGCCGCGCGCGGCTTTTTCGGCGAACGCGGCGGTGGGGGCGAACTTGGGCGGGTCGAGGATGATGAGGTCGAAGGATCGGCCCTGGTCGCGCAGCTTGCGCAGCGCCTGGAACACGTCCGCCTCCTGCCATTCGGCATGTGCCGCATCCAAACCATTCGTTGTTAAATTCTTTTCAGCGATGCGCAACGCGTCGCCGGATGCGTCGATCGACAGCACCGATTTCGCGCCGCCGCGCAGCGCGTACAGCGAGAAGCCGCCGGTGTAGCAGAAGCAGTTCAGCACGTCGCGGCCAGCGGCCAGCGTTTCGGTCAGCGTGCGGTTGTCGCGCTGGTCGAGATAGAAGCCGGTCTTTTGTCCCACCGCGACATCCACCTTGAAGCGCAGGCCATGCTCGATGACTTCGACGCTATCCGGCAACCTGCCGCGCAGCACGCCGTTGCGCATTTCCAAGCCTTCCAGTCCGCGCGAATCGGAATCGGAGCGCTCGTAGATGCACGCGGGATTGCACAGTTCCTGCAGGATGTCGGCACAGGTGTCGCGCCAGCATTCCGCTCCCGCGCTGCCGATCTGCATCACCAGCGTATCGCCGTATCGATCGACGACCAATCCCGGCAGGCCGTCGGATTCGGCATGGATCAGGCGCAGGCCGCTGCTGTCCTTGCTCAATCCGAGCGCATCGCGTGCTGTTAACGCAGCGGCGATTTTGTGGCGAAAAAACTCCGCGTCGATAACTTCGCCTTCGTGCCACGACCAGACGCGTGCGGTGATTTGCGAGCTGGCGTTATAAGCCGCCCAGGCGAGAAAATTCCCTGCGGCATCGCGCACCGGCAGCGTGTCGCCGCTGTGAGGTGCGCCATCGACGCGCTCGACCGCACCGGAGAACACCCACGGGTGGCGGCGCAACAGGGATTTCTCCCGCCCCGCCTTGAGGACAATTGCGGGACTCGCATCTGCGTTGCCGGTGAGCGGTTGCGGTGTGCCGCGCGAAATATTTTTCTGCTCGCCAGATAGCTTGCCGCCGCGTTTGGCTCGGTTGCGAAAATCCTTATTGTCTCGCGAGGGGCCACCCCTCTCTTCAACCCTCTCCCGCGAGCGGGAGAGGGAGCGATTGCCCCTTCTCCCTCCGGGAGAAGGTTGGGATGAGGGTGGCGTAGAAGGCGATCTGGGTTTCTGGCTGGTCATGTTTTCTTCTTGGCGCGCGGATGCGCCGCGTCGTAAATCTTGCTGAGGTACTGGAAATCGAGGTGCGTGTAGACCTGCGTAGTGGAGATGCTGGCATGGCCGAGCATCTCCTGCACCGCGCGCAGGTCGCCGGAAGATTGAAGCACATGCGTGGCGAACGAATGGCGCAGCAGGTGCGGATGCACGTTGCTGGCGATGCCCTGCTTGATACCCCACTGTTTCATGCGCAGTTGCACCACGCGCGGCGAGATGCGGCTGCCGCGCTGCCCGACGAACAGCGCGTTTTCGTCTGCCCTGGCGAGCTGGTCACGCACCACCAGCCAGGCCTGCAACGCGGCGATGGCGAAAGTCCCGAGCGGCACGATGCGCGTCTTGCTGCCCTTGCCGGTGACGCGCACTTCGCCGGCATGCAGGTCTGCACGCATCGGTTCGAGGTCAAGGCTGACCAGTTCGGCCAGGCGCAGGCCGGAGGAATAGAACAGCTCGAACATCGCCTTGTCGCGGATCGCTTCCGGCGTGTCGGTCGGCAGGTCGACCATGCGCGCCGCCTCGTCGGGCGACAGGGTCTGCGGCAGGGTCTTCGGCGATTTGGGCGCGCGCAGGCCGGCGCAGGGATTGTCGGTCATACCGTGGTCGCGCATCAGGTAAGTGAAGAAACCGCGCCACGCCGACAGCATGCGCGCCAGCGAACGGCCGCCCATGCCCTTGCCGTGCAGTTGCGCGATAAAGCGGCGGATATGGTGGATTTTGAGGCTGGCCAGCGGCGTCGCGGCCGCCAGTTCGAACAAGTGCCCGAGGTCGCGCGCGTAGTTCTCGGCAGTCAATGCGGAGTATTGTTTCTCGTTGCGCAGCCACGCCAGGTAGCCCTGCAAGTATTTCTGGTTGGCCCCTTCGACTTTGCTCAGGACGGGCGCGGCATCGGTCATGTCTACAAGATATGCGGATGCAATGCACTGCCCACCGCCTCGGCGATGCGCTGCAGGAACACCGTGCCCATCTCCGGATAGAAGCGCTGCTTGTCTTCGCTGGCCAGCACCAGCAGGCCGATGGTCTCGCTGCCCGCATGCAGCGGCAGGTAGGCGAACGAATGCAACTGTGCGGTAGCTTCGCCGAACCAGTCGGCGGTATCGTGCGCGGCATGATGCAGGCAGACCGGATACACCTGCGCATCGGCGAACGCCAGCACTTCCGCGCTGGGCGGGTTGGCCTGCCACAGGCGCAACACCGTATGCGGTACCGCAAAGATTTCGCGCAACAGATGCGGGATCATTTCCTGCAAGGTAGCCAGGTCGCGTGCCGCAAACAGCGCGACGACGAACTCATGCACCTTGTGCTGCAGCGCGTCGTTCTCCTTGGCGAACTCAATCAGTTCCTGCAGCTTCTTCTCGAGCTCCTTGTTCTTCTCGCGCAACGCGACCATTTGCCGTTCGGAGAGCGAGATGGTGCGCCCGCCGTGCGGATGCGGCAGGGCGATCTGCGTCAGCAGGTCAGTATAGCTTTCGAAAAATTGCGGGTTGTCCTGCAGGTATTGTGCGACATCTTCTGCTCTCATCGTAACTCCCTATAAACTTATCTCGCCTTCAAAAACCGAAATCACCGGGCCGGTCATCAACACCGGCGCGCCCTCGCCATCCCAAGCGATGGTCAGCAGGCCGCCGCGCGTGGCGACGCTCACCGGGCTGTCCAGCAGGCCGCGCCTGATGCCCGCCACCACTGCCGCGCAGGCGCCGGTGCCGCACGACAGTGTTTCGCCCGAGCCGCGCTCATAGACACGCAGCCGGATATGGCTGCGATCCATGACCTGCATGAAGCCGGCATTGACGCGCTTGGGAAAGCGCGGGTGATGCTCGATGAGCGGCCCCAGTTTTGCCACCGGCGCGTGCTCGACGTCCGCCACGACCTGCACCGCATGCGGGTTGCCCATCGACAGCGCACTGATTTGCAGTGTTTCGCCCGCCACCTCCAGCGGCTCGCTCACCGCGCCGCTGCCGCCGTCAAACGGAATAAGCGCTGCATCGAAGACCGGCGCGCCCATGTTCACCGTCACGCGCCCGTCGCCCTCAAGGTGCGGACTAATCAAGCCGCATTGCGTTTCCACCACGATCTCGCGCTTGTGCGTGAGCTCCTGATCGTGCACGAAACGCACGAAGCAGCGCGCGCCGTTGCCGCATTGCTCCACCTCGCCACCGTCCGCATTGAATATCCGGTAGCGGAAGTCAGCCTCGGGGCGCTGCGCCTTCTCCACCAGCAGGACCTGGTCGCAGCCCACGCCGAAATGGCGGTCAGCGAGCAAGCGCAACTGTTCCGGGGATAACTCTATTTTCTGGCGCACCCCGTCCAGCACCACGAAATCGTTGCCGGCGCCATGCATTTTTGTGAACTTGAGAATCATCTTTGCAATTCTTTGTGTCGAAAACAGTTGATGGTATGGTCGTTGACCATGCCGGTCGCCTGCATCAGGGCGTAGCAGATCGTCGTGCCAACAAACTTAAAGCCGCGCCGCTTCAGTTCCCTGCTCATCGCATCCGACTGCGGCGTGCTGGCCGGCACATCGGCGAGGCTGCGCCATGCATTCTGCCTGGGCTTGCCCCCGACGAACTGCCAGACGAATGCAGCGAAACTGCCAAATTCATTTTGCACATCGAGGAATTTTTGCGCGTTGACGATGGCGGCTTCCAATTTCAAACGATTACGCACAATACCCGCATCCTGCAGCAGCGATTCTATTTTATTAGCGTCATAACGGGCAATGCGCGCCGCATTGAAATCATCGAAGGCGGCGCGGTAGTTGTCGCGCTTGCGCAGGATGGTGATCCAGCTCAGGCCTGCCTGCGCGCCTTCCAGGATCAGGAACTCGAACAGGCGCCGGTCGTCGTGCAGCGGCACACCCCATTCGCGGTCATGATAGGCCTGATACAGCACATCACTGCCCGCCCATGCGCAACGCGGCTTGTTCAAGTGTGCCGATCTGGAAGAAGGCATGTTGATAATCTGGTATTTTCAGAGGCGCACAAGATAACACTTTTACGCCGTCTTGCCGTGTACCTTACCGCAGGCAGAGGCCGGCCGCATGGACGGAGTGGCCAAAAAACGCTATGCTGCGCGCCTTCACGTAACGCGCCCGTAGCTCAGTTGGATAGAGTATTGGTTTCCGAAGCTTGGGGTCATTTGGGCGAGATGCTGTAAAATGACCATCGCTCTCCTTTAGTAGTTTTCTCCGCAGCGCCCGTAGCTCATTTGGATAGAGTGACAGTTTCCGAAGCTGTAGGTAGTGGGTTCGACTCCCGCCGGGCGCGCCACATTCTCTTTCAGGGCAGGAGGATGATATGACTACGCGCAAGATGCATGTTTGGAACCCGGCGGACCTGCACCGTCATCTAAACGAGGGCAGCCGGTTCGCCATCCTGGACGTACGCAATCGGGATGAATTCGATGCCTGGAAAATCGAGGGCAAGAGCCCGATCCAGACTCTCAACATACCCTATTTCGATCTGCTGGACTTGGAGGAAGACGAAGAAATCGCCGCAGCGGTTGCCCGCGCGGTCCCGGAGCGGCTGAAGGACAGGTTGCCCCGGAGCGGGCCGATCCTGGCGGTGTGCGCCAAGGGCGACACTTCAACGCACGTTGCCGAGGGGCTGCGGCGGCTCGGCTATCAGGCATTCAACCTGGAGGGCGGGATGGCGGCCTGGGGCGACCATTATGAAATGCTGGTCGTTGAGGAAACCCGGCGGCTCACTATCCTCCAGATCAGCCGCCCGGCACGTGGATGCCTCAGCTACCTGCTGGCCAGCGGCGGCGAGGCCATGGTGGTCGACGCCGCGCGCCACACCGAGATCTACACCCGGATCGCCGCCGAGCGGGGCTGGCGCATCACGGGCGTGTTCGACACCCATCTTCAGGCCGACCATCTGAGCGGCGGGGTGGCCATGGCGAGGGAGCTGGGGGTGGATTACTGGCTGCATCCTTATGACAGCATCCATCCCGATGACCTGCTTCCCGCGACGTTTTCCTTCCGCTACCTAGTGGACGAAATGGCCTTCACGCTGGGTGAGGTGAGCATCCGCGCGCTCCATCTCCCCGGCCACACTCTCGGTATGATCAATCTGCTGGTGGACGACCTCTATCTGCTGACCGGCGATACTTTGTTCATCGACTCGATCGGCCGGCCCGATCTGGGTGGCCGGGCAAATACCTGGACGCCCCTGCTCTACCGCTCGCTGCAACGGCTGCTGACGTTGCACGACCGTACCGTCGTGCTCCCGGCCCACTCCAGCCACATGCGCGAGGCAGATGAGCAAGGCTGCTACTGCGCCACCATCGGCGCGCTACGCAACCACAACGAGGGTTTGCGCATGTTAGGCCAGGGACTGGCCGCGTTCAGCGCATACATCCTGGGGAGCATGCCGAAATATCCGCAGTCCTACGACGACATTCGGCGGGTCAACACGGGACTGCTCCAGGTGGATGAG
>DASTNS010000082.1:0-4167 GCA_035720625.1 Gallionella sp. | reverse complement strand
GGGGTGTTGCGCGCCGATTTCCGCCCTGCCGAGATCGCCGCCAGCTACGTGCGGCATGGCGCGGCGTGTCTGTCGGTGCTGACCGACGCGCAATTCTTCCAGGGCAGCGCGGAGTACCTGAAGCAGGCGCGCGCCGCCTGTACGCTGCCGGTGCTGCGCAAGGATTTCATGGTGGACGAATACCAGATCTACGAGGCGCGCGCGATGGGCGCGGATGCGATCCTGCTGATTGTATCCGCGCTGGATGTTGCGCAAATGAAGTCATTCGAATCGCTGGCGCACAGCCTCGGCATGGCGGTGCTGGTGGAGGTGCATGACGGCAGGGAGCTGGATGCCGCGCTGCAACTGGCCACGCCGCTGATCGGTGTGAACAACCGCAACTTGCGCACCTTTGAAGTAAGCCTGCAAACCACGCTGGACTTGTTGCCGCGCATTCCATCCGGACGCATTGTCGTCACCGAAAGCGGCATCCTCAAGGCGGAGGACGTCAGACTGATGCGCAGCAACCGGGTGAATGTATTTCTGGTCGGCGAAGCGTTCATGCGCGCGGAAGATCCGGGCGCGGAGTTAGCGAAGGTGTTTACCTTCTAACTGCGTCCTATTCCTGAATCACTTCGAAGTCATGTGTGATCGCGGCGGTCGCACCGAGCATGATGGATGCAGAGCAGTATTTTTCGGCCGACAGTTTGATGGCTTTTTCGACCGCCTCCGGCTTGATGTCCTTGCCTTTTATGACAAAGTGCATATGTATCTTGGTGAATACCTTGGGATCGGTTTCGGCGCGTTCCGCTTCCAGTTCTACATAGCAATCGGAAATCGCCTGGCGGCTTTTTTTCAGGATGGAAACCACGTCGAAGCTGGTGCAGCCGCCCGTTCCGAGCAGCAGCATTTCCATCGGGCGCGGGCCGAGATTGCGCCCGCCCGCCTCAGGCGAGCCGTCCATCAACACAGCGTGGCTGCTTTCGGTTTCACCCAGGAAAGAGACTTGTTCCACCCATTTGACGCGTGCTTTCATGTTGTTCCTTTGTTTGTCTAAATACCTGCGATTGCTAACTTTACCCGATACCAGAGCAACCCGATAACTTCGTGAATAAAAATTTTGCTGTCGCGCAGAGATTCGGCACGCGGCAGGAATGCCAGCAGATCGACTCGATAGCGCGTGGTAAAAGCAGTCGGCGCCTCGACCACCTCGAATCCGGCGCGGCGGAATACATCGGCGGCACGCGGCATGTGCCAAGCGTGGGTGACAAGATAGATTTTTTTGATGCCGGCCTTTTGTAAGGTTTGGAATGAGTAGCGCGCATTTTCAAAAGTGTTGTCGGACGTGTCTTCCGTCCAGCGCACCGGTACGCGGAAATCCTGCTCGAGTGCTATGCGCATTTGCTGCGCCTCGGGAAGTCGGTTGCCGAACGGCTTGCCGCCGGTTACCAGTACCGGCTTGCCGGTCTCGCGCTGGAGCTTTGTACCGTAGCGCAGGCGCAGCAGGGTTTGTTCATTGACGGTGTCCTGCCCGGCATATTCCGGCGCATGGAAATATGTCCCGCCGCCGAGTATCACGACCGCATCGGCGGCTTGAGGTTGCCCATTGGGATGCTGGCTATCCAGCGCAGCGGTGCGCGCCTCCAGCAAGTGCAGTGCGCCCTCGGCAAAATAGGGTGTGGAGGCGAGCCACAGCAGGGCGAATGCGGTGAGCAGCAGTGGCTTGGCAAGCTTGCGGCGGCGGTTAAGCAGGAACAGACCCAGCGCCAGCACAAGCAGCAGGCTCAACGGCGGCAGCAAGAAAGCGGCGATGAGGTTGGTGACGAACCAGGACATGATGAAGGGCGCCTGAAGTTTGGGGTGACGAACCGGCGATATTATGACATGGCGGCACGATCTTCGATGAGGGGCGGCATGACGTTACTTTCAGCGGGTAGAATGACCTAGGAGGCAATGACGAGGTGGCAATGAACAAAGGAGGCGGTGGCGAAGTACGGCTGGAAGCGAGGCATCGTCCATCCGGTGAAAACTCACGTTTCATCGGGGGTGGGTTGGCGTTCGACGAATATGTGCGGCGCACGACGGCGATGTTGCGGCGCGTGCATGCCCGGCTCGGAACCGCCGATCTGGACAAGGCGGTCGCCGGGAATGCCCCATTCGAGTTGCATCCTGCCGGGGAGGTATGCAGAGGAAGGGGCAAACCTTATCGCCGCGGCGTGATGCTCACGCATGGTTTGACCGACTCCCCTTATTTCATGCGTTATTTGGCTGAGTTCTTCCGGGAAAATGGCTTTCGTGTCATGGCCGTCTTGTTGCCGGGGCACGGCACGCAGCCCGGCGATCTGCTCAATGTCACTTGGCGGGAATGGGCCAGGGCGGTTGCCTATGGCACCGACAGACTGGCGGAAGAAGTTGATGAGGTTTATCTGGCCGGGTTCTCCGCCGGAGGCGCGCTGAGTGTTTACCAGAGCCTGCGCGATGACCGCGTGCGTGGGCTGTTCTTGTTTGCGCCGGCGCTGGAGATCAGCGCCCGTGCGCGCTGGGCGAATCTGCATAAGCTGTATAGCTGGTTGATGCCGTCAGCGAAGTGGGTAGGCATCAGGCCGGATAAGAGCCTCTACAAATATGAGTCGCTTCCCAAGAATGCCGTTGCCCAGATGCACGCACTGACGAAGAAATTGGACTCGTTGCTGCAGAAACATGAAGTAGGCATCCCGGTATTTGCCGCAGCCAGCCAGGACGATGCCACCGCCAACACACCGGCAACCGTCGAATTCATGGCGCATGCACGCCACCCCTCCAACAGGCTGGTGCTGTACACCACCGACACGGGAAAATCTCCGCCCGGCATTCCGGCGGAAAAACTGGAGCTGGTGAACAGCGTGGTGCCCGAGCAAAAAATATTAAGCTCCGCGCATACCTCCATCGTGCTGCCTCCCGATGACGCCTACTACGGTGTGGCGGGAGACTATTTCAACTTCGTTCATTATTATCCGGACGACATGAAAAAATATAACTCCGGCAACAACAAGCACGAGGAAGTTTTGCAGGGGGAGATCACCGAGGCCAACCTTAAAGCCGGCACCTTGCGGCGTTTGATGTACAACCCGAATTTCGCGGCGCTTAAAATTTCCATGAAGCGGTTCATCGATAACTTGCCGTGATTGCAAGTCACCTGCACAAACTTAAAATTTTGACCGCAACGCCGCACGCCTCCCGCGCCTGACGTTTATACCAGTCAGGATCGCCAATCCCGCGACAAAATAACTGCTGGTAATCAGGATGGCCATGCGATGGTCGCCTTGCGATATCCAGCTTACTGCACCGTAAGTCAGCGGTCCGAGGATAGACGAAAGCTTGACCGCCAATCCCCACAGCCCGAAAAATTCGGCGCGCCGCGTGACCGGACTCAACAAACCTACCAGCGCCCGCCCGGCGGATTGGCTGGCACCCATGCAGATTCCCGCAAGGTTGGCGGCGGCCCAGAACATCCCAGGGCCTTGTGCGGCCCACGCAAGGCCGACCATGACAGTCCAGCCAGACAGCGTCAATGCGATGGCGGGAATATGGCCGATGCGGTCTTGCAGATGGCCGAACAGGAAGGCGCCGACGGCGGCGGTGATGTTGACCACGAAAATCAGCATGATGGTCTGCCGGGTGGTGAAGTGCATCGCCTGCTGCGCGTAGATCGCGGCGAGCGTGATCACCGCCTGGATGCCCGCTTGGTAAAACACCGTGCAGATCAGGAAGCGCCGCAGGTCGCGGTAATTTTTTGCGTGAGCAATGGTTTGCCTGAGCCGCGTGAAAGATTCCTGCATCAGATTCAGCCCTTGCAGATGGGGCTGCGACACGGCACGTTCTTTCAGGAACAGGAAGGTAGGCAGGCTGGAAATCGCAAACAGCACAGCGGTAATCAGCATGGTCACCGGCACAAAATCTGCAGCCTGTTTGCCCTGCCCCTGTGCCCAGGACACATAAGCGAGGCAGGCGCCGAGGCTCACCAGCCCACCGACATAACCCAGACTCCAGCCCCATCCCGATACTTTGCCGAGCGAGCGCCCGCGCGCCAGTTCGGGCAAAAAGGCCGCAATCAGATTCTCGCCGCTGCCGTAAAAGAAATTGGAAAGCACGATCAGCGCAATGGCGAGCCACAGGCTGCCGGGTCCGGCCAGCGCAAGCAGCGCGGTG
>DASTNS010000081.1:0-45855 GCA_035720625.1 Gallionella sp. | reverse complement strand
CATCGAACCGATGCTGTTTGGAGGCTATTTCGGCGACGCAATTTTCATCGGCGAACATCATCACGCGTTGCATGAGATGCACCAGGAATTCCACGGTGCATTTGCGATGGCGCTGCATTCGTTGACCACCTTGCCGCTGTGGCTGGCAGTCGCCGGGGTGGCGAGCGCAGCATTCTTCTACCTGAAGCGCCCCGATATTCCCGCTGCGATCCAGAAGCGCTTCCAGTTTATCTACACCCTGCTCGACAACAAGTATTACTTCGACCGTTTCAACGACTGGTTCTTCGCCGGCGGCGCGCGCGGCGCGAGCGGTCTCCTGTGGAAGTTCGGCGATGTGAAGCTGATCGACGGGTTGATGGTGAACGGCTCGGCGAAGCTGGTCGGGATGTTCTCGGGCGTGGTGCGCCGCCTCCAGTCCGGCTATATCTACCACTATGCGTTTTCCATGATCATCGGCGTGTTCGTGCTGCTGACCATGCGCAACTGGTTTTAAAAATGGGGAGTAGGGAGTGGATAGTGGGGAGTGGGGAGAGCGCAGCGAGGGGCTGGGGTTTCCCACTATCCACTTCCTACTCCCCACTTCCCAGAAATTAGAGGAATAAAAGCATGATTTTCGGATTACCTGTAATTAGCGTTGCAATCTGGCTGCCGATCATCTTCGGCATCTTGGTGCTGGCCACCGGCGACGACAAGAACGCTCCGCTGGCGCGCATCCTCGCGCTGGTCGGCTCGGTGCTCGGTTTTCTGGTGACGATTCCGCTCTATACCGGCTTTGTGCGCGACACCTCGGAGATGCAGTTCGTCGAGCTGCATAACTGGATCGCACGCTTCAATATCCATTACCACCTCGGCGTAGACGGCATCTCGGTGCTGTTCATCCTGCTGACTGCCTTCTTTACGCCCATCGTGGTGCTGGCCGGATGGCAGGTGATCGAGAAGCGCGTCGCGCAATACATGGCGTCCTTCCTGATCATGTCCGGCATCATGATCGGCGTGTTCTCCGCGCTCGACTCCATCCTGTTCTACGTGTTCTGGGAAGCCATGCTGATCCCAATGTTCCTGATCATCGGCGTATGGGGCGGGCAGAACCGCGTGTACGCAGCGGTCAAGTTCTTTCTCTATACCTTACTCGGTTCGCTGTTGATGCTGGTGGCGCTGATCTACCTGTACAACCAGTCCGGCGGCAGCTTTGCGATTCTCGACTTCCATAAGGTCGAGGTCCCGATGACGGCGCAGATCCTGATCTTCATCGCGTTCTTCTTCGCCTTCGCGGTGAAAGTACCGATGTTTCCGGTGCATACCTGGTTACCGGATGCGCACGTCGAAGCGCCGACCGGCGGCTCGGTGATCTTGGCGGCAATCATGCTGAAGGTGGGTGCCTACGGCTTCCTGCGTTTCTCCATGCCGATTGTGCCGGATGCCAGCCATCGTCTGGCCGGTGTGATGATCGCGCTGTCGCTGATCGCGGTGGTGTATATCGGCCTGGTGGCGCTGACCCAGAGCGACATGAAAAAGCTGGTGGCGTATTCCTCGATCTCGCACATGGGCTTCGTCACGCTGGGGTTCTTCATTTTCAACGCGTACGGCATGGAAGGTGCACTGCTGCAAATGATCTCGCACGGCTTCGTGTCCGGCGCGCTGTTCCTGTGCATCGGCGTGCTATATGACCGCATGCATTCACGCAACATCGCCGATTACGGCGGCGTGGCCAACACCATGCCGGTGTTCGCCGCGTTCTTCATGCTGTTTGCGATGGCGAACAGCGGCCTGCCCGGCACCAGCGGCTTCGTCGGCGAATTCATGGTGATTCTCGGCGCGGTGAAGGCGAATTTCTGGTACGCCTTCGCCGCGGCGACCACGTTGATCTTCGGTGCGGCCTACACGCTGTGGATGTACAAGCGCGTGATCTTCGGCGCGGTGGTCAACTCGCATGTCGCCGAGCTGGCCGACCTGACGCTGCGCGAAAAAACGATTTTCGCGATCTTGGCAGTTACCGTGCTGGGCATGGGGTTGTACCCTTTGCCGTTCAGCGAAATCATGCACGTATCGGTGAATGACCTGCTGGTGCATGTGGCGCGTTCCAAGCTGCCGTTGTAAGCAGTTGACTTGAGGTGAATATGAATTTGATGACTAATTTGATGCCGGCCGGCGCGGAAATTTTTCTGCTGATCATGGCGTGCGCGATTCTGATCGCGGACTTGCTGATCAGGCAAAGCGGCAGGGCTGTCACCTATATGCTGGTGCAGCTCACCCTACTGGGCTGCTCGCTGATCACCGTCGGTGCGCATGAAAACGGCGTGGTCTATGCCTTCCACAACATGTATGTGGACGACCTGATGTCCGACGTGCTGAAGCTACTGACCTATCTGGCGGTGTCGATGATGCTGGTGTATTCAAGGCTATACCTCACCGTACGCGGCCTGTTTAGCGGTGAATTCATGGTGCTGGCCCTGTTCGCCACGCTCGGCATGATGGTGATGATCTCCGCCAACCATTTCCTTACCCTGTACCTCGGTCTGGAAGTGCTCTCCCTGAGTCTGTACGCGATGGTCGCCTTGCAGCGCGATTCCGCCGTCGCCACCGAAGCCGCAATGAAATACTTCATCCTCGGCGCGCTGGCTTCCGGCCTGCTGCTGTACGGCATGTCCATGCTGTATGGCGCGACCGGCTCGCTGGAACTGGGCGCGGTGGCAAGTGCGATCCAGTCTGGCACAGCGGACAAGAACCTGCTGGTGTTCGGCCTGGTGTTCGTGGTCTCCGGCCTGGCCTTCAAGCTTGGCGCAGTGCCGTTCCACATGTGGGTGCCGGACGTGTATCATGGTGCGCCCACCGCGATGACCATGCTGATCGGCTCTGCACCCAAGCTCGCCGCCTTTGCCTTTGTCTCGCGCATCCTGGTCGAAGGTTTGCAACCGCTGGTGCAACACTGGTCGGGCATGCTGATCATCCTTGCCGTTGCCTCGATGGCCATCGGCAACATCACCGCAATCGCGCAAACCAACCTGAAGCGCATGTTCGCCTACTCCACCATCGCGCACATGGGCTTCATGCTGCTCGGCCTGCTGAGCGGCGGCATCGAAGGCTACGGGTCGGCCATGTTCTACGCCGTGGTGTACGTGCTGATGTCGCTCGGCGCGTTCGGCATGATCATGCTGTTGTCGCGTGAAGGCTTCGAGGCCGACACCCTCAACGACTTCAAGGGCCTTAACCAGCGCAGCCCGTGGCTCGCCTTCCTGATGCTGCTGCTGATGTTTTCCATGGCCGGCGTGCCGCCCACCGTCGGCTTCTACGCAAAATTTTCGGTGCTGAACGCTGTGGTGCAGGCGGGGCACATCTGGCTGGCCGTCGTTGCGGTGTTGTTCTCGCTGATCGGCGCGTTCTACTACCTGCGCATCGTCAAGTTGATGTATTTCGACGCGCCGGAAAGCCACGCGCCGATTGCTGTCGGCTCGGATACCGCGCTGCTGATGAGCGTGAACGGCCTGGGCGTGCTGTTGCTCGGCCTGCTGCCCGGCACGCTGATGTCGGTTTGCGCCGTGTCGGTACAACAATCGTTGCTGTTGCATTAGCGCAACATTACGTTGCTGCACGAAACTCCCGCATAGGTGCTGCGCTATGGAATTAAGGATATCACCCCGCCGCAGCAGGCACTCGCCGCGATGCAGGTGATAAAGAAAAACGATGTCCGTCCGAGCGCAGCGTCTGGAATTGGTGAGTAAATGGGCACTGTGGATCTGAAAGAAACCCGCCTGGATACGGCCGTGATGTACGACGGCAGCTTCATCAAGGTGTGCAAGGATCATGCGCGCCTGCCGGACGGCCAGGTGCACACCCGCGAATACATCGTCCATCCCGGTGCGGTCGCCGTGCTGGCGGTGCTGGACAACGGCAGGCTGGTGATGGAACGCCAGTTTCGCTATGCGCCGCAGCGCGAGTTCATCGAAATTCCGGCGGGCAAGATTGATCCCAGCGAAGATATTCTACGCACCGCGCAGCGCGAGTTGCTGGAAGAAACCGGCTATGCCGCCAGCGAGTGGACGCATCTTGCCACCACCTGGCCGTGTATCGGCTATGCCGACGAACACATCGAGTATTTCCTGGCGCGTGGCCTCACCCATCAAGGCCGTCAACTCGACGACGGCGAATTCCTCGAAGTGTTCGAACTGCCCTTGCCGGAAGCGATAGAGTGGATCAGGCAAGGCAAAATCAACGACAGCAAAACCATCATCGGGCTGTTCTGGCTGGAGAAGCACCTCAACGGCTGGCGCTAAAAAATTGCTGCGGAGGGCGGCGCCTGATGGAACTACTAGCCATTCCGCTAGGCTGCCAGAATACAGCAGCCAAGTGGCTGGTTATGCGGCGTTGCGCGGTACTCGAAATCCTCATGTACCTTTTGTACATTCCGGTTTCTGCGTTCCGTGCGCCTTGCATCCATCACTCCTCGCGAATTTTTAAGGCAGCTTTTTAGCCCATCCACCGAGTTGCGCACCGCGCTGGTGCAAAACTATGGTGTATCGGCAATAAAGCGCACCAATTTCTCTTGCCTAAAGCGGTTCATGGTTAACATATTCTTGATTTATCTTTAACTATCAGTTCATTGGTATTGTGGAACGCATCTTGCATACTTTTTATGGTTTGCACCAAAGGAGAAAGGCATGGAAAACCTGAAATTCGGCAATGACGTTCTGTTTGTGTTGCTCGGCGCGATCATGGTATTGGCGATGCACGCCGGTTTTGCTTTTCTGGAGCTGGGTACGGTGCGCAAGAAAAACCAGGTGAACGCGCTGGTCAAAATCCTGGCCGACTTTGCGGTTTCCACGCTGGCGTATTTCTTCATCGGCTACAGCCTTGCTTACGGCATACATTTTTTCGCCGGCGCGGAGCAGCTTGCGCAAAAGAGCGGCTACGACTTGGTGAAATTCTTCTTCCTGCTGACCTTCGCCGCCGCCATTCCCGCGATCGTTTCCGGCGGCATCGCCGAGCGCGCGCGCTTCAACCCGCAACTGGCCGCCACCTTCGTACTGGTCGGTTTTGTCTATCCGATCTTCGAGGGTATCGCCTGGAACAGCCGCTTCGGCGTGCAGGAATGGCTGACAGCGACATTCGGCGCACCGTTCCACGATTTCGCCGGATCGGTGGTGGTGCATGCGGTGGGCGGCTGGATCGCGCTGGCGGCGGTACTGCTGCTCGGCGCGCGGCGCGGGCGCTACAGCAAGGAGGGGCGCATCGCCGCACACCCGCCCTCCAGCATCCCGTTCCTCGCGTTGGGCGCATGGATACTCACGGTCGGCTGGTTCGGCTTCAACGTGATGTCGGCGCAGGAAATCACCAAGATCAGTGGTCTGGTCGCGGTCAATTCGCTGATGGCGATGGTGGGCGGCACGCTGGCTGCGCTATGGGCAGGCAAGAACGATCCCGGCTTCGTGCATAACGGCCCGCTGGCCGGGCTGGTGGCGATTTGCGCCGGTTCCGACCTGATGCACCCGATCGGTGCGTTGCTGGTCGGCGGCGTGGCGGGTGCATTGTTCGTGGTGATGTTCACGCTCACGCAGAACCGCTGGAAGATCGACGACGTGCTCGGCGTGTGGCCGTTGCACGGCTTATGCGGCGCATGGGGCGGAATCGCCGCCGGCATCTTCGGCCTCAAGGCGTTCGGCGGCATCGGCGGCGTCAGCTTCATCGCGCAATTGTGCGGCACATTGCTCGGCGTGGGGATCGCCTTCGCCGGCGGCTATGCGGTGTATAGCGTGCTGAAAAAGCTGGTCGGCATCCGCCTCGATGCGGAAGAGGAATTCAACGGTGCCGACTTGAGCATCCACAGGATTTCTGCGACGCCGGAAAGAGAATCGGGCTGGTGAAATTAACCTGAAAAACGAGTTCACCATGAAGATCGCGAAGATTTTTGCCGTACCTCGAAACTCGCCTTTGGCTTGTTTTCATGGTGCTGCGCGCAGTTGAGCACTCATCCGCTGGGTGTCTGGAATTGTTGGAGCAACCCACGGTTTTCCTTCGCGCCCTTCGTGTTCTTCGTGGTTCAAATGAGGTTTGTTTTTAACAAGCTGTCCCATGCACCGATGACAATGGTGCATGGAATACACCCTACGATATTTCATTTTTGATTTGGAAATGGAATGAGGCGCGCAGTCAGGACGGGGGCGCGTGCTCGGCGCAGAAGGCGGTGAGCCTGGCGAGCAGGCGCTCCAGCGCGAGGTTGGCGGCGCGCACGCCGCCATAAGCATCCTCAGTCACGGCATTCTCGGTCTCGTCGAACTCCGCGCTGGCGATTACCCGCCGTGTGCCGATGTCGACCAACTGCGCGCTGAGTGTGAACTGCACCCGGCTTGGCCGCACGCTGAAATCCTGCTGCAGCCGGATGAGTTCTGTATCCAGGCGCAGCACGGCCGATACCGCAGAAGGTGCCTGTACTACCGCGTGGAACGCCCCGGAGCGCTCCAGTGCCTGGGCAAGCAGCGGCGCGAGCATGCGCGCCGGCGTATCCGCCCAGCGGTTGTGCGAGTACACCTCTAGGCCGTGCGCCTGGCGCACCCAGACCATCTGTGCGGTGTCGAAGCCGGCGCGCGCGCGCGGCATGTTGACTGCGAGCACGAGATTGCGCTTCGGCGGCGGCGCGGAACGAGCCGGTACCAAGGCCAGATTGGCCTCGAGCAGGTAGATATTGTCCGGCGGGGGCGGGGATGGCAGCAGTGACGAACAGCCGCCGAGCAAGGATATCGCGAGGGTTGCTGCGGTCGTAGCCACTGCTGTGAACTGCTTGTACCAAGCTGTGCCGTTGGATTTCATATGGTCAGTTCCGTTATTAAGTGTCATTCACCCGGCCCGGGTGGCACCTTGGGTCGGCCCTGCAGCAGCATGCCGGGATTGCGCTCCAGCGCTTCGCTGAAGCGGCGCAGCGAGGCGGTCATCTCGCGCAGTTCGGTGATCGCCTGACGCGCTTCGGGCAAAGCTTCGGCGCGCACGCTCTCGATGGTGTTCGCGGTGTTCGATCCGGCACGCGCGGTTTCATTGGCCATCCGGTCGAAGGCATCAGCACTGCGCTGGAGGCGCTTGAGCAGTTGCGGCAGCTCGGCACTCGCGAGTGTGCCAGACAGGCGTTCCAGATTGGTCAGCGTGCGGCGCAGTGCGATGCGGTTTTCCTCATCCAGCAGGGCGTTGATGTTTTCGCTGCTGCGGTTGAGGTTGGTGAGCAGCGCGGTGACTGCGGTATCCAGGCGCAGCATCAGTGACGGTCCGGTGCGGATCACCGGGTATTTCTCGCCGGGGCCGGGCTTCAGCGGCGGCGCGTTGCGGCTTTCGCCGGAAAGCTCGACATGGGCGATGCCGGTCAGTCCCTGCACCCGCAGCACCGCCACGGTGTCCTGCTTCACCGGCGTGCCATGTTCGATGTCCAGGGTAAGCTGTACCTGTTCGGCGTTGCCCGGTGCGAGCGCGATGCGGCGCACGCCGCCGACCTGCACGCCGCGATAGCGTACCGGGGAATCCAGGCTCAGGCCGGACACCGATTCGCTCATGTAGACCAGGTAAGTGTCATAGGCCTTGCGGTAAGACTTGCCGCTGGAAAGCCACAGTACGCCGCCGATCAGCAGCGCACCGAGTATCAGCACGAACGCCCCGACCACCGCGAAATTTACTTTCGATTCCATGTCTGCTCCCGTGTCCCCTGTTCCCGAGCCCCGCGTCCGCGCGGGCCGTAGAAATATTCCCGTATCACCGGATGCTCCGAGCGTGCCAGCTCATGCATCGTGCCGTTGCCTAGGATACGCTCATCGCCCAGCACCGCGACGCGGTCTGCGGCGCGCCACAGCAGATCGAGGTCGTGGGTGACCATCATGATGGTGATTCCGAGCGCATCGCGCAACTGGCGCACCAGTTCGTCGATACCGGCAGCGCTCAGGGGATCGAGCCCGGCGGTCGGCTCGTCCAGGAACAGCAGTTCCGGATCCAGCGCCAGCGCACGCGCCAGCGCCGCGCGCTTGCGCATACCGCCGGAGAGTTCGCTCGGATATTTCGCACCGGCATCGGCCGGCAGGCCGGTGAGGGCAATCTTGAGGGCGGCGATTTCGGCGATCAGTGCTGCGCCGAGGCGGGTGTGCTCCCTGAGCACCATGGCGACGTTCTCCGTCACGGTGAGCGAACTGAACAGCGCGCCGCGCTCGAACATCATGCCCCAGCGGCGCCTGAGCGGCAGTGCCTGCTCGTCGGAGAGCCCGATCACTTCCTGGCCGAACACCCGGATCGAGCCAGACACTGGCGGTTGCAGCAGGATGATCTCGCGCAGCATGGTCGATTTGCCGCAGCCGCTGCCGCCGACCAGCGCGAAGATCTCGCCGCGGTGCACCGAGAGGCTCACGTCGCGATGTACCACCGCAGCGCCGAAGCGGGTGTTCAGGTCGCGGATTTCGACGACGTTGTCCGGGGTGGTTGTTGCAGGGGTGCTTGCAGCGGTGTTCACGGCGGGGCTCACAGTTTCAGCCAGCTGAAGACGATGGAGAACAGCGCATCGACCAGGATCACCAGGAAGATCGACTGCACCACGCTGGTCGTGGTCTGATGCCCAACGCTTTCGGCGCTGCCGCTGACCTGGAATCCCTGGTAGCAGCCGACCAGGGCGATGATCACCGCGAACACCGGCGCTTTGCCGATGCCGATGAGAAACGACGTCAGGCTGACCGCGTCGTCGAACCTGTTTATGAAGGTGGTGAAACCGACATCGAGCTGCGCGCGTGCCATGACCATGCCGCCGAGCACGCCCATGATGTCGGTGTAGAGGGTGAGCAGCGGCAGCGCGATCACCAGCGCGAGCACCTTGGGCAGCACCAGCAGATCGAGCGGCCCGATGCCGATGGTGCGCAGCGCGTCGACCTCCTCGGTCACCTTCATGGTGCCGATCTGCGCCGCGTAGGCCGAGCCGGAGCGGCCGGCGACGATGATGGCGGTGATCAGCGGCGAGAGCTCGCGCAGCATCGACAGGCCGACCAGGTCGGCGATGTAGATATTGGCGCCGACGCGCCGCAACTGTTCCGCACCCTGGTAGGCGATGACGATGCCGAGCAGGAAGGAGAGCAGCCCGGTGATCGGCAGCGCCGCGACGCCGGCGGTTTGCAGGTTGTACAGGATGGATCGCCAGCGGATGCGCCGCGGCTGCATCAGGGCGCGCATCAGTGCGGTCGCGCTGGCGCCGAGGAAGGACAGCAGTCCGAGCGCGCCAAGCAGGCCTTCCCATGCATTGCGGCCGAAACGCGCCAGCACGCCGGGCGCGGGCGGCGGCGTGACGGCAGGCTCCGCAGCGCGCGTGGCGATCAGGCGCAGCAGCGCCTCGAATTCCGGCCGCAAACCGATGAAGCGCACGGTGCATCCGCCGACCTCCAGAGCGCGCCGCATGCGATGCAGCAGCCATGCGCCCGAGGTGTCCAGCGCGGTGACGGCTTGTGCGTTGATGAGCAGCTCGCCTTCGACCGGCTGCGCGAGCGCTCCCAGATACGCCTCGATCCGTGCCTCGACCTGCGCCGCCGAGCGCAACAGCCATGCGCCCTCGCAGCGCAGTTCGCGCGGCGTCGCGCCGGGACGGATATCTGCGGCTGCCTGCATTATGGCGTGGCGTGGCGTGGTCGGTACGTTCATCTGTCCTGTCGGTCGACACCGGGTTGGGCGCGGGGTTGCGATGCGCGGCAACCAGATGAACTCGCTTCGCCTGGCGTGCCGTCTGTCGAATGCTATGACGCCCGGTGTAGGCTGTCAAATGAATGCGGGCGAGGCGACAGATAAGCCGGCCTTGTGTAGCAACAGCCTGCAAATACAAAAGGGCAAGCCTTCCGGCTTGCCCTTTTCATGGGTATGCAGAGGACTAATCTTTGATGGCTTCCACCGGAGCGGAGATTCTTACCTCATCGCTCACCGCCGGGACGAATTTGGTCATGCCGAATTCCGAGCGTTTCAGGGTGGCGGTGATGTCCGCGCCGCAGGCCAGTTTCTTGACCATCGGATGCGGGGCGCAGCGGAAGTTGCTCACGGTGAGCGTCAGCGGTTTGGTCACGCCGAGCAGGGTGAAACTGCCTTCGGCGGCCACCACCTTGTCGCCGTCGAACACCAACTTGTCCGAGGCGAAGCGCATGGTCGGGAAAAACTTGACGTTGAAGAACTCATCCGATTTCATGTGCTCGTCCCACTTGTCGAACCCCATGTCAAGCGAGGCGGTTTCGATCACCAGTTCCACGCTGCCTTTTTTCGCGGCGCTGTCGAGGGTGATCTTGCCACTGGATTTGTTGAAGCGGCCGCGCTGGGTGGAGAAGCCCATATGGTTGACCTCGAACACCGGCCAGGTATGGCGTGAATCGATGGTGTAGTTATCGGCAGCACAGGCGGGCGCGGCGAGCAGGCTGGCGAGGAGGATTGCGAGAAGTTTGTTCATGCTATTTTCCTTTCTATGGTGGTTATTTTCTTGCAACGGTAAAGTGAAAACGGATATGTACCTCGTCGGCGACCGTATCGGTGTCGCTCCAGATACCCGAGCCGATGCCGTAATCGAGGCGCTTGAGCGGGAACACGCCATCAATGACCAGCGTATCAGCACTCTGTTTGAGTGTGAAGGGCGTCCTGATGTCCAGTGTCTTGCCCTTGATGGTCATCTTGCCGAGTGCTTCATAACGTTCTCTGCCCGATTGTTTGACGCTGCCTGAGACGAAGCTGGCGGCAGGGTAGTTTTTGGTGTCGAACCATGCCTTGCCTGCGACTTCGGTATCGGCTTCGGCATTGCCGGTGTCGATGCTCGCAAGGTCGATGTCGATGCGCGCCGTGCCGGCTTCCGGCCTGGCCGGGTCCACCGCGATGCGGGCGGTGAATTTCCTGAAGCTGCCTTCCACCGGCACGCCCATCTGTTTCGAAACGAAAGTGATGCTGCTTTGCTGCGGGCGCAGCACGGTGAATTCCGCGCCGGATGCCGGCAGAGCGGCGAGCAGCAGCGGGATAACCAGCAAATGTTTCATCCCAGGAAACAGCAGTTGGCGGAAAAATTTCCATAGTTTCATGCTATTGGGTTGTACCTGTGGGTGCAAATTCATTCGCACTAATAATGGTCTATGTGCGAATAAATTCGCACCCACAAAACCGCCAACTGTTTTCTTTAGGTTCATGTGTTCCTCCCGAGAAACGGAATCATGCGCGCCAGTATCCCGTCGCGCTCGATGAAATGGTGTTTGAATGCGGCGCCGATATGCGCGAGTATCACGCCGAGCATAATGAAGTTGAGGCCTTCATGCACTTCCTTGAGCAAGTCGCCCAGTTCCTTGTTCTTGGCGACCAGGTCGGGCAGCGGCAGCACGCCGAACCAGACGGTCTGGATACCCTTGGCGGAGCTCATCAGCCAGCCGCTCAGCGGTACGGCGAAGATCAGCACGTACAGCAGGTAATGCACGGTATTGGCGGCAAACTTTTCCCAGCGCGGCATGCTGTCAGGTAATGGCGGCGGGCGGTGGGTGAAGCGCCACAGGACGCGCAGCACGGCCAGCACAAAGATGCTGACGCCGATCCACTTGTGGTAGCTGTACAGCCGGAGCTTGCCTGGGGACAGCGGCAGGTCGTGCATGTATACGCCGAGCGGGAAGGCGGCGAAGATCAGCAGGGCGATTGCCCAGTGCAGGGTGATGGCGGTGCGGGTGTAGCGATCGGTCATGGCGATTTGAAGCCGGGGTTCAGAGCTCGTCGTGCGTTCCGTCGCAGAACGGCTGGCTCTTGGTAGCCTGGCAACCGCAAAGGTATCTAGTTTCCCTTTCGGTGACGGCAAATTTTACCGGATTGATGCCTGTCCCCTCATGAGAGCCATCACAGAACGGCTGGCTCTTTGACAGGCCGCACGCACACCAGTAGTGATCGCCGGGTTCGAGTTCGACTGCATAAGGACTTTTTTGTGTACCTATGGACTTGGTCATGATTTTTCTTTCATGGTGGTTGCGGATAATTCATTTGGTGCGGAGAGCGCTTCGCGCAGCCGTTGCAGTTCGGCTTCCATGGCGTCCAGATCCGCCTGCGAGAAGGAAGCAAAAGACTGCCCCATGTGTTCCAGGTGGGCCGGGAACACCTTGGCGAAAAGCGTCTCTCCCTTGCGAGTCAGTTGCACGATCTGGCTGCGCCCGTCGCTGGCTGATGCGACGCGCCGCACCAGGCCCTTGGCCTCCAAGCGATCCACCACGCCGGTGAGTGTGCCTTTGGTGATCAGGGTTTTCTCGCCCAGTTCCTTGAAATTCATGCCGTCCGTGTTGCCCAGCGTGGCGACGATGTCGAACTGCGACGGGGTCAGGCCAAGGGTGCGGATATGGGTCGCCGAACAGGTCTCGAACGCCTGATAGGCTCGGGCAAGTTCACGCAACACCGGGAGGAAAGATTTTTGCATCATGGTTATCCATCAAGTTCTAGTTAGGATATTTTATGTTCTAACTAGAACTAATGTCAAGCAGGTGATGGCAACTTATTTTCCGCGCAGCCCGCAGCGCACGCTACATTGGCTATCACCTAAAAGAAATGAAACTTCTTTGCGGTTTTGCTTTCCAATCACGCGCTTGAAAAAAATGGCAATACCTCCATATGACGTGGCTGAGAGGCAAGCAGTGTTAAACTGCGCGCCGTATTTGTATTATTGATGACAGAGGTGAAAAAATGAAACGGATTTTCCTGTTTATTCTGACCAACCTGGCGGTGCTGTTCGTGATCAATATCACGTTGCGCGTGCTCGGCGTGGATCGCTGGCTGGATGAATCCGGCGGCATCAACTTCTCCGCGCTGCTGGTGATGTCTGCCGTGATCGGTTTTGCCGGTTCGCTGATTTCGCTGGCGATGTCCAAATGGTCGGCCAAGCGTATGGTCGGCGCGCAGGTCATCGAGAAGCCGGTCGACCCGACCGAGCGCTGGCTGGTGGAAACCGTGTGCAGGCAGGCGGAGGCGGCGGGCATCGGCATGCCGGAAGTGGCGATCTACGACGCGCCGGACGTGAATGCGTTTGCCACCGGCTGGAACCGCAATGACGCGCTGGTGGCGGTGAGCACCGGGCTGCTGCACAACATGGGCCGCGACGAGGCCGAAGCGGTGCTGGCGCATGAGATCAGTCACGTCGCCAACGGCGACATGGTGACGCTGGCCTTGATTCAGGGCGTGGTGAACACCTTCGTGATCTTCTTCGCCAAGCTGTTCGGCTATTTCGTGGATCGCGTGCTGCTCAAGAACGACGGGCGCAACGGCCACGGCATCGGCATGATTGCCGCGGAACTGGTCGCACAACTGGTGCTGGGCATACTGGCCAGCATGATCGTCATGTGGTTCTCACGCCAGCGCGAATTCCGCGCCGACGCGGGCGGCGCCAATCTGGCGGGACGCAACAAAATGATCGCCGCGCTGGAACGCCTGAAGATCAACCATGAACAATCTGCCTTGCCGGAGCAGATGGCTGCGTTCGGCATCTCCGGAGGCCGCGGGTTCGCAAAATTGTTCATGACCCATCCGCCGCTGGATGAGCGGATCGAAGCGCTGCGTTCCGCTTCGTAGGGGCGCGATTCATCGCGCCCATTTCGGATACATGAATAAATCAGGGCGCGATGAATCGCGCCCCTACGATTGAAAAACGGAATAGCACCGGATCAGATTTGGTAGTGCTGGCCTGCTGCTTGCTGTCCTTTTAACAATTCCTCGAATTCTTCAGCCGGCACCGGCCTTGAGAACAGATATCCCTGCGCGTAGTCGCACCCCGCAACAAGCAATAATTGGTGCTGCTCCGCCGTTTCCACCCCTTCGGCGATCACCTTCAGGCCGAGTTTGTGCGCCATCACGATGATGGCATCGGATAACGCCATGTCGTCATGGTCGGTCACCAGGTCGCGTATGAACGACTGGTCGATCTTCAGGTAGTCGATGTCGAATTTCTTCAGGTAGGACAGCGACGAATAACCCGTGCCGAAATCGTCGATCGCCGCCTGGATGCCCGCGTCGCGGAATTCGAGCAGTTTGCCGGTAATGCCGGTATCGGCATCCAGCAGCGATCCTTCGGTAATTTCGATAACCATGCTTTGCCCGGGCAGCCCCAGTTCCTGCAAATAACTGAACCAGGCACTGTACGAGCTGCCGATGGTGCTGCCGAACTGGACGGGCGACACGTTCACGCTGATCTGGAGCGCGGCGTTATAGGTAGCCTTCCACAGCTTCAGTTGGCGCGCCGATTCCCTGAATACCCAATCGCCGATCTCGACGATCAATCCGGTTTCTTCGGCGAGCGGGATAAAATGCGCCGGGCTGATCATGCCACGCTCCGGGTGCTGCCAGCGGATCAGTGCCTCCGCCTTGTCGATGCGGCCGGTAGTCAAGTCCACGATCGGCTGGTAATGAATCCTGAGCTGGCCGGCGGTCAATGCGCCGCGCAGCTCGTTGAGCAACCGCAGCCGCGTCTGTGCCGTCTGCTGCATGGACTGCGTAAAATAACTGAAGCGGTTGCGTCCCGCATTCTTGGCGGCATACATCGCCTGGTCGGCATTCTTGAGCAGGTCTTCCGCCTCGGTGGCGTCAACGGGATGCAGTGTGATGCCGATGCTGGCCGATATATAGGCCATTTCATCACCCAGCCGGAACGGTTTGGCCAGGGTTTGCAGGATGTTTTCGGCTATCCGGTCAACGCTGCCGGTATCGTCAAGTTCCGGCAGGATGACGGTGAATTCGTCGCCGCCCAGACGCGCCACGGTGTCGGTCTCGCGCACGCATCCGCCGATGCGGCGCGCCGCTTCCTTCAGCAGGATGTCGCCCATGCTGTGCCCAAGCGTATCGTTGACCTCCTTGAACTTGTCGAGATCGATGAACAGCAGCGCCGTTTTCAGGCCGGCGCGATGCGCCTTCTTGATGTCCTGCGCCAGGCGGTCGTGGAACATGTGGCGGTTGGGCAGGCCGGTCAGGGTATCGAAATTGGCCTGGTTCCAGATCAGTTCTTCGGATTCCTTTTGCCTGGTGATGTCGCGGATGAAACCATTGAACTCGTACTTGTCCGCCGTGTTGATCGCGGTGATGGACAATTCGATGGGGAATTCGTGGCCGTCGCGATGCAGTCCCAGCAACTCGATCCGTGAATTCAGCAAGGGTCCCTCGCCGGAGAACAGAAAATGCTCCAGGCCGTGCAGGTGCGCTTCGCGGTACTGGAGCGGGATGATGGTTTCGCCCAGTACCCGCCCGACCGCTTCCTCGCGCGTCCAGCCGAAGATATGTTCCGCCTGGCGGTTCCAGCCAATGATGATCCCTTTGGCATCCATCCGCACCATGGCGTCCATCGCGGTCTCGAAGGTGGCGCGCAGGCGTTCCTCATCTTCGCGATGCGTTTCAATCATGGTTTTGAGCCCTTCGGCCATCTGGTTGAAACTGTCGCCTATCTGGCTGAGTTCATCGCGCGTGTCGAGCTTGATGCGCATGTCCAGGTTGCCTTGGGCAAGGGCGTGCGCCCCGTTGGTAATCGACTGGATATTGTTGATGATGGCGTAGTAGATGCTGGCCGACAGATAGATCGCCAGCAGGATCACCAGCAGGGAAATACCGACGCTGGTGGACAGTTCCTGTTTTGCTTGGTCAATATGCGCCTGGGTCAGCCTCATGGCCATCGGCAGCAGGGTATCGTACAGTTGCGCATAGCTCTGGTCGATTTGCGTCGTGGCGGTATTCAGGAAGGTTTCTGAGGAGGTGGCGAAGCGGCCGGAGAGGACGTCTGTTGTCACGATATCGGACACCAGCCTGACGGAACTGTCGATATCCCGGGATACCGACAGGAGTGCATCGTGTATGGGCGGATTGTAGTGGCCGACACTGGCGATGCCGAGGTTGAAATGTCTGAGCGTGTCATCGAGTTCGGCCATCATGACCTTCAGTTCGACCCGCTGGTCCTCGGTGATCCGTTTGCGGTCCAGCGCACCCGTGCCGTAGGCGCGCAGGCGGCCAAGGTGTTCCAGCACATGCGTCAGCCGGTTGGTGGCGATGTCGGTCAGGTAATACGCGGCGACATTCGTATCGATGGCCAGCAGATGCTCGTCGGCCACCCGTTGTTCGAACAACTGGACATGCTCGATCAGGTGGGTGTGCGCGGCGAGGTTCTCGGCCACTGACCACTTTAGTCCTTCCTTTTGCAGTCGCGCCCAATCTATCCGGATATGGCGGTAGCGTTCGGTCTCGGTCAGCTCTTTGGGCAGGTTTTCTTCCAGCTTCCTGAGGGTGTCGGTGACTTTCTCTTCCTGGGCGGCGCGCCTGCCGCGCAGGGGTTCGTTGCCGCCCAGCAGCGTGGCCGAGAGTCCGCGGTGCAATTGCAAGGCCTGGATGGTGCGGGTGAGCGGCTCGATCAGCACGAGGCCTTCCAGCCGCTGCTGCGAGGGTTGAATGATGCGGTTGAGATTGACGAACAGGCTGTACACCACCACGGCGATGGCAGCCAGCGACATCAGCCACAACAGCGTGAATTTCTTGGTGTAGCCTACGCGGTTCAGTATGTAGATGGCAGGGGAGAAGATTCTCTGCATTTATTTTTTCCTGCCGTTGTTGTCCATTTCTTGTCCTGAAGAATGGTTTTGTGCGGGCTTCACTGGTATTGCGCTAACGTATGCCAGCGCGCTGCGCAATCCATACCTTGTGGACGCTGGGACGATCGGCATCAAGTTGCGGTGCGGCAAATGCCGGTTGCCGTTGTTGCGCCGTGCTGGCAGGAGCAGCGGCAGGCGCATTGTCTTGTTGCGATGAAGGTACGTTGGGGATCGGCACTTGTTTGTATTCGAAGCCGTTTTCCTCTTCCCCGTCGTATTTTTCGCGCGGCGGATTGCCGTCGTAAACCAGGCTCTGGCGGCGCAACAGGTAGGCATCGCGGATGAATTCATAGCGGTCGAGCGCCGCTTCATCCAGCACCTTCTCCTGATCCAGCAGTTGCGCGCGGCGGTTGATCGCCTTGGTCAGATACAACTGGTTGCGGCTGCGGATGTGATTCACACGGCGCAGCTTGCTCGGGCGGCTGTCCACATACAGGCCGATGCTGTCGCGCAGCGTGCTTGGGCCGAGGATGGGCAGCACGATATATGGTCCGCTGCCGATGCCCCAGTAGCCCAGCGTCTGGCCAAAGTCCTCGTCGTGTTTCTCGAAACCAGCCTGCGTTGCGGCATCCACCAGCCCGAAGGCGCCGACCGTGGTATTGATCAGCAGGCGTCCACCATCCGAAAAAGCCTGTACCAATTTGAATTGCAGCAGGTCGTTGATAGTGACGATGACATCATCCAGATTGGAGAAGAAATTGCTCACCATCATCTTGCCGGGAACCGGCATCACGGCGCTGTAGCCTTGCGCGACCGGCTTGGTGATGGCCTTGTCCACGGTGTCGTTGAACTGGTACATGCCGCGGTTGAACGATTCCAGAGGGTCGGCCGGATTTTTCGTGCGGGTGGAGGCGCAGCCGGTCAGCGTAATGGCGGAAAATACTAAAAGGAGGCGGATGGCGTTCATACTCGTCCGGTTTATTCGAATTTTGGCGATTATAGGCGGTTTGGCCGGTTCCGCAAAGCCTGCATAGCCCGTCCATCCGGCTTTAAACGGGATGCTGAAAAACAGCGGGCAATTCTACCATCCCGGAAAAAGCGGCTGATGGGCTGGCAGGTGCGAATTTATTCGCACGCACAATGAGTTATATGCGAATAAATTCGCATCTACCAATGCAGTACAACGTCATGAAGCGATGAGGGGTTCTCCGCCAACTGCTTTTTCTGGGATTATCCAGACTCAGAATGTGAGAATTTTTTCCGACTCCCGCACGATTTCATATAGATCGCCCATCGTCGAGATCGGGCATATATCCGACCCGCCAGAATGGCGGATTTTCAGGCATGTGCCGCATGCGAAAATCCTGCCGCCCCCGCTGGTAAACGACTGTATCTGCTTCGTTACCTTGAATTGGTCTGTGTCGATTGTCTCGCATTCGACCCCTTTCGCAATGAGGAATACTTGCACGCTGTCGCCTTGTTTAAGGGCGAAATTCCCGAACCGGAACGCATTCCATACCGTTTCAGCATCGTTCGAGTAAATGACTATTCCAAGCTTCATGGCGATTCCTCGTTTTTGTTGCGGCAACAGTTTTAAATCAAGAGCTGCGCCTGGATCAGCCCAACCGGGATGATCCGCCGTTGCTCAGGAACCAACCCTGCGGCAATAGCAGTAAACGAACTGTTGCACCGTGCCGAATGGGGTGTGATGGGCTTCTTTCTGGTGGTTCAACAGCGAGAAAGATTCGCCAAACTCGGCATGCAATTCATCCGCACGATAACGCCTGACCGGCAAACCGCTGCATTGGCCGGGGCCGTCCTCAGCGAAGGTGGCGACGATGACATGGCCTCCCGGTTTGACCGAACGGAAGACTGCCCGGACATAAGCCGCACGGTCTTCCGGTGCGGTGAGAAAATGGAAAACGGCGCGATCATGCCAGACATCGAGTTGATTAGCAGGTAAATTCGCCCCGGTAATGTCCGCTTCAATCCATCGCACGCCGGATGCACGCGAACCCAGGCGGTTGCGGGCAGCAGCCAGTGCGGCTGCGGAAAGATCGAGAACCGACAAATTGGTGAAACCGTTTGCCAGCAGATCATCGACCAAAGTGGATGCCCCTCCGCCTACGTCAATGATGGAAGCGGTACAGCCGACGCCGGCAGCCCCGATAAGGTCAAGAGAAAGGCTGGCGTGTTCCTGAAACCAGCTTACGGCATCCGTCGTCCTGGTTGAATAAACTTTCTCCCAATGGTCTTTTGTCTGCATGAAGCTCCCTCCGCTAGAACGAGAGTATTCGTGGAATGTGACCGTATTTGAAGTCTAGACGCTTATTCAATCCAATGCAAAAACGGCAGCGGTTGCCAATGGCTGGCAGTCCTTCATGTCTGATAGAATCCGGCGCACCGACCAGACACAAGGAATTCATCATGACTTACGTAGTGAGCGAAAACTGCATCCGCTGCAAATACACCGACTGCGTGGAGGTGTGCCCGGTGGATTGCTTCCGCGAAGGGCCGAATTTTCTGGTGATTGACCCGGACGAATGCATCGATTGCACATTGTGCGTCGCGGAATGTCCGGCAGAAGCCATTTTTGCCGAGGATGACTTGCCGGAGGATCAGCGCCATTTCACCGCGTTGAATGCCGAGCTGGCAAAGCGGTGGAAGCCCATTGTCGAGAAAAAGGATGCGCCAGCCGATGCCGATAAATGGCGCGGCCTGAAGGACAAGCTGCGTTTCCTCGAACGTTGATCCAAACGGCGCAAAAGTAGGTGCGAATTCATTCGCACAAACAATGGGTGGTGTGCGAATGAATTCGCTTCTGCCACACTTCCTTGGCCGTGTAGCCCGGCATATCCTGTCCTGCCATGCGCAGGACTTGCCCGATCTGCGCGGGGCAACCGTCCTGTTGCCCAACTACCATGTTGCGCAGCCACTGGCGCAGGCGTTAAGCGCGGCGGCCAACCTTCCTGCATTATTGCTGCCGCAGATGGTGACGCTCAACGACTGGGCACAATCCGTTTTACTCAATATTCCCATCCAGTCCGATACGCAGCGCATCACCGCGCTGTATCAGGCGTTGCGCGAGCGCCGCTGGTTCGTCGATGCCGATTTGTGGAGTCTGTCGCGCGAACTGCTGGCGCTGATGGACGAGCTCACCCGTCATCGCGTGGCTCTGCCGGAATCCGAGGCGGAGTTTGCCGCACAGCTTGCCGAAGCCTACCGGGCGCGCAGCGGGCAGGCGATGCAGTTCGAGGCGCGCGTGGTGCACGAGCTGTGGTATGCGATGGCGTCCGGCAGCGAGCCGGATGGCGTGCGCGGTTATCAGCAGCGGCTGGCGCAGTTGGTGCGGCAGGCGGATACACCGCTGTATGTGTTGCAGACTTGCGACCTTGCCGCGCCGGAAGCGCATTTCCTCGATGCCTGCCGTGCGCGCGTTCCCGTCACGGTTTTCGATTTGCGCGAGATGGTTGCCGATACGCCGGATTGCGCACTGCTGGCGAAAACCTTGCAGTGCGGAGCAGACAGTGCCGATCTGCGCAGCGATGCCGCACTGCTGAAAACACGGCCTGATGCAGTATTGAATCGACGCCTGCAACTGTTTGCCGCACACGGATTGGAACAGGAAGCGCAGGCCGCCGAGGTGCAGATTCGCCGCTGGCTGCTGGAGGGCAGGCAGCCCATCGCGGTGGTGGTGCAGGACCGGCTGGTGGCGCGCCGCATGCGCGCCTTGCTGGAACGCGCGCAGGTGCAGGTGCAAGACGAGACCGGCTGGACGTTCGCCACATTGTCGGTGAGCACGGTGCTGATGCGCTGGCTGGATGCGGTGCAGAACGATTTCTATTATCAGGACGTGCTCGACCTGCTCAAGTCGCCGTTCCTGTTCGCCGGACGCAAACAGGCGGCGTGGCTGCTCGAGCAGATGGTGCGCAAGCACGGCGCGGTGGCGCATCTGGAGAATTTTCTCGATATCGCCGGGCGCGAGACGCCCGAACTGGTCCAGCCGCTGGTGCGCCTGCGCCAGGCGGCACATGCCTTGCCGAAAAAAAATGCATCCCTTGCCGAATGGCTGCGTGCCTTGCATGACAGTCTCGATATCTTGGGCGTGGTGCAGGGCTGGGCGCGGGATGCGGCGGGGCAGCAGTTGTTGCAGTTGCTTGCGCAATGGGCTGAGGAGTTGCGCGGCGACGCGACACGCTTCGGCTTCGCCGAATGGCGGCGCTGGCTGGCGCAACAGCTCGACTTGCACACTTTCCGCGACACGGCGGTGGAAAGTCCGGTGCTGTTCACCCATCTCGCCGCGACGCGCTGGTGCAGCTTCGATGCGGTGCTGCTGCTCGGCTGCGATGCAGGCCATCTGCCCGCCCCGGCGAATGTCGGTCAATGGTTCAACGATGCGGTGCGCGCCGCATTGGGTCTGCCGTTGAGCAGCGCGCAGCAGCTACAGGCGCGCGACGACCTGCTTGGCTTGCTCGCGATGAACCATACCGTGCTGGCGACCTGGCAGGCGAGCAAGAACGGCGAGCCGAACCTGCTTAGCCCGCATTTCGAAATGCTGCGTGCGTTGCATCTGCTGGCGTACGGCGATGATCTTGCGGCGCGCGAGCTGGGCGATACCCTGCAATCTGCGCAGGTACACGGCGAGGCCTTTACTTTGACGTCAGCGGGCGTCATGCCGCACCCCATTGCTGCGCCCTCACTACTCCCGCAACACATCTCACCCTCCGGCTACAACAGCCTGGTGGCCTGCCCGTATCAATTCTATGCGCGGCATATCCTGCGCCTTAACGAGCTGGACGAGGTGCGCGAAGAGCTCGACAAGCGCGATTACGGCACCTGGGTGCATGCGTTGCTGCAACGCTTCCATAGTAAATATCCGCTGCTGTCGAACCATGCGCGCGAGCATCTCGGCGCGGAGTTGCAACGTATCAGCCGGGAAGTTTTCGCCGAGGCATTGGCGCACGATTATCTGGCGCAGGCTTGGCTGCTGCGCTGGCAGGCGTTGATTCCGGCGTATCTGGATTGGCAGTCTGAAAACGAGCAGGCGGGCTGGTATTACCTGGCCGCCGAAGTGCCGTTTGATCTCGAAGTAACAGATAAGCTAAGTTTGCGCGGACGCATCGACCGTATCGACAGGCGCATCGATGACCCTGAAAAGTTATGCGTGTTCGACTACAAAACCCAGTCTGTCAACAAACTCAAAGCCAGACTGAAAGAAGCGGGCGAAGACGTGCAACTGGCGTGTTACGCATTTGTGCGCGACGCCGGCGACGCGGCCTTCGTCAGCCTGGAAAGCGGCAAGGTCGTCGCCGTCGCCCCGCCACACGACATAGCCGAATTGGCGCAACAGAACATCGTCAGGCTGCAAACCGTGTTCGGGCAGATGCGCGACGGTGCGGCGCTGCCCGCGCATGGCGCGGAAACGGCATGCCGGTATTGCGAGATGAACGGCCTGTGCCGGCGCGGCTATTGGCAGGAGGAGAGCGAAAAGTCCCCAACCCCCTCTGGCTCCTCCTTGTCAGGGGGAGAGCAAAGTGGTTCCTCCACTCATAAGGGGAGGTCGGGAGGGGTTCATGGATAACCATATCGCGCTCGATCCGAAGCACAGCGTCGTCGTCGAAGCCTGCGCGGGCAGCGGCAAGACTTGGCTGCTGGTGTCGCGCATCGTGCGGTTGCTGCTGGACGGTGTGCCGCCCGGCGAGATTCTTGCGATCACCTTCACGCGCAAGGCTGCGCAGGAAATGCAGGCGCGCCTGCGCGACTGGCTGTACGAGCTGGCCGCCAAGGACGACGATCACGTGCGCAAATTCCTGCTTGAGCGCGCCGTCGCGGAAAGCGACATCGAGCGATTGCTGCCGCGCGCGCGCAGCCTGTATCAGCAATTCCTGCGGGCGCAGCCGGGCATCACCGTCAGCACTTTTCACGGCTGGTTCATGCAAATCCTGCAACGCGCGCCGCTCAACGCGGGCATGGCGGGCGGCGTGCAACTGGTCGAGCAGACTTCCGCATTGCGCCGGGAAGCGTGGCAGATTTTCCTCGACGGGCTGCACAGCCGGCCCGACAGCGAGACGGCACAGGCGATGCTGGCCTTGTTTGAAGAACTGGGCCTGAGCAACACGCAGCAATTGCTGTTCGCCTTTCTCGCCAAGCGCAGCGAATGGTGGGCGTATACCGTCGGGCAGGGCAATGCGCTGGAGTTTGCGCTGGAGAATTTGCGCAATGAATTAGAGGTGGAGGAGGGTGAAGACCCGCTGGCCACACTGTTTTTCGGCGAAGCCTTCAACGATGGCGTACGCGCCTTTGCTGCGCAATTGACCGCCAGTGCGGCGCAGCAGGCCAAGGCCGGACGTTTGCTCGCACCGCTGGATGGCATGTTGCCGGTGGCGCAGCGGTTCTCCGCATTGTGGGAAGAATTTTTTACGCAAAAGAACGAGCCGCGTTCGATCAAGGCAAACAAGGGGCAGGATGCCGCACGGTTCGACATTTGCCTGGAAACCGTGCGCGAACAATTGCTGGATGCCTACAATAAAATTCAGGCGCGAAAAATCTACCAAACTAACCGGCACGCGCTGCGTTGTGGCGCGGCATTGCTCGACACCTATCAGGAACTGAAACAGCACCAGCAATTGCTGGATTTCGGCGACCTGGAATGGCGCGTGCGCCAGTTGCTCAACGACAGCGACCATGCCGAATACCTGCAATACAAGCTGGACAGCCGCTATCGCCATGTGCTGCTGGACGAGTTCCAGGACACCAACCCGCTGCAATGGCAAATCCTGCAGGCATGGTTCGCGGCATCCGCTGCGGTGCAAAGCAAACCCACGATATTCGTGGTCGGCGACCCGAAGCAGTCCATCTACCGATTCCGCCGCGCCGATGCGCGGCTGTTCGGCGTGGTGCGCGAGTTTCTGCAGCGGCACTACACCGCGCAGCATCTCACGCAGAATGAGACGCGGCGCAACGCGCCCGCCGTGCTGAATGCGGTGAATGCCGTGTTCGATGGACTGCCGGAGTTTGCCGGTTTCGAGGCGCACCGCGCGCATTGGCAAACGCTGCCCGGCCATGTCGAGGTACTGCCGTTAATGGAGTTGGTGGAGAAGGAAGAGCAAGCTGCGGCAAACAGCAAACTTATGCTGCGCAACCCGCTTGCCGAACCTTATCCCGACAAGGAAGAAGGCGCGCGCGAACTGGAAGCGCGGCAATTCGCCGAAAAAATCACGCAGATCGTCGGGCAGTGGCATATCCGTGACGAAGATGAAACGCGCCTCCCGAGGTTTTCCGACATCATGGTGCTGGTGCGCCGCCGCACCCATCTCAGGGTGTATGAACATGCGTTGCGCGCGCGGCATATCCCCTATCTCACCTCGCGGCGCGGCGGCTTGCTGGATACGCTGGAAGCGGCAGACATCCAGACCTTGCTGACCTTCCTGATCGCGCCGTTCGCCGACCTGCAACTAGCGCATGCGCTGCGCACGCCGATCTTCTCGTGCAGCGATGAAGATTTGATGCGCTTGGCAAAAACCCCTCTCCTTACTCTCCCCTTATCAGGGGAGAGCGACAGAGCTGGTTCTCCCTCACCTGACAAGGGGAGGGCTGGGGAGGTGTTAAGCTGGTGGCAACGCCTGCAACATCTCGACGAACCATCGCCCGCCCTGCAACGCGCGCACCGCCTGCTGCAGGGCTGGCTGGAACTCGCTGACAAATTACCGGTGCATGACCTGCTCAACCGCATCTATTTCGAGGGCGATGCGCAAAGCCGTTATGCGGCTGCCGTGCCGGATGCGCTGCGCACCGCCGTGCTGGCCAATTTGCAGGCCTTTATGGAAATCGCGCTGAACGTGGATGCCGGACGCTATCCCAGCCTGCCCGGTTTCCTGCGCGAACTCGCCGAATTGCGCCGCGCCGGTGACGACGAAGCGCCCGACGAAGGCAAGGTCAGCCAAGCGGGCGACGCGCTGCGCATCTATACCGTGCATGAGGCCAAGGGGCTGGAAGCGCCGATCGTCTGGCTGCTGGATGCCAACGCCGCGCGCAACAAGGAGGAGGGCTACGATGTGCTGCTGCACTGGCCGACGAATGATGAGCGCCCCGCGCATTTCTCGCTGTATGGCGACAAGGCCAGCCGCGGTGCGGCGCGCGAAGCCTATTTCGCACAGGAGGCGCAACTCGCGCAGCGCGAGGATTTGAACCTGCTGTACGTCGCGATGACGCGCACCAAACAGGCACTGCTGGCCAGCGGCAACGGCGAGCGCATCGAAGGGTCGTGGTACGACCGGATCGCCAACGGGATTGTGCAAGCTGAAGAAAACCCGCTGCTGGTCGAGCGGCTCACGCCCGGCCAGGAAGCCGCGCCCGCCGCAATGCGCGAAGCGGATCGGCGATTGACACAAGCATTGCCGACCGGCAAGCGCACTTCGCCGCCGACCGTGCAGCAGCAGCGTGGTATCTGGCTGCATGCGCTGCTGCAACACCTCACCACCGGTTCCATCAGGGGTGATGATCGAAGAATCGAACTTCAACAGCGCCTCGGCATTCCCTCCGCCGAAATAGATACCCTCTGGCAACAAGCCCAACACCTGCTCGCCACGCCGCAGCTCGCGCGCTTCTTCGACCCGCAGCAATACCGCAGCGCCTGCAACGAAATGCCTTACGTCAATTCGTGCGGCGAACTGAAGCGTATCGACCGGCTGGTGGAATTCGACGACGAAGTGTGGGTGCTGGACTACAAGCTGGGCGATAGCGAAGGCGCGGCGCGTTACCGCGCGCAGATGCAGGAATACCGCAGCGCGATGCAGGCCGTGTATGCAGGCAAAACGGTGCGCTGTGCACTGGTGTTTGCCGATGGAGTATTGAGCGAGGTGTAGGGTGCGCTGGCTTACGCACATTGAGGTTTGTAGATGGTTAAAACATTCGGCGCATTACGCCTTGGCTAATGCGCCTTACGAGGTCTAGAAAATCATGCCGCAATTTCCAGATACTCGACCACACTTGACGGTGCCGGTATCGGTAAACCGTCTTCGCGCAAGCCGTCAATATGAAACTTGATGGCTTCGAGGATTTCCTGTTCAGCTTCTTTGACGGTGTTTCCCGTGGCGATGCAACCGGGCAAGTCCGGCGCGTAGGCGGAATAGTTGTTTCCGGCTTTTTCGACAACGATGGCGTAGCGCATGTCTTTACTCCAAATTGTGGCAGTTAGCATAACAAAGTTGTAGGAAATTATCTGGCAAAATGAGCGCTCCCAATTTTCAGGATTTTCACCGTGAAGCACGAAGTAGCAAAAGGCCGTGGCGCGACGTTGCAGATCGAGGGGCGCTTCGAGAGTGCGGCGTGCGAGCGGTGTGATGACGGGTGGGGCACGGCGGACGAGGAACTGCCGCCGTTCAGGACGACGGTGACGGTGGAACGGGCGAAGAGCGTGATCCAGCGTAATGATGCACCCGGCCTGTCGTTTTTGCAGTCGCTCAACGCCTATCGCGGCTGCGAGCACGGCTGCATCTATTGCTTCGCGCGCTCCAGCCACGGCTACCTCAACCTTTCGCCGGGGCTGGATTTCGAGACCAAGCTGTTCGCCAAGCCGGAGGCGGCGAGGCTGTTGCGCGCGGAGTTGGCGAAATCATCCTATCGCTGCGTGCCCATTGCGCTGGGCACCAATACCGATCCCTACCAACCGATCGAGCGCGAGTGGCAGATCACACGGCAGGTCATCGAGGTGCTGGCGGAATGCAGGCATCCGCTGTCCATCGTGACCAAGTCGGCGCTGATCGAGCGCGACCTCGACCTGCTTGGGCAACTGGCGCAGGACAATCTGGTGCAGGTGTACATCTCGGTCACCACGCTGGATGCGGAGTTCGCGCGCAAGCTTGAGCCGCGCGCCGCTTCGCCGTGCCGCAGGCTGCAGGCTATCGAGCGGCTGAACGCGGCGGGCGTGCCTTGCGGCGTGCTGGTCGCGCCGGTGATTCCCTTTCTCACCGATGCCGAACTGGAGAACGTGCTGCAGGCAGCGCATGAACACGGCGCACAGAGTGCTGGCTATGCCTTGCTGCGCCTACCTTATGAGTTGAAGGAGCTGTTCGAGGACTGGCTTGCGACGCACTATCCGCTCAAGGCGGCGCATGTGATGAACCGGCTGCGCAAGATGCGCGGCGGGAGTGACGCCGGCTTGGGCGGCTACTCTCGCGGCAACGATCAATTCTCGGAATTGCTGGCGCAGCGCTTCCAGATCGCATGCGGGCGACTGGGACTTAACCTCGACGATATGCCGCTCGATACCGGCAGCTTCAGACCGCCGTTACGGGCGGGGCAGATGGATCTGTTTTAGCCGACTGCCATCGGGCCAGCGTCGCGTGCATGCGCTTGTAGTGCGAGCCGCGCCAGTAGACTCTTCCGCACGCAGGACAATGGTACAGTGGCTCATCCGGCCTGAGCGCATCGGTGGGTATTCGTGCCGAAGCCGCGGAATCTGCCGCAGCCAGCGGCGTGTTGTCCTCCAGACAGCGGGTGAAGGCATGGGTTAGCCAGTCGAGCTTGAAGTGCGCGCCGAGCGCGGCGGCAAGCCGGTCGAGATCGCCCTGCGGCAGCAACAGCGCCACACCGCGCGCCGCCTTGTGTTCCTGCACCAGTTGATCCTGCGTCAGGAAGTAGCGCCCTTCCTCATGGCATTGCCGCAGCAGCTCGCCGTCGCTGCGGCCGCCGTTGGCCAGCAGCGCGTCATATCCGGCGGCGCGCAGGTAGCGGCACAGCCGGCCGAGCATTTCGTCGCACAGGAAACGGGGCAGGGCAGTCATGGCGTCATGTTACACTTCGCAAAAAGCAGGAGCCACAAAACAAAAAATAGATTTGCTGCGATAATTGTTTGCCACCCGAAGTTTACTTACCAAAGGAGACTGAAATGGAACATACCCTGCCTGTATTACCCTACGCCATGGACGCGCTGCAACCGCACATGTCCAAAGAAACCTTCGAATACCACTACGGCAAGCATCATCAGGCCTACGTCACCAATCTCAACAACCTGATCAAGGGCACCGAGTACGAGAACCTTGGGCTCGAAGCTATCGTCAAAAAGGCGCCTGCTGGCGGCCTCTATAACAATTCCGCGCAAGTGTGGAACCATACTTTTTTCTGGAACTGCATGAAGCCGAACGGCGGCGGTGCGCCGGGCGGCGCACTGGCGGATGCGATCAACAGGAAATGGGGCAGCCTCGATGATTTCAAGAAAGCTTTCCAGACTTCCGCCGTGGGCAATTTCGGCTCCGGATGGACCTGGCTGGTGAAAAAGGCTGACGGCAGTCTGGACATCATCAACATGGGTGCGGCCGGTACGCCGCTCACTACCGGCGACAAGGCCTTGCTGTGCGTGGACGTGTGGGAGCACGCCTACTATATCGATTACCGCAACCTGCGCCCAAAGTATGTCGAGACCTTTCTCAATAATCTGGTGAACTGGGAGTTCGTGGCCAAGAACTTCGCGTAACGCAGCGGGTTGATTGAAACGAAATCCCGGGACGACCCGGGATTTTTTGTTGCGAGAGGTAACGGTGTTCTGCAATCTGGCAGGATAGGGCGCATGGAATGTTTCGGGCAGTGACTCATTTCCAGAAACAACTCGGCCGGTGCGTGCAGACCGCGCTGTATATGTTGTTGTTCTCATCTATAGCCGAGGCCGCGGAGTTTTCCCTGAGCGTTGCCGACATCGTCGCCCCGGATTTCACCGTGCGCGGCATTACGCTGACCCTGCCGGAGGACGGCTCGGCGGATTTGCGCATCGCCGAGTTGCATGTGCAACAGCGCGGCCTGCGCAACGTGCATCTCCACTGTGCGAGTTTCGCGCTTTCCACGGCAAGCCTGAGCTGTCACGGCGGCAGCCTCGCGCAACTGCCGGGCATGACCCTGGAATTCGATTACCACTTTGATACCGGCAGCTGGCAAATTTCCGCGCAGTTGCGCAATGTGCCGGGCAAGCAACTCGCGATTTTTCTTCCAGCAGCCATGCCGTTGCCCACCCAGGGCAAGTTGGACGGCATATTGCGCATCAGCGGCAGCGCGTTTGGCACGGATGCATTCAATGCCGACGTACAGTTGGCCGATGCGGGATTCAGCGATGCGAGCGGCTTGCATGCGGCGGAAAAACTGCGCGGGACAATCAAGTTCGCGGCTGCGCGCAAGGCTGCCCTCTGGACCTGGCAAGGCAATATCGCGTGGCAGTCCGGCGAGATATTCTGGCAGCCGTTGTATCTGCGCGGTGGGCATAAGATTAGCGCATCCGGCAGCTTTGACGGCACATCGCTGAAGATCGAACAGGCCACGGTCGACCTGCCGGAAACCGGGCGCGTGCAAGTTGCGGCGCTTTGGGACATGAAGCAGGGCGTGTTGGCGGAATGCACGGCACACGGCGACAACCTTGCGCTGGAAAGGTTGTTTGCCGATTACATCAAGCCGTTCCTGGACAAGGGCGCGCTGGCCGAATCATCCTTGTACGGCCATGCCGATGTGGATTGGCAATATCGCGACGGTGCGATGCAATCGCTGCGCCTGGCCTTGCGCGATGCGGGCATCGCCGACGCGGAACGGCGTTTTGCGCTGCTTGGCGTGAACAGCGAGATCGACTGGCAGGCGGATGCGCCGCGCACCGCCAACATCGCTTTCGCCGGCGGTGCGCTGCTCGGCGTGCCGCTGGGCAGCGGGCAGTGGGCGGTGCAGATGCGCGGCATGGAATTCGACGTGGCGCAGGGTGTTTTGCCGGTGCTGGATGGCAAGCTCGAGTTGCGCGATTTCAGGCTGCATCGCAAAGATGCAGCGTGGCATTGGCAATTCGCCGCCTCGCTCAGTCGCATTTCGATGGAGCAATTCAGCCAGGCGGCGGGCTGGCCGAAGATGCTCGGCACGTTGGCGGGGCGCATTCCCAGGGTCAGCTATGACGGCGATGAAATCAACGTGGATGGCGCGCTGCTGTTCAACGTATTCGATGGCACGGTGGTGGCGACGCAACTTAAATTGATTGATCCGTTCGGGCGTGCGCCGCGCCTGTCCGGCAACCTGAATATGCGCGAACTCGATCTTGATCTGCTGACGCGCGCTTTTTCGTTCGGCAACATGCAGGGACGCATCGATGTAGACGTGAACAACCTGGAGTTGCAGAACTGGCAGCCGGCGCGCTTCGATGCGCGCATATTCAGCAGCGCCGGAAACTATCCCAAAAAGATCAGTCAAAAAGCGGTGCAGAACATCTCCGCGCTGGGCGGAGCGGGCGCGGCGGCAGCCATCCAGCGCAGCTATCTGCGCTTCTTCGAGAATTTCGGCTACGACCGCATCGGCTGGAGCTGCATGCTGCGCAACGGCGTGTGCGCGATGGGCGGCGTGGATGACGGTAACGGTGGGGCTTACGCCATCGTCAGGGGCGGCGGCATTCCGGCAATCACCGTGATGGGCTACAATCGCAACGTTTCGTGGGGCGAACTGATTATGCGCCTGAAGCGCGTGACACAGGGCAATATGCAGGCCGTCATCAAATAAAGGAGCAACTATGAAGAAAACGAACGAAGTGAGTTTCTGCAAAATCCGGATCATCATGCCGCTCGCAGCTTTTGCGCTGAGCGCCTGCGTCACCATCAATATTTATTTCCCCGCCGCAGCCGCCGAAAAAGCGGCGGACAAGATCATCGAGGAAGTGTGGCAAACCCAAAAGGCGGATAAACCCACCGTAAACCAACCTGCCGCGAAGGAGACAAAATGAACGCCCTGATTAAATTATTTGTTGCAATCGTTGCGCTGACTGCTGCGCTGAATGTATTCGCCGCCGCCGATCTTGAAGTCAATACTCCGGGTGTGAACACCATCAAGCAGAGCATGCAGGCGCGCCATGCGCAGCTTGCCGCCTACTACAACAGCGGCGCGGTGGGGCTGACGGCGGACGGCATGGTTGCGCTGCGCGACGCCGGTGCCGTGCCGCTGGCGCAGCGCCAGGCAGTGAATGCGCTGGTGGCCGCCGAGAACCAGGACCGCAATGCGCTGTATGCCGAAATCGCCAATGCCAACGGCCATCCGGAATGGCAGGCGGAAATCCGCAGCACCTTCGCGCAACGGTGGATACAGCGCGCCCAGCCGGGTTGGTGGGTGCAGAGCGGCGGTGTCTGGAAGCAGAAATAAAAGGGCACTCAAAACCCAAATTTCGTCGCCATACTTTGTTGCGCTCAAAAAATCTTGCTTACATATTGCCCATATGCGGTGCTGCGATTTTTCTTGCACGCCGCGTCTGGCTTAGAAATTTGAATTTTTAGTTGCCCTTTATGCAGATGAACCCAACTCTCGTCTTCGACATCGAAACCATTCCCGACATCGCCGGGCTGCGCGCGCTGCATGAGCTAGACAATGCAGTGAGCGATACGGAAGTGGCGGAGATGGCCTTCCAGTTGCGCCGCCAGAAAACCGGCAGCGATTTCCTGCCGCATCATCTGCAACGCGTTGCGGCGATCTCCTGCGTGCTGCGCGAGGGTGACAGCTTCAAGGTCTGGTCGCTGGGCGAACCGGACGAGGACGAAGCCAGCCTCATCAAGCGCTTCTTCGACGGCATCGAAAAATACACGCCGCAACTGGTGAGCTGGAATGGCGGGGGCTTCGACCTGCCGGTGCTGCACTACCGCGGCCTGATCCATGGTGTGCAGTGCCCGCGCTACTGGGACATGGGCGAGGACGACCGCGACTTCAAGTGGAACAACTACATCAGCCGCTACCATACGCGCCATCTTGACCTCATGGACCTGCTCGCGCTGTACACCGGGCGCGCCAATGCGCCGCTCGACGAACTGGCCAAACTGATCGGCTTCCCCGGCAAGCTGGGCATGGACGGCAGCAAGGTGTGGGGGGCATACCAGCAGGGCAGGCTCGCCGAGATCCGCAACTACTGCGAGACCGACGTGGTGAACACGTATCTGGTGTTCGCGCGCTTCCAGTTGATGCGCGGCCAGTTCACCAAAGCGCGCTACGAGCAGGAATGCGAACTGGTGTGCAGCACGCTCGCCAAATCCGATGAACCGCACTGGCGCGAATTCCTCGCGCAGTGGCCTGCGCAGAAAATCTAATGGTTTGAATTATCGTAGGGGCGCGATTCATCGCGCCCTTTTTTGATGCAGGAATAGATCAGGGCGCGATGAATCGCGCCCCTACAGAAATGGAATTAAACATATGGTTGCAGAAAATAGAGTGACAATTGAATCCCTCGACCAGGAAGGTCGCGGTATCGCGCATGCCGACGGCAAGGTGATTTTCATCGAGGGCGCGCTGCCCGGCGAGCGCGTCACTTATGCCTCTTATCGCAAGAAGCCCAGCTTCGAGATGGCGCAGGTGATGGATATCCTCAAGCCGTCCTATATGCGCGTCGAGCCGAGATGCATCCATTTCGGCGTGTGCGGCGGCTGCTCGATGCAGCATCTGGAGCCGCGCGCACAGGTCGCTGCCAAGCAGCGCATCCTCGAAGACAACCTGGCACGCATCGGCAAGGTCGAACCGGAGGCCATTCTGCCGCCGATACATGGATTACTTTGGGGCTACCGCCAGCGCGCGCGCCTGTCGGTGCGCCATGTGCTGAAAAAAGGCAAGACGCTGGTCGGCTTTCACGAGAAGCGCAGCAGCTACGTGGCGGACATGTCGCGTTGCGAAATCCTGCCGCCGAAGATATCCAAATTGATTCCCTTGCTGGCGCAATTGATCGAAGGTCTTTCGATCCGCGAGCGTTTGCCGCAGATCGAGGTGGCCTGCGGCGACAACGTGGACGTGCTGGTGCTGCGCATCATGGAACCGCTCACCGCGAGTGACGAGGTGGCGCTGCGCGCCTTCGCGGATGCGCACGCCATCCAGCTCTGGCTGCAAACCAAGGGACCGGAGACGGTCGTGCCGTTCCACCCGCCGGCCGCACCGCCACTCACCTACACCCTCCCCGAATTCGGTATCGAGATGCCGTTCGCGCCGATCGAATTCACGCAGGTCAATCACCAGCTTAACCGCGTGATGGTGCATCGCGCGATCCGGCTGCTCGATCCGCAACCGGGCGAGCGCATCGCCGATTTCTTCTGCGGCTTGGGCAACTTCACGCTGCCCATCGCACGCAGCGGCGCGCAAGTGCTGGGTATCGAAGGCAGCGCCGCGCTGGTGAAACGCGCCGCGCAGAACGCCGCACACAACGGCCTGTCGGACAACACCGAATTCCGGGCGATGAACCTGTTCGAGATGGATGAGACGGCTCTCGTTCAGCTTGGACATTTCGATAAATGGCTAGTCGACCCGCCGCGCGACGGTGCGATGGAGTTGGTGAAGGTCATCACTCCGGAGATTGCACCGAGACGCATCGTCTATGTGAGTTGCAATCCCGCCACGCTGGCGCGTGACGCGGAAGTGTTGGTGCAGGTGAAAGGCTACGCACTCAAGGCGGCGGGCGTGATGAACATGTTCCCGCAGACTTCGCATGTGGAGTCGATTGCAGTATTCGAGAAAATGTAGGGCAGAAGCCCCGCAGGGGCGTTTCGCCAATAGGAAGCCATGCGGCGGAACCGCTATGCGTTCCACCCTATGCAGGCTGCGCAGGCCGGAGTGACGGTGTAAAAAAGGCGGCCAATTGGTCGCCTTTTTGCTGAAGCATGTTTGAGTTAATCCCGCTCGCCGCTGAATGCCATCAGCAGGCTAAGCAGGTTGATGAACAGGTTATAGATGTCCATGTACAGTGCCAGCGTTGCCATCACATAGTTGGTTTCGCCACCGTGCACGATTCGGCTGACATCGAACAGGATGTAGGCGGAGAAGATCAGCACGGCAATCGCCGAGATGGTCAGCGCCAGCGCGGGGATAGCCAGGAAGATATTGGCCAGCGATGCGACGATCAGCAGGATCAGCCCGATGAACAGGAACTTGCCCATGAAGCTGAAATCCTTTTTGGTCACAGTGGCGACGGTCGCCAGCGAGAAGAAGATGATGCCGGTACCGCCTGCGGCCATGCCGACCAGTTGCGCGCCGTTCTTCAGGTGCAATGCAACTTGCAGGATCGGGCCGAGGAACACGCCTGCCAGGAGGGTGAAGCCGAGCAGGGCGGCGATGCCCCACACGCTGTTGCGCAGCGCAGTGACGGCGAACAGCATGCCCATCATCGCGCCGAACATCAGCAGCGAGGACATGATCGGATGTTCCGCCATGAACGAGAAATTCATCGACACGCCGATAAACGCGCCAATCACCGTCGGGATCATGGTCAGCGCCAGCATCATGTAGGTGTTGCGTAGAACCTTGTTCTGTTCGGTTGCGAGTGTGCCGGCTTGCGTTGCGGTCTGGTATTGCATGTAGGGTCTCCCAGGTTAATCGTTAAACAGCAGCGGGCATAAGACTAACGAAATACCGGGAAAGTTTCAATCGTGAATATGGAGTGCGCTGTCGGCCCTGAAATGGGCTCTTACCGGTTTGCCTTGTTTTCCCGCCTCTTGCAGCGGCGATCTAGCCACCAGGCAAGCAGCGGGAGCATCAAAACGCCGCCGGGCATGAGGATCGGGATCAGGTAAGGGCTCAGGTTGGACAGGGCACGTAAGTCACGCAGCAATAGCTTGCGTTCTTCTTTGCTCCATTGCCCGCCATTGCGGCGCTTCATCAGAATCGGGATCAGGCCGCGCGCGTGGGAAAGCTCGTTATAGATATACAGGCGCTGGGTTTCCTGCATCGAGCGCACACTTGCCCATCCGCGCTGCAGCGGGGAAATGATTTTCCTGCGTGATGGTTGTGCCATTCGCCTATATGAGCTTCATCATCGGGCCGGTTGCCGGATTATCCCGGCAGAAAATCGGGGCGTGTCATGGATTTTCTTGAATCAAGATCATGCCAATAGTGTGCATTTTCCCACAAAGCTAAAATTCAAGCTTCAGTGAGCGTACTTGATACCAATTGAGCAATAAAAAACCCGCTAAAGCTATATGCAGTGCGGGTTTGTGAGATTATTTGAGACTGGTTAAAACTTGGTCTTGGCGGAGGGCGTGAGATTCGAACTCACGAAGGGCGCAAACCCTTGCCAGTTTTCAAGACTGGTGCATTCAACCGCTCTGCCAGCCCTCCGAGGCCGCGCATTTTGAACCAAGGCACGCAGTGTGTCCAGAAAAACGCCCAAAACGTGGCAAACATTGGAATTCTGGAGCTTACGCTGCCAGAGGTCGCGGTCGCGAAATTCCAAAACCCTGCGCAAAATCAATGCCAATTTCTCTTAGCTTTGCGATGGTTTCTTCGCTCTCCACTAGTTCCGCAACAGTTTTTACGCCGATCTTTTTTGCTACTTGGTTTATGGCCGTTGCTTTGGCGAGATCCATAGGATCGCGCAGGATATCGAAAATGACGCTGCCATCTATTTTCAAAAACTCCACCTGGAAGCCCCGAATCAGGTCGAATAAGATCCGGTCCCGACCGAAGCCGCTGATCGCAACACGACAACCACATTGTCTGACCCGCCGCGCAAATTCGGCAACCACCGAAGTTCTTGAGGCAAGTTCCGAGTCCGGTATCTCAAAGCACAGGGCGGTACCGGGCACGCTGTATTCCAGCAGCGTCAATTGCAGGAATTCCGGGAAGCCGGGGTCGCCCATCGTCGCGTTCGACACATTGATGAAGAACATTGAGCTGTCCCGTTTTTTATCCAGTGAATTTTGACGGGAAGCCCATTCCGTGACGTGTTGCACAACCCACCGGTCCAAATGTGGCATGAGGCCATATTTCTCGGCAAGCGGAAAAAACTCCCCCGGCGGCATCATGCCTTCCTCTTCTTCCATCAGCCGAACCAGAATCTCGTAGTGTTCGGCTTCGACGGAATCAACTGCCAAAGGGGTAATCAGTTGGCAAAACAGGCGAAATTCGTCCTTCTCGATTGCCGCCATAATCTGGCTGCTGACCTTTTTTTGATGGGCAATTTGTTCGGTGGTGGATTCAACAACCATGGCTTGACCAGCCTTCCCATCCTGAACGAAAGCCGGCGCAACGATGTCGTTACCGGCACGCCCTGGGCTTGTGGATATGCGCACATCACCGGGTACTGTGATGTCCTTAATCAACATATAGAACCCGGTAACTTTGCCATCCTCGCCAAATTGTGGGATGTGTTCAACGGACAACCGGTAGACCGCGCCATCCGGCATCTTCTGCGTCCGTTCATAATGCACAGGATGTCCGTCCAGGGATTGACGGACTGCGGTCGCTGTTTCCTGGTAGATCTTGGCACCCAGTACTTCGCGCATGTGCCGGCCATGAACCTGTTCAGGTCGCAGGCGCAACCAGTCCATAAATGCCCGGTTGTGGTATTGGCACCGTCCCTCGACATCTATGAGCGCAACCATGGTCGGCAATACCTCGTCGATCAAATGCAGCCTAGGTTTGCTGGCGGCCATCGCCTCTTCGGCTCTTTTGCGAAGTTGTGTTTCGCGGTCGAACTTGTCTTTTAATGACGACAGTTGCGCCGTGCGGCGCATAACAACCCACTCTGCACGCGACAGGCGGGTTGCCTCCGCGAGTATCGCTGCTACAAGAATCCCGGCCAAAAACGTGATCCATTGCGGGCCAAGCTCGGTATAGTAAATCGCAGAAACGAGTAACGCTGCCGTAGCAATGACAGCCAGTGCCGAGATGAATGGCCGAACGGTACGAAAGATCTTGCGGACTTGCATTTCCATTCCTCTTTATTCAGCGTATAGATCTGCGACCAGCGGATAATCCGGGTTCAATACCCCTCAAGATAATCTTCAACACTCGCCAGCTCCTGCTCGAACCTGGGCAACAGCAGCGTTAGTGCTTCCATATCACCTGCCTTGCCGGACTCAGCCAGAGCGGGTAAGTGGAAAGATAATTAGTGTCGGTTTAATAATGGTTCGCGGCGCGCACGCAGTCCGCCCAGTTGTTTGGGGTTTCGTAGATGCGCACTTGTTCGAGGCGCAGGCGGTTGTCGTAAGTGTCCCGGTAAGCGGAATCGAGAATGTTGAATGCGATTTGCGCGAGATTTTCGGCGGTCGGGACGGCATCGAGGATGACAGTCTTGTGCTCCGGCAGGCCGGCGAGAAAATCGCACACCGCGCGGTCGCCACGATATGTCAGGAAGGCGTGGTCCCATGCGTCAACCAGCTTTTCATTGGCGATGCGCTTCACATCGGAGAAGTCCATCACCATGCCTTGTTCGGGTTGTCCTTCTGTTGTGATGATGTCGCCGGACAGGGTGATCTCGATGGCGTAGCGATGCCCGTGCAGATGCCTGCACTGGCTGCTATGGTTGGGGATGCGGTGTCCGGCATCGAATTCCAAGCGTCGGGTGATGAGCATATCGGTGGCAAAAATCCTAAAAAGTGGCGCGAATTATACCCTGTCAGGTTTTCAAAGCAGCAGTACGTCGCAGAAATTCCTGTTGCACCTGTTTGTCTTGAGCCGTGCCATAGCGCAATGTGCTGTAGCGCGCGGCAATGTCGCGCATCGTTTCGGCAAGATCGGGGCGCGCGGCGGCGATGCGTGCGGCGTAGTCCTGCGCGCCTTCGTGCGCGGCGCGTGGCAGGCCGGCTTTCGCCAATTTGCGGCACAGTTTGAGCCATGCCGCTTGCACCTTATCCGGTTGGCGTTTGAACAGGTGGCGCAGCATGAGCAGTGCAAACAGCGCGACCAGCAGACCCACGCCAGCTACCATGTTGAGCGCCATTTTTTGCCAGGTGACGGATTCCATGCCGAGACGGGTCAGGAAAGCGAACTGGCGTTCGCTGTTGTAGCCCAGCACCCACTGGTTCCACCGGTTGGCCAGCGTGTCCCAGTTCAGGCGCAGGTTGCGCAGCCACTGCGGCGGGTTGCGTGCCATGAACGGCAGGGCGGCATTGTTTGCTACGGCGGCGGACAGGCCGCGTTCGACGCGCGCCGGGGCGATCGCCGCGGTCGGGTCGATGCGCACCCAGCCCAGCCCGGCCAGCCACACTTCCGCCCAGGCGTGCGCATCGGACTGGCGCACGATGTAGTAGTTGCCTACCGCATTGAATTCGCCGCCCTGATAGCCGGTTACGACGCGCGCCGGAATGTGCGCGGCGCGCATCAAAAATACGAAGGCCGAGGCGTAGTGCTCGCAGAATCCCTGCCGGGTTTCAAATAGGAAATCATCCACGCCATGAATGCCGAGCGGCGGCGGTTCCAGCGTGTACTGAAAATTCTGCTGGTTGAAATAGGCGAGGGCGGCGCGCACTACGGCGGCATCGTTCGCGCCGTTGGCACGCCAATTTGTGGCAAGCTGCAGAGCTTGCGGATTGAGCGATGGCGGCAGTTGCAGGGCACGCTGGATTTGCCGCTCTGCTTCGCGCAGGTTGGCGTGATAGCCGAGATGGGAGCGCGCCTCGTAGCGCAGCCGCGCCTTCACCGGCTCTTTTTGTACTACCTGGAAATCGTAGGTGAGATTGGCGGGCACAGAAATTCTGTCGGGTACATCGAGCGCAAACAGCCAGGTTTTGTTGTGCGGTTCCAGCGTGACGCTGTAATCGATTGCCTGTTCGGTTTCGGTGAATTGCGGAGCGGCGCCGAACGCGGTCTTGCCGGATGTCCAGGTGCGCCCATCGAAATGCCACAGCACCGGCCCGCGCCAGTACATTTGCTCGCGACGCGGCGGCTTGTCTGCGTAGCTGACGCGGAACGCGACTTCATCCGACAGGATCAGGCGGCTCAAACTGCCCGGCGCCATCTTGTCGTCCAGCCCGCTGCTGGCGAAGGCGTCTTGCGGCAAGCCCCACAGCGGGCCTTGCACGCGCGGGAACAGGATGAACAGCACCAGCGTCAGCGGAATGGCTTGCAGCAGCAGGGTTGCCGCGATGCGCGAGCGGGGCTTGAGCGCGATGGTTTGCGCATGCAAATGCACCCACGTTGTGACGATGACCAGCAGGGTGGCGAGCATGTACAGCGCAGTGGGAATGCTCTGCGAGTAGAAAAAGTTGGTGATGATGATGAAACAGGCGAGATACACCAGCGCCGCCGCATCGCGCGGGCTGCGCAACTCCATGAATTTCAGCATGGTGAGCAGGATCAGCAGCGTGACGCCGACCTCGCGCCCGAACAGTGTGTGGAAGCTGATCAGGATGCCGCCCACGCTGGCGAAGGTGATCGCCAGTAGCAGCCAGCGTTTCGGCAGCGGGTTGTCGCTGTAGGTCAGGTAGGCGCGCCACACCAGCAGGGCGGCGCACAAGGCGCTGACCCACAGCGGCAGGTGGTCGGCATGGGGTGCGGTGACCATCAGGATGGACAACAACAGGCCGTAGATGAGGGATTTGTTCATTCTGGAAAAAATAGTTGGCGGTTTCGCACCTGCAAGTGCAACCCAATAGCATGAAGCCATGAAGTTTTTCCGCTAACTGCCGAATTTAGGCTCATAACTGCATCTGCTGCGGCAAATTGAATAATGCAATCCGGCGCAGGCATTCGTCGCGATGTGCCGTGCCGCTGCTGGCGGGCAATTCTCCATCCGGCAGGCGCAGCCCGTAACGCAATCCTTGCGCCTCGGCATCCAGCACCCAGCGCGTCATGCGTGTCAGTTTGTCCTCGTCGTTGCGGTCGGGTGCGTCGGCGATATCCAGCCACAATTCTTCGCCAGCCTGCGTGGAAAATTGCTTGACCTGCAAGCCCTGTTCGCGCGCAAATGCTTTCCAGGCGATACGCGGCAGGGCGTCGCCCGCCACATAGCTGCGCAACCCGCTGAAGTCGTCATCGCCGGTGATGCTGCGCTTGCCCGCACCGTCCGGCGCGCCGCCCGACGGCAGCGGCGCGCCGGACATGGGCTTGGGGTAAACCAGGCAGCGCGTGTCGAAATGCAGGTACGACCAGGCATGGAACAGGCCGAGCGGGAATTCGGTGTACAGCATCAGTTTACCCAAGGCCAGCCAGCCGCGTTGCGCGGCGGGCATATGGAATGCGACTTCGCTGTCCTGCTGCGCGGGCACATCGAAACGGACCGCGTTGCCATTGTCGTCGTGCAGGCACAATTGGTAGCGCGGCAGCTTGCCGTGATTGCGGAAGTGCAGCACAAATCGTGCAGTCCCGCCGCTGAACACGGCATCGGCATGGCCGGCGCGGATATTCAGATGTGCGAGATTGCGGAAGGCGTGCAGCATGGACATCACTGCCATCATCGTCAGCGAAAAAGTCAGTACGTAGCCGAGGCTGAGGTTGTAGTTGATGTCGCCGAGCAGCATCAGCACCAGCACGAAGGCCAGTGCCAGGCCTTGTCGGGTGGGCAGGATAAAGATGCGGCGCTGCGTGAGGGTGATGGTTCCGCTTTCTATCTTCGGCCGGAATAGCCAGATGCGGAAGCGTTGTTTGAGTGCGTCGAGCACGGGGTTACGGAATGGCTACCGCCTCGATCAATTCGCGCGCCAGCGTATCGCTGTTTTGTTTCTGGTATTCGCCGACCGCCTGCAGGCGGTGGCTGACCACGCCGGACAAAACCGCCTGTACGTCTTCCGGAATGACCGCGTCGCGTTCGTCGAGCAATGCCCAGGCGCGCGTGGCGGAGAGCAGCGCAAGCCCGGCGCGCGGGCTGAGGCCGTGCGTATAACGCGCCGTTTCGCGCGTATGGCGCAGGATGGCCTGAAGGTAGTCGAGCAGCGCAGGGGAGACGAATATCTGCCTGACGCGCTGTTGCAGCGTGAGCAGCTCCGCGCTTTCCATTTGCGGGCTGAGATGGGCGATGATCTCGCGCCGGTCCACGCCGGACAGCAGGCCGCGCTCAGCCTGCGCGTCGGGATAGCCCATCTGGATGCGCATCAGGAAACGGTCCAGCTGCGATTCCGGCAGCGGGAAGGTGCCGATCTGGTGCAGCGGGTTTTGCGTGGCGATGACAAAGAACGGCGCAGGCAGCGGGCGCGTCGTGCCTTCGATGGTCACCTGCTGCTCTTCCATCGCTTCCAGCAATGCGCTCTGCGCCTTGGGCGTGGCGCGGTTTACTTCGTCCGCGAGAATCATTTGCGCGAAAATCGGGCCGGGATGAAATTCGAACCTGCCGCTTGCCGAATCCGAACCGGCGCGCTGGTATACCGACACGCCGAGGATGTCGGCGGGCAGCAGGTCGCTGGTGAACTGGATGCGCCGGAACTGCAAGTCCAGCGTGCGCGCCAGCACTTGCGCCAGCGTGGTCTTGCCGATGCCGGGTAGGTCTTCGATGAGCAGATGGCCGCGCGCCAGCAGGCAGGCGAGCGCGAGGCGGATCTGCTGCGGCTTGCCGAGAATGATCTGCTCGGCTTGGCGGATGACGTTTTTCAGGGATTGGCTCATAGATTGTTTGTAGGGGCGCGATTCATCACGCCCTGAATTTATTGGGAGGGCGCGATAAATCGCGCCTCTACAGTTCAAATTAAAATTGCCGCGACCACCTTGCGATCTTCCGCTGCCAGTATGTTATAGGTGCGGCACGCCGCCGGGGTGGCCATACATTCCACGCCGATGCCCGCATCGGTCAACACGCGGTACAGGCGCGGGTGCGGGAAGCGTTGTTGTGCGCCGGTGCCGAGCAACAATACGTCCGGTTTGAATGCGAGGAAATAGGCGAAATGGGTTTCGTCCAGTGCATCGAAACCGGCGGCATCCCAATCGCTGTGCACTTCTTCCGCCAGCACTACGATGCTGCGGCCATGGCGCTCGCCGTTGACCATGACATGATCCGTACCGTATGCGGTGAATAGCTTGGTGTCGCCGAGATTGGCCAGATGCAGTTTCAAAGACTTTCTCCATTTGCTGTGCAGGGGCGGCGCAGGTAAAATCGCGCCCCTTGCTGCTTTATGCCGGATTCTATCATTGAGCGATAGATGAGCGTACCGGGCAGCATTCCGGATAAACAGGTGAACCGTGAAGCCAATATTGAAATCGACCAAGCTTTCCAACGTGTGCTACGACATTCGCGGGCCGGTGATGGAACGCGCCAAGCAGATGGAGGAAGAGGGGCAGCGCATCATCAAGCTGAACATCGGCAATCTTGCGCCGTTCGGCTTCGAGGCGCCGGAAGAAATTCAGCAGGACGTGATCCTCAACATGCCGAATTCGTCCGGCTATTCCGATTCCAAGGGCATGTTCGCGGCGCGCAAGGCGATCATGCATTATTGCCAGTCGAAGAACATCAGGGGTGTCGGGCTGGAGGATATTTACATTGGCAATGGCGCATCGGAACTGATCGTGATGGCGATGCAGGGGCTGCTCAACACCGGCGACGAGGTGCTGGTGCCCGCGCCGGATTACCCGCTGTGGACGGCGGCGGTCACATTGGCGGGCGGCACGCCGCGCCATTACTTATGCGACGAGCAGAACGAGTGGATGCCGGATCTCGCCGACATACGCAGCAAGATTACACCGAATACGCGCGCCATCGTCATCATCAATCCGAACAATCCGACCGGCGCGTTGTACTCCGACGAGCTGTTGCACGAGGTGGTGCAGATTGCGCGCGAACACGAGCTGATTATTTTTGCCGACGAGATTTACGACAAGATGTTGTACGACGGTGCGACGCACACCTCGATTGCCTCGCTGGCCGACGATATCCTGTTCATTACGATGAATGGCCTGTCGAAGAACTACCGCGCCTGTGGTTACCGTGCTGGCTGGATGGTGGTATCCGGCGAGAAAAAACATGCGCAGGATTACATCAACGGGCTGACCATTCTGGCTTCGATGCGCTTGTGCTCCAATGTGCCGGGACAGTTCGCGATCCAGACTGCGCTGGGCGGCTACCAGAGCATCAATGACCTGGTCGCACCGACCGGGCGGCTGTGCAAGCAGCGCGATCTGGCTTACAAGCTGCTTACCGCGATTCCCGGCGTGACCTGCGTCAAGCCGAAGGCTGCGCTATATCTGTTCCCACGCTTCGATCCGAAGATTTATCCGATCGAGGATGACCAGAAATTCATCCTCGAACTGCTGGAAACCGAGAAGGTGCTGGTAGTGCAGGGCAGCGGCTTCAACTGGATACATCCCGATCATATCCGCGTGGTGTTCCTGCCGAATGTGGATGACCTGGTCGAGGCAATCGGGCGCATCGCGCGTTTCCTGGAAAATTACCGCAAGAAACACGGCACGAATTAATGGAAAAGAAAATGAGCATTAAACCAATCAACGTAGGGCTCATCGGTATCGGTACCGTCGGTGGCGGTACTTTCACCGTGCTGCGGCGCAACGCGGAAGAGATTGCGCGCCGTGCCGGGCGCCCGATCCGCATCACCGTGGTGGCGGACAAGAATCTGGAACTGGCGAAGCAGGTCACCGGCAGTGCCTGCCGCATCACCGACGATGCGTTTTCGGTGGTGAGCGATCCGGAAGTGGATATCGTCGTCGAACTGATCGGCGGTTATGGCGTGGCGAAAGAGCTGGTGCTGAAAGCGATAGCAAACGGCAAGCATGTGGTCACCGCCAACAAGGCCTTGCTCGCGACGCACGGCAACGAGATTTTCAAGGCGGCGCAGGACAGGGACGTGATGGTCGCGTTCGAGGCGGCAGTCGCGGGCGGCATCCCGATCATCAAGGCGTTGCGCGAAGGCCTGAGCGCAAACCGCATCCAGTGGATCGCCGGAATCATCAACGGCACGACCAATTTTATCCTGTCCGAAATGCGCGACAAGGGACTGAGCTTCGACACCGTGCTGAAAGAGGCACAGCGCCTGGGCTACGCCGAGGCCGACCCGACCTTCGACATCGAAGGCGTGGATGCAGCGCACAAGATCACCATTCTTTCTGCCCTCGCGTTCGGCATCCCGATGCAGTTCGACAAGGCGTACATCGAGGGGATCAGCAAGCTGGATGCGACCGACATCCGCTACGCCGAACAGCTCGGCTATCGCATCAAGCTGCTCGGCATCGCGAAGCGCACGCCTGAAGGGGTGGAGCTGCGCGTGCATCCGACGCTGATTCCGGCTAAGCGCCTGATCGCCAACGTGGAAGGCGCGATGAACGCAGTGCTGGTGCAGGGCGACGCGGTCGGCTCGACGCTGTATTACGGCAAGGGCGCGGGCGCGGAGCCCACCGCCAGCGCGGTGATCGCCGACCTGGTCGACGTGACGCGCATGCACACCGCCGACCCGGAACACCGCGTTCCGCATCTGGCGTTCCAGCCTGACCAATTGTCCGATTTGCCGATTCTGCCGATGGACGAGGTCACCACCAGCTACTACCTGCGGCTGCGCGTGCAGGACAAGCCGGGCGTGCTGGCCGACATCACGCGCATCCTCGCCGACGAACAGATTTCCATCGACGCGGTGATCCAGAAAGAACCCGGCGAAGGTGAAGACCAGACCGACCTGATCCTGCTCACCCACCAGACGCGCGAGAAGCGCATCAACGCGGCGATTGCAAAAATGGAAGCGCTGCCGGTGGTGGCGGGCAAGGTGACGCGCTTGCGTTTGGAGCAACTTGGCTAAGAACAGCAATGTAGGTTGGGTTAGCCGCTTGCGGCGTAACCCAACAAACCATCCGGTTGGTTGGGTTTCTCTGTGCGACTTTTGCATAAATGAATTGTTGGGTTACGCTACCCAACCTATAGACTGGTTGGCGTGGGGAGATAACTGATGAGTCAACAACCAAGCTTTATTGAGGTCGTAACGCATTTAGATTTTCGCGCTACACCTACTGCTATTCGTTGGTACGCAAATGGTAGTGATGAGCAATATTATCAGCTTGTTTTTGCAATTACTGATTTTATTTCAAGGCGTTTAGATGGATTTGGCGATGATAGAAATACTGCAAGTAGTTTTGCTGTATATGAAAATGGCAATTTGTGTAACTTATCATTGACTACGTTGCAGGTTGTAGATATTGCCAAATTTAATAGTGAACAAGTAAAGATCGCAGGAATACAGGGTGTGCCTTTTGTTCAAGATCAGAATATTGGCGATGAAATAGGGCGCGCACGAATTGGGTACTATGAAGGGCAAGAGGTATGCTGCGATCTTGGGCTAGATCAGATTCTATTTCAGAAACTCATGAGCGAATGTAAAGGTAATCAGTCCACTGTAATCAAAATATCCGGATTACTCAAAGCAAAGATTGTTAATAGTTCACAGACCGGTTCATCAAGGATCTTCTTGATTGAATCAGATAGCTCTATCTCAATTCGTCTCTATTCTTTAACAATGGAGCAAAAAATCGGTAGCTAGTGATAACTACCGAGTTCCGCTATAAATTTTAGATATCCCTTTCGTGGGAATGACGAAACAAAAGGTTTTATGAAATGAATTACACCAGCACCCGCGGCGGCATGGCCGCAAAATTCTTTACCGACATCCTGCTCGGCGGTTTGGCCGACGACGGCGGGCTGGCGGTTCCCGATCATTATCCAAAGCTGAGCAAAGCTGAATTTGCGGCGATGCGCGGCATGAATTACCGCGAGCTGGCGTTCGAGGTGATCAGCCGCTTCGCCACCGACATCCCGGCGGATGATCTCAAGGCTATCATTAACAAGACTTACACCGCCAAAACTTTCGGCAGCGAGGAAATCACGCCGCTCAATACACTGGAACCCGGCCTGCACATCCTCGGTCTGTCCTGCGGCCCGACGCTGGCGTTCAAGGATGTGGCGATGCAGTTGCTCGGCAACCTGTTCGAGTATGCGCTGGCCAAAGACCGCGCCGAACTGAACATCCTCGGCGGCACTTCCGGCGACACCGGCTCTGCGGCGGAATACGCGATGCGCGGCAAGCGCGGCATCCGTGTGTTCATGCTGTCGCCGCTCGGCAAGATGAGCCCGTTCCAGACCGCGCAGATGTACTCGCTGCAAGACCCGAATATCTTCAACATCGCCGTCACTGCGCCATTCGATGCCTGCCAGGGCATGGTGAAAGCCGTGTCGAATGATCTGGCTTTCAAGGAAAAATACCGGATCGGCACGGTCAACTCGATCAACTGGGCGCGGGTTGTCGCGCAGGCGGTTTACTATTTCAAAACTTATTTTGCGCTGACCAGAACCAATGATGAGCTGATTTCCTTTGCTGTGCCGTCAGGCAATTTCGGCAATGTCTGCGCCGGGCACATCGCGCGCCAGATGGGGCTGCCGATCCGCAAGCTGATCGTCGCGACCAACGAGAACGACGTACTCGACGAGTTTTTCAAGACCGGCGTGTACCGCCCGCGCGCGGAAACGCTGCACACCAGCAGCCCTTCGATGGACATCACCAAGGCTTCCAACTTTGAGCGTTTCGCCTATGATCTGGTCGGGCGCGATCCGAAAGTCCTCAAGGGCTTGTGGCAGCAACTGGAAAAGGATGGCTATTTCGATCTCAGCCAGACCCCGTATTTCGCCCGCGTACAGGAATTCGGCGTGACCTCGGGT
>DASTNS010000080.1:0-4488 GCA_035720625.1 Gallionella sp. | reverse complement strand
GTGAGGTTCAGCCGACTAAGCGGCTAAAGCGTAGTTTTCGTCGTTTGCGACTAGTTTTTTCCAGCTGATTTACGAGGTAGCGGGTCCTCGGTATGCCCTACACTGCTTTGCAACCCACGTCGAAGCCAAGTCGTCCCCGGTTCGAAATGCTTTTATAACCTACTGCGCAGCCAATCTGATGGAACTACTAGCCATTCCACTAGGCTGCCAAAAAACGGCAACCAAGTGGCTGGTTATGCTTTGTCGCGTGCTCGCTCATCCTTCGTCTATCGATTAGATATGCCGCAGTCTTCGCTGCGCGGATCCTCACATCTTGGCTTGCTCGCTACGGTTCTAAAAGCATTTCCCCGTTGCGAGTGAGGTAGATTGTAGCAGACTCAGAGGGCGAGATAGCCGAGAAGTTCCATGGGGGTGTCGATAATGCCGTGCGCATCCCAGCTGGCGAGTTGCGCATCATCGCTGATGTAGCCATAGCGGGCGATGATGCCGCGCATCGCGGCGGCGTTGGCGGCTTGCATGTCGCGCAGGTCGTCGCCGAGATACAGACACTGTCCGGGCGAGACGCCGATGAGTTCGCAGGCCTTGAGCAGCGGTTCGGGGTGCGGCTTAGCGTGCGCGCAGGTATCGCCGCTGACCAGGCAGGCGGCGCGTTCGGCGTAACTCAGGGCTTGCATCAGTGGCACGGTATAGCAATGCGGTTTGTTGGTGACGATGCCCCACTGAATACCGCGCTGTTCCAAAGCGGCAACCAGTTCCGCCATGCCGACGAATAATCGGGTATGCACGCAGATGTTGTTTTCGTAATGGTTCAGGAAGATGTCGCGCAGTGCTTCGTAGTCCGGCGCATCCGGCTCGATGCCGAAGCCGAGCTTGAGCAGGCCGCGCGAGCCGTGCGAGGCTTGCGGCCTGACGGCATCCAGCGGCAGCGGCGGCAGTTTGCGCGTGGCGCGGGTGTGGTTCAGTGCGGCGGCGAGGTCGGGCGCGGTGTCGGCGAAGGTGCCGTCGAGGTCGAACAGGACGGCTTTGGCACTCCCCTCTCCCCCAGCCCCTCTCCCGCTTGCGGGAGAGGGGAGCGCGACAGCGCAGGAGAGGGTGCTATTCACGACGGCAAGTAATCATGTAATTCACGTCCGTATCGCTACCCAAAGAATAAACCTTGCTGAGCGGGTTGTAGCTCATGCCGATGATATCTGTCACGCTCAATCCCGCATTGCGGCAGAATCTTGCCAGTTCGGAGGGTTTGATGAACCTGGCGTAGTCGTGCGTGCCCTGCGGCAGTAGTTTCAGTACATATTCCGCGCCGAGGATAGCGAGCAGGTAGGATTTCGGGTTGCGGTTGAGCGTCGAGAAGAATACCCAGCCGCCCGGCTTGGCCAGTTTCGCGCAAGCCGCAACCACGCTTTGCGGATCGGGCACGTGTTCGAGCATTTCCAGGCAGGTGACGACATCGTAATGGCCGGGCTGTTCGGCGGCGAGGTCTTCCACGGCAATCTTGCGGTAATTGACGCGCCGGCCGCTTTCCAGCAGATGCAGCTTGGCGACTTGCAGGGCCTTGTCGGACAGGTCGATGCCGCTGACGTTCGCATTCAATCCTGCCATGCTTTCCGACAAAATTCCGCCGCCGCAGCCGACATCCAGCACGGTTTTTCCGGCGAGACCGGCGTGGCGGTCGATGTAGCCCAAACGCAGCGGGTTGATGTCGTGCAGCGGCTTGAATTCGCTGTTCGGATCCCACCACTTGTGGGCCAGTTGCGAGAATTTTTCCAGTTCGGTGGGGTCGGCGTTGGTCATGGCATCAGCCATTGATAATGGGATGCGAACTCTAACAAAACTTACCGCTTCAGCCAAATGGTATCACCGCATATGCAGGTGGCTTGGGGTAGCGCCGCTGTGTTAAAATGCACGCTTTGTTATACGTCGATTGCCCTAGGTCGAAACAAAATCCATGGAACAGAAATTCGCCAAAGAAACCCTGCCGGTCAGCCTTGAAGAAGAAATGCGCAAGTCCTATCTGGACTATGCAATGAGCGTGATTGTCGGACGCGCGCTGCCGGATGTGCGCGACGGCCTGAAGCCGGTGCACCGCCGCGTGCTGTTCGCGATGCACGAACTTTCCAACGACTGGAATCGCGCCTACAAGAAATCGGCGCGTATCGTCGGCGACGTGATCGGTAAATACCACCCGCACGGCGACACGGCGGTGTACGACACCATTGTGCGCATGGCGCAGGATTTTTCGCTGCGCTACACGCTGGTGGACGGTCAGGGCAATTTCGGCTCGGTAGACGGCGACAACGCCGCGGCGATGCGTTACACCGAAATCCGCATGGCGAAAATCGCCCATGAGCTGCTCGCCGACCTGGACAAGGAGACAGTCAATTTCGGGCCGAACTACGACGGCTCCGAGCACGAGCCGCTGGTGTTCCCGGCGCGCTTCCCCAACCTGCTGGTGAACGGTTCCTCCGGCATCGCGGTGGGCATGGCGACCAACATCCCGCCGCACAATCTGAACGAGGTGGTGGATGCCTGTCTCGCGCTGCTGAAAAATCCCGACCTGGATATCGAGCAACTCATCGAATACGTGCCTGCGCCGGATTTCCCGACCGCGGGCTTCATCTATGGCCTGTCCGGCGTGAAGGAAGGTTATCGCACCGGGCGCGGCCGCGTGGTGATGCGCGCACGCTGCCATTTCGAGGACATCGGCAAGGGCGAGCGCCAGGCCATCATCATCGACGAACTGCCCTATCAGGTGAATAAGGCCAATCTGCTGATGAAGATCGGCGAGATGGTGCGCGAGAAGCGCCTGGAAGGCATCTCGGAAATCCGTGACGAATCGGACAAGTCCGGCATGCGCGCGGTGATCGAGTTGAAGCGCGGCGAGAATGCCGACGTGATCCTCAATAAGCTGTACAAGGAAACCCAGATGCAGGACAGCTTCGGCATCAACATGGTCGCCATCGTCGACGGCCAGCCGAAGCTGCTTAACCTCAAGCAGGTGATCGACGCGTTCCTGCGCCATCGCCGCGAAGTCGTCACACGCCGCACCGTGTTCGAATTGCGCAAGGCGCGCGAACGCGGCCATATCCTCGAAGGTCTGGCGGTGGCGCTGTCCAACGTGGATGAGATCATCGCGCTGATCAAGGCCGCGCCGACCCCCGCCGATGCCAAGCGCGAACTGATGGCGCGCGCCTGGCGTTCGTCGCTGGTGGAAGACATGCTCAGCCGCGTCAGCGACGCATCGCGCCCCGAAGACCTGGCGCCTGAGTTCGGGTTGACGGGCAAGGGCAATGCGCGCGGCTATCATCTTTCCGATGCGCAGGCACAGGCGATTCTGGAATTGCGCCTGCAACGCCTGACCGGCCTGGAGCAGGACAAGATCGTCGGCGAATACCGCGAGGTGATGGACAAGATCGCCGACCTGCTCGATATCCTCGCCAAGCCGGAACGCGTCACGCAGATCATCGGCGATGAACTGGCCGCGGTGAAGGCGCAGTTCGGCGACAAACGCCGCAGCGAGATTATCACGCACACGCAGGAAATGAGCATGGAAGACCTGATCGCACCGGAAGATGTGGTGGTCACGCTGTCGCACGGCGGCTATATGAAGGCGCAACGTCTCGACGAATACCGCGCGCAGAAGCGTGGTGGGCGCGGCAAGCAGGCGACCGCGACCAAGGAAGACGACTTCATCGACAACCTGTTCATCGCCAACACCCACGATTACATCCTGTGCTTCTCCAACCGCGGACGCGTGTACTGGCTCAAGGTCTATGAAGTGCCGCAGGGCAGCCGCATTTCGCGCGGCAAGCCGATCGTGAACCTGCTGCCGCTGGAAGAGGGCGAGAAGATCAATGCGGTGCTGCCGGTGAGCGAGTTCGTCGAGGACAAGTACGTGTTCTTCGCCACCGCCGACGGCACGGTGAAGAAGACCGCGCTCGCGCAGTTCGCCAATCCGCGCAAGGCCGGCATCATCGCCATCGCGCTGGACGAAGGCGATTTCCTGATCGGCGTAGCGCTGACCGACGGCACGCATGACGTGATGCTGTTCTCCGATGAGGGCAAGGCGGTGCGTTTCGACGAGAACGACGTGCGCGCGATGGGGCGCGACACGCGCGGCGTGCGCGGCATGAATCTGGCCAAGGGCGGCAAGGTGATCTCGCTGCTGGTCGCGGAGAACGAGCAGCAGAGCGTGCTGACCGCCACCGAGAACGGCTACGGCAAACGCACCCCCATCGTTGAATACACCCGCCACGGGCGCGGCACGCAGGGCATGATTGCGATCCAGACCTCGGCGCGCAATGGCAAGGTGGTTGCGGCGACGCTGGTGAATGTGGAAGACGAGATCATGCTGATCGGCACCAACGGCGTGCTGATCCGCACCCGCGTCAAGGAAATTCGCGAGATGGGACGTTCCACGCAGGGCGTCACGCTGATGAACGTGGAGAAGGGCGAGAAACTGGCCGGCCTGAGCCGCATCGCCGAGCCGGA
>DASTNS010000079.1:0-12777 GCA_035720625.1 Gallionella sp. | reverse complement strand
CTCATCGCCGAGAATGCCAGGGATATTGCGGCAGCAAAAGCCGGCGGGCTGGACAGCGCCTCGGTGGATCGACTGACGCTGACCGAGAAGACCGTGCGCGCCATGGCCGAAGGCCTGCTGCAGATCGCGCAACTGGCCGATCCGATCGGCGAGATCAGCGGCCTGAGTTACCGCCCCTCCGGCATCCAGGTCGGCAAGATGCGCGTGCCGCTCGGCGTGATCGGCATCATCTACGAGTCGCGCCCCAACGTCACGGCGGATGCCGCCGGGCTGTGCCTGAAATCCGGCAATGCGGCGATCCTACGCGGCGGTTCGGAGGCGATTCATTCCAACCAGGCGATAGCGGCCTGTGTGCATGCCGGGCTGCGCGCCGCCGGATTGCCGGACACCGCCGTACAGGTGATTGCCACCGCCGACCGTGCCGCAGTCGGCGAACTGATCACGATGAAAGATTACGTCGACGTGATCGTGCCGCGCGGCGGCAAGAGCCTGATCGCGCGCATCTCCGAGGAAGCGCGCATTCCGGTGATCAAGCACTTGGACGGCATCTGCCATGTGTATATCGACGACGAAGCCGACCTCGACAAAGCGATCCGCATCGCCGACAACGCCAAGACGCACCGCTACGGCGTGTGCAACGCAATGGAGACGCTGCTGGTCGCGCAAGGCGTGGCCGCGAAGGTGCTGCCGCCGCTGTGCAAAATTTATCTCGAAAAAAATGTCGAGCTGCGCGGCGACGCTGCAGCACGCGCGATCGTTTCGCAAATGAAAAGTGCCACCGAAGAAGACTGGCGCACCGAATATCTCGCACCGATCCTCGCGGTGCGCGTAGTTGCCGGGCTGGACGAGGCCATCGAGCATATCAACACCTACGGCTCGCTGCATACCGACAGTATCGTCACCGAGAATTACACCAGGGCGATGCGCTTCCTGCGCGAGGTGGATTCCAGTTCGGTGATGGTGAACGCCTCGACGCGCTTTGCCGACGGCTTCGAATACGGCCTCGGTGCGGAGATCGGCATTTCCACCGACAAGATTCACGCGCGCGGCCCGGTCGGGTTGGAAGGGCTGACCTCGCAGAAATTCATCGTGCTGGGCAATGGTCAAGTAAGAAGTTAGCAAGGTACGTTTTATGGATCCTTCCTGAAAAATTGCAGGAGAAAAACATGAGCCAGACCATCGAAGTCAAAGTACCGGACATCGGCAACTTCAAGGATGTCGCCGTCATCGAAGTGCTGGTCAAGGCGGGTGACACCGTCGAGCCGGAACAATCGCTCATCACGATGGAAACTGACAAGGCCACCATGGACATACCCAGTCCGGCTGCGGGGGTAGTGAAGGAATTGAAGCTGAAGGTCGGCGACAGGATCAGCATGGGCAGCGCGATCCTGCTGCTGGAAAGCAGCACCCCGGTGGCTCCCGCTACCAGCGCGCCAGCCTCCCAGCCGGCTCCGCCTGTTCACGAGGCGCAGGTTCCGGTGAATATGGTCAAGGGTGATCTGCACGCCGAAGTACTGGTGCTCGGCGCGGGCCCCGGCGGCTACACGGCCGCGTTCCGCGCTGCCGACCTCGGCAAGCAGGTGGTGCTGGTGGAACGCCACGCCAGCCTCGGTGGCGTATGCCTGAATGTCGGCTGCATCCCGTCCAAGGCGTTGCTGCATGTCGCCAAAGTCATCAACGAAGCCGGGGAAGCGGCGCAGCACGGCGTGACCTTCGGCAAACCGCAAATCGACATCGATAAAATCCGTTCGTGGAAAGAAAGTATCATCGCCAAGCTCACCAGCGGCCTGAAGCAGCTCGCCAAACAGCGCAAGGTGCAGGTAGTGCAAGGCGAAGCGAAATTCGCCACCCCCAACAGCCTCGTCGTCGCAACCGCAGAAGGCGACAAGACCGTCACCTTCGATCACGCCATCATCGCGGCGGGCTCCAGCGCAACACGCATCCCCGGCTTTCCCTATGACGACCCGCGCATCATCGACTCCACCGGTGCATTGAAACTTCAGGATGTGCCGCAGCGTATGCTGATCGTCGGCGGTGGCATCATCGGGCTGGAAATGGCCACGGTATACGACGCGCTCGGCAGCAAGATCAGCGTGGTGGAACTAGCCGACGGCCTGATCCCCGGCGCAGATCGCGACCTGGTGCGCCCGCTGTACAAGCGCATCGAGAAACGCTACGAAGCGATCTATCTCAAGGCCAAAGTCGGCAAGATCGAGGCGCAAAAGAACGGCCTGAAAGTAACCTTCGAAGGCGAGCAGGCGCCCGAGCCGCAACTGTACGACCGAGTGCTGATGGCGGTCGGCCGCCGCCCCAACGGGTGCGGCATCGGCGCGGAAGCAGCCGGGGTAACGGTCGACGAACGCGGTTTCATCCCGGTGGACAAACAGATGCGCACCAATATGCCGCATATCTACGCGATCGGCGACATCGTCGGCGAGCCGATGCTGGCGCACAAGGCGAGCCATGAAGGCAAGGTCGCGGCGGAGGTCATCGCCGGGCACAAGGTTTTCTTCGAGCCGCTGACCATTCCGTCGGTGGCCTACACCGATCCGGAGATCGCGTGGATGGGGCTGACCGAGACGCAAGCCAAGGCGCAGGGCATCGCCTACGAAAAAGCCAATTTCCCGTGGGCGGCATCCGGGCGCGCGCTGTCGATCGGTCGCGAAGAAGGCACTACCAAACTGCTGCTCGATCCGCAGACGCGCCGCATCCTCGGTGCGGGCATTGTCGGCGCCAATGCCGGCGAGTTGATCGCCGAGGCAGCGCTTGCACTGGAAATGGGCGCCGACATGGAAGACATCGGCCTGACCATCCACCCGCACCCGACCCTGTCGGAGACGCTCGGCTTCGCGGCGGAAATGGCCGAGGGTACGATCACCGACCTGTTGGCGCCAAGGAAGAAACAATAACCGTCATTCCCGCGAAGGCGGGAATGACGAAATGCGTATGGTGTGCACGTGGAACGCACCCTACAAAATTATTCAAGGACTCCCACCATGCAACTACACAAACTGATTCGCACCATTTTCGTTGCTTCGTTCCTGTTTTCCGCCACTGGCGCATCCGCTCTCGATCTTTCCGGCTTCAGCAACAAGGATCAGGTCACCAGCCTGAAGCAGGCGCTGACTCAGGGCGCAGAAACTGCGGTAAAGAATCTGGCAAAAGAGAACGGCTATCTCGGCAACGACAAGGTGCGCATCCCGCTGCCGGAAAGCCTGCAAAAAGTGGATGGCGCGCTGCGCAAGTTCGGCATGGGCAAATATGCGGATGAGCTGGTCACCTCGATGAATCGCGCCGCAGAAACCGCCGTGCCGGAAGCGAAAACCCTGCTGGTCGGCGCAGTCAAGAAGATGACCGTGGAAGACGCCAAAGGCATCCTCACCGGCAGCGATGACGCCGCCACGCAATACTTCCGCAAGAACACCGAAACCGCGCTGGCGGGCAAGTTCAAGCCGATCATCAACAAGGCGATGCTGAAGGTGAAGGTCGCGGAAAAATATGACCAGCTCGCCGGCAAAGGCGTGAAATTCGGCTTGGTGGACGAGCGCGATGCCAGGCTCGACGACTACATCACGCGCAAGGCGCTGGACGGATTATTCCTGATGATGGCCGAGCAGGAGAAAGCAATTCGCGCGAACCCGCTGGAAGCAACGGGAAGCTTGGCCAAAAAAGTCTTCTCGGCAATCAAGTTTTAGCACAAGCTACTGCGCTCAACATTCGCATGAGCGAAACCGCCAGCCTCCTGTCGCTCTTCCTTGGCAGTTTCTTCGCCGCCACATTGCTGCCCGGCGGCTCGGAAGCCGTATTGTTCGGCGTGCTCAAAAGCTATCCGGAAACGCTATGGCCAGCGCTCCTCATCGCCACCACCGGCAATACCCTGGGCGGCATGGTGAGTTTCGGCATGGGCTGGCTGCTGCCGCAAACCCAACAGCTCAAGCATGTGGAAAAACTGCGCCACCACGGCACGCCAGCATTGCTGCTCGCATGGGTTCCATTGATCGGGGATGCGCTATGCCTCGCCGCCGGATGGCTGCGCCTCAACCCGTGGCAAGCCGCACTGTTCATGGCACTCGGAAAATTCGCGCGCTACTGGGTGATTGCGGTTGCCATTGTTTAACATACCGGGTGACCGCTTGCGACCCAACTGAACAGAGCGCTGTTCCGCACACAAACTATTGCAGGAGAACAAGGAATGACCATCCAGGCTATGCCGCAAAAAACACTGCGCCTCGTGATCCATGGCCGCGTGCAAGGCGTGTTCTTCCGCGACTCGATGCGCCGTGAAGCACAGAGGCTGGGTGTTTCCGGGTGGGTGCGGAACCGTAGCGACGGCACGGTGGAAGCCGCGGTACATGGCGAACCCGCCGACGTCGACGCCATCGTACGCTGGGCACGGCGCGGCCCGGATCGCGCGGAGGTGGAACGGGTCGAGATCGAGCCACATGGAGGAAGCTACACCGGCTTCGAAGTCATTTAGGGAACATACCCGATAGCCTTCAGCGCATCGAAAATCTTCTGTACCAATTGCGCGTGACCGGTGGCATTGGGATGCAGGGGATCGCCCTTCATTTGCGGGTCGGACAAAACTTCGGCGATCGCGTCTTCGATCAATGGCACCTGCTGCTCTTCGGCAACTTGGCGGTAGAAATCCGCCGCAGATAAATTCTGAAAAACGGCGCCCATGGCGCTCGGCTTCGGCGTCGCCAGCAGAACCGGCTTCGCGCCATGAGCCTTTATCATGGCGAGTATCTGCCCCAGATTGGCGACGGTCTCTTCCTGGGGAATACGGCGCAGCATGTCGTTGCCCCCCAGCGCCACCAGCACCAGCACCGGGTTGTGTTCCTCAAGCAGCGCCGCTGGTGTCACCACTTACCCCGCCATTGATTACAACCCACCCCGTTCGACTCGCCAGCAGGCCGGGCCACGCCTCACCGGGAGCCACGCCAGCCCCGGCAGTCAAGCTATCTCCCAGCGCCACAACCCGGCTGCCTGAAGGAAGTGCACCCTCCTTTGCCTTGCTGCCGCAGGCGGCGACAAGAACGACGACGGCAACCAGCAAAAGGATGCGTCGAATAAAGCCGGCGTTGAATCGGTACGGATAATCGGGTGAACTCAAGCCGGAATGCCTCTCAACATATGTCGCTTGCAATGCCTTAATCATCGAATGGAGCCGCTCTGGGCCTCATCAGCGGAAAAGCCTCCGCAGGGTGTTCTGAAGAAGTTTCGGGAGGGGTTTGCGGAGCAGGCTTCACGTCCTTGCAACTCGCGCAGCCGGCCAATGCAAGACAAGTCAGCAATATCAGAACAGTACGCGGCATTTTCATGTCTCCCTATGGTTCGATGATCTCGCGGCCTGACCTCATAGTCACATCTGAAAAATTATTCGAAGCTGCCCTGCTTTGACATTGGCACAAATTCGCCGTTCACGAAGGGCCGCTAACGACACCATCCTGCTCATCGCCTCTTGATAATCATCGCTAGAAAGCTGTCATTGGCACTTCAATTTGCCAGTGCGCCGCATTGCGGTAGTTCATGAAGTAGCGCAATCGACACCTTGCCGCTATGGACGTCGCCTGCTTCAGGTGGCAGTTGCATCATGGCTATACCCCATTTAGTAACCTCTGCATAACTTCTTGGCTCTTGGTTTGAGCCAGTTTAATTTCTTCGTGTGTAATTGCAGGAAGGTACGGGTTCGCGAGTGCCGCGATGTGATCGTTGAACCACTGGAATGCTAGGTCGTCAGCCTCTTGTTCTTGGGCCTCAAATTCCTCTTCGGTCAGAGAGTCATATTGAGGTGAGCGATGCTGCTTGATTGCATGTGCAACTTCGTGGAGGACTACGTAAAAAAAGTATCGGACTTCACTTTGCCCTTCGTTGGCGTAAACCTTCGGTAGAACGTGTTCGGACAATACTATAACTTCTCGTGTCTCGTAGATTACCCTTGCCAGCCTCATTCCGTCCCGATGAGCCATAGAAATGAACGCGAGGCTTTCTTTGTGTTCGTCGAGTACCTCGCGTGGCAAATAACCCAACGCGATTTCGACCCATCTATTGTAAGGGCCACAGTCCAGCATACGATTAAGGTAACTCCCTTGGATAATTGAAGACTGGTATAGAAGGCGCTCATCAGTCATGGCACATGGCATATTGGTTTTGACAATCACTCATATATCACCTGCGCCCTCATGTCCCGCTGGAAAATAGGGAAGAATTTTTTGTCCATTTCATTTTCGTCTTGACCACAAACCATAGTTGGGTGCTGAACAAATAGCTCACGATCAATCACCAGCTTGTTGCCGGTCAGTCGATACGTCGCCGTGTACTGACCAGTGTCATCGCTATACCTTACATTTTCTGGCACATGCGTGATCTTGATGTTGATGGGGAATTCGATGTCATAGTGGTTGCTATAAACAAAGGATTCGCACCTTTCAGGCAAGCCAAACTTGTCCTTCGGTTTCGGTAGCATGTCGGCGGTGATCACTTCAAAATCAATGCCAGCCGGTATAAGCATTGCTGCTGGCCCCGGAAAATTCGACACCGGGTCTAATGTAAACGTTGCACTGACCTCAAGCGGTTTATTGAGATCATTGGGGTCGCTTGAATGTACCTCACCAACCCCTGTAAGGTTATTTTTCCTCAACATGTTTTTTACAACTTCAAGTTGCGGCATTCCTTGATTAGAGAATTGCCTGCGCCGTAAAGCTATTTCTGAATCGCCAGAGGTCTCGACTTTGCTCGCCCCTTGTATCCTCCCGTCAGGCATCACCTTGAGCTGGATCGATGTTCTCGCTACATTCTCGTTGGCTAACATGGGAGGAGTATTGCTTAATTTATTGAGTCCAGTCAGCACCACCTGTTTATGCAAATCTGACGATGGCAGCCTTCCAAATGGTGCAAACTGCGCCGTTGAATCAAGGTACAAGTCCAAACTCGGAACATAGGTAATCACATGATCAAACACAGGTGCCGCCAATTTAGGGAGAACATACGTATGACCTGTGTTGATCAATGCTGGACTGCTGGCTATGCCTTTCGCAGCCAGTAACGCCTCCAGTATCACCACATGGTCTTTGCAGTCACCCCATCGGTTGTCCAGAATGGTTTGCGAATCATGCGGGACATATCCGCCGTTGCCCATATAAGAGCCAACATACCGGATGTTCTTGCTTACCCAGTTGTACAGAATGCGTGCTTGCTCTCTTTTCGTATCAACACCAGTAGTCAATTCATTAGCCAACTTCCGAATGTCTCGAGTAACTCTTACCTTTTGTTTAGACTTTTTCTGATAGGCCGCGCCTATTGCTCCGTAATCGGCAAAGGTTGTAGCCAGCACGTACGGCGAATAATCATCAGTGTCGATCTTGTCTAATTCGAAGGGGATGATTTTGTCCTGTCTATATGTAAAGCGGTAGCGGTGCATTCCGCCCTTGTCAGGCAGGACTCCCCCATCAACCCCCTTGGAATCAAATCTGATATTGATTCTCGGATCAAAATTAACGTTGATTTCAAAAAGTGCATATTTAATATAGGGTGAAAATGTCTGCCGGAGGGTGAAATGCCCCGGAAACAGTGGAGTATGGGCGGTCTTGGTGTATTCTAAATATAGCTGACTCCCAACAACCACTTTCGGATAAATGATCACCTTGTATTGGGTATCGCTATAACTCGCCGCTTCGCTATCCATGTCGCCTTTTATGGTGCGAATACTTTCCGGGGGGACTTTTATGCGTGATCCATTGGGCAGTATGGTGTAGGCGTCCAGTATTTTTAAACTTTCAAGCTTTGGGGTATATGGGATTTTTTCTTCACCGTAGTTTGATACACCTTCCTCGTTTTCAATCAAGATTAAAGATTTACGTACTTCTTGATAGCTTCCATTTTGTTTTATGGTGTAAGTGAATATATTTTTCTGCATGGAAACCGGGGGCAAGTAATCCTCTGATGCGAATGCACTAAAGCTCACTCCACCAAGGAGCAAAGCCATCATTACCAAGCTACACTTCACGAATCTTGTTTTCATAGCCCTCCTTATAGATTGTCTCTTGCGTTAAGAAGCGACAATCTTGACTTGCTTGAAGTCGGCAAAAACGGATGCAAGTGCAGAATAGAAGGTCTCGCGGATATCCGCCACAGTCTCTTGAGAGAGTGCGCCTTTAGCAACACGGGTGGAAAAGAGACGAGCCATCGCCAAGACACCATCAGTAGGCGAGCTTCCGAAAGCTTGGTTGTATGTGTGTTCCGCATCTTCCAGTTTTTGATTGCCACCTTTTGCGAGGAACGAGCTGACGCATGCTGAAACTTCCATAGCAATTTCGATATCGTGATACTGCTTCGTGATGGCCAAGGAAATCAATTGAAGATGTGCGGCGCGCATCTCGTCCAAGAACAACTGTTCGTCGACGTTACGTAGCGTGGCATCAGGAAACTCATCTTTCAAGCAGACCCATTGGCGAGCCTGCTCCTGGCTAAAGAGGATGCTGAGTCGAGCATCACAGTATTGCGGTACAGAAACACGCTTCTTGAAAAACATGTTGATCTCCTTTGGCTGCGACGCCTAATGTTTGAATTCACCGGCCTGCGCTGCTTTTTGCACAGGTCCAGTGGAATGATGGATTGGGCGTAAGGTTAGCCACGCCGGAATGTCTCTAAACCACGCTGCGAAACTAGTACCCCAAGCTCTTTCTCTTTGCCCAGCACTTCTGCAAGACCCCAAAGATTGAATAGGCGAAGAATTTCAGGCGTGCCATTGTCATCGATGAACTCATCTCCGACCTTCAGGAGAAATGTATTGTCGGAGATGTGCACTTTGTAAGTCTGGGCTCCACGGTAAAAGTCATACTTTTGTTCTATATTGCAACCAGGAAACCTTTCCGCCAAATACTTATTGATATCGGCGTGTTTCTCATCGCGCATTAGTTAGCCCTCCGCAGATACGATAATTATTTTTTAACAGCTTTTACCGCTCTAGCTGTAACTAGAAGCAGAACGGCAGCGCCAACATCGACAAACATCCAGGTCTCCTTTGGCAGATGGACCTTGACGACTGGATTGAAAAGCACTGCAACCAGACCATACACCCAAGGAAGCACTAGATTCTTTCTTTCGTGCGCGATATATGCAGCGAAGGCGAAAACACAACATGCAACCAGCCTGAGCAACGTATAGTAACCATAAGGAAGTGGAGCTGTGCCAAGAAAAAGCAAGGCGGCACCAATATAAATGACGAGAGTCGGCATTTTAATTTTGCCACCTAGTTGTCGCCGGCCCAAGCAGGGCTAGCATGTTGGCGACATCGTCATCCAATTCGGCCTTGCTTGTGTCATCTTTTTCGAGCCACATCTCTTGAAAGCGTATGGTATCGCCGCCAATTAGAACCGTCTGTTGACGGATTCGATCTCCCTTGTTTGGTAAGACCTGGGCCTCCGAGCCGCCGATGTAGTGGGCCAATACTTCGGTATCCAACACTACGGGAGTAACTCCTTCCGGATAGATGCGAATGCCAAAAATACCTGGACCAAACGTACTGTCGTTGTCTCCAATATTCCAGATTCGCCAGATGTAATGCGTTCCGACATAACCGCGCCACTGCACCAGATTGCCTTCGGCGTAGTCATGCTTGTCGTCGTCGTACCAGACAATTGCTCTATTGTCGGGCAAAAGAACGACCTGCATCGAACGGCCATCGTCTCCAAACACGGAGTAGGACACAGGTGAATTAGGTGACTTCCAGGGAACGATAATTTGGCTTTTGATCCCTATGCCAATAATGGCAAGCACAAAAATGCCGGTAATGGCTTTACCAATCCATGCTGATACTTTGCTGACGATGGTGGGTTGCATTGTTGTCACCTCGATAGCGCCCAACGTAAAGGTAAGGGGCGCGCCGCTTTTGGCGCATCCCGCTTGACCACCATGTTAGAGAGCGCAGATACCCTTGCGTATTGCTGGGCGTTACTTGAAAGCGGCTGCAACATAGTACATATAGGCAAGAATGATCGGTAGTACAGGAAGTCCAGCAAGACTGATTGCCCAAGCTTGTCTGTGGAACCCAATTGCCGTCTCCACCCTTACGAGGATGAACTGTCCAACAAAACCAATGGCATAAAGTGCCAATGGCAAATACCACCGGGAAACATAGCCAAGGTAGATCAAGAAGGCGATTCCAAGAACCCTCTCGATACCCACGATCAACGGGAACGTGTGTTGCAAGAATAAAGACAGGCGCCGAGCGGTTGCACCCCCGAGGTTCTCACCGAGAAACAACACGAAAAACTCTTCGCCAACCCGCGATGGAACCAATGGCATGTGGCCTTGCTGGGCGTAAATGACGTGACTCATTTGATGCCCCAGGAAGTAGTACCAGAGCGAGTATGAAATTATTAGGGAAATGGGTAGTGATGCCATGATCGTTTATCCGAGTTTGAGTTTAGTAGAGCTTAGCCAACTATTGCCTGGCCACTTTGACCACACCTGAATGAGAACTGCAACAGCACCGCAGCTAGCACCAAGGCCAAAGAAGGCGATCTACGCCCAAACACAGACACAAAGTAAACTTGTCCAACATCTTGATTATCTGGCAAATCTTGAAGCTCAGTGTCGCCATTCTCGCGGCGGCGGGCAATTTGGGTGGTAAGCCGGAAGTCACGTAACCGGTTTACCGAGCACCACAACCCCGAAGTTAATGGCATGGTCAAACTCTTCATCGGGACGACAAGAGAATTGAAAGTGGCGGTGTGAGTGGGGCATCATCAATAAAGTTCAATTCTTAAATAGCCTTGTTCGAAGATTCGATGAACGACGACCGTTGGCACTTAGATAACGCAGTCCATACCGCAACGTACGCCTTGTACGCCTATATTGATTAACAAACAATAGGCCGAAATGCCTATATATTTCGGCCTAGTCACTGAATGTAGATTGAATTTGGATAACTGCTGAAGTTCGGCAATTGGCACTAAGCAGAAGTTTACGAATAAATCTTTTAGCAGTTCCCGACCCTTTCATATCTACCGCTGACTGCCGCTCAACATCCCCAGCCCCCACGCCACGCCGAACCCCGTCACGTCGCTCGCGACAATGCCCAGCCCCTCTTCGCAGCGGCTGGAGGAGAGATCGATATGCAGCCACGGCGTATCGTGCTCGACGAAGCGCTTGAGGAAGCGTGCCGCGAGGATGTGGTCGGCTTCGCCGGCCTGCGAGCATTGCTTGATGTCGGCGACTTTGGATTCCAGGCCGGCCTCGTAGTCCTCGTCCATCGGGAAGGTGCACAGGCGCTCGCCGCATTGTTTGCTGACGTTCACCGCGCGCTGCACCAGCTCGTCGCGGTTGCCCAGCACGCCCGAATAGCGCGCGCCGAGCGCGGTCGCCATGCTGCCGGTGAGTGTGGCGAAGTCGATCATCAGGTCGGGCTTGGCGCGCGCCGCGAGGGTCAGCGTATCGGCCAGCACCATCCTGCCCTCGGCGTCGGTGTGGATGATCTCGATGGTGGTTCCGTTGAGCGCCTTGACGATGTCGTTCTGCTTGTAGGCCTTGGGGCTGATGTGGTTCTGCGCCAGCGCCAGCCAGCAGTCGATATTCACCGGTGTTTTGTTCTGCGTCGCGGCCAGCAGGATGCCGAGCGCGACGGCGGAGCCGTTCATGTCCTCGTGCATGTTGTGCATGTAGCGCGACGGCTTGAGGTTGTGCCCGCCGGTGTCGAAGCAGATGCCCTTGCCGACCAGCGCGACGGTCTGCTTGGCCTTGGGGTGTTGGTACGAGAGATGCACGACGGCGGCGTCTTCCGGATCGCTGCCCTGCCCCACGGCGACGAACGCGCCCGCGCCCATTTTGCGCAGCTTCTTCATGTCGAATTCTTCATGCTGCCAGCCGTGCTCTTGCGCGAGTTTTTTGATTCGCCCACGGTACAGCGCCGGGGTCAGTTCGTTCGGCGGCAAGATGGTCAGCTCGCGGCACAGCAAGTTGCCTTCCGCCTGCGCCTTGAGCGGCGCGAAGAGCTTCCTGTCGGTGCAGCCAACCAGCTCGATTTTCTGCAGCGGCTTGCGCTCGTCCTTTTTCTTGTGCACCGGCAGCGGCGCGCCGTTCACCCATGCGCCGTACACCGCGAGCTCGGCGGCGCGTTGGCGCTGCGCCTCATCGCCGAGCACGACGATGCCGATGCTTTTGGGATTTTCTGCCAGCAGCAACTGCAACGCCTTGCGCACCTGCACCTGCTGCGCGAACGTGTCTTTCTCGAAATCCAGCATGCCCCACGCCACCAGCGCACCGTTTTCGGCATTCGCGGCTACGGGCGATTTCGCCAGCTCCTCAGCCTTCATGTCGCGCCGCGCCAGCACGGCCTTGAGCAGGGCGCCGTGCGGCAGGTCTCTTGGCAGCGCCTTGGCCTTCGGCAGCAGCACCAGCAAATGCGTGGCTGACAGGGTGGCGGGCAGGGTCTGGGATAGGGTGAGTTGTGCTAGCATGATGCCCTCATTTATAACTGTTAGATTTCGTCATTCCGGGCTTGACCCGGAATCCAGCAATCCAAACAACTGGATTCCCGCCTGCGCGGGAATGACATACATAATTGTAATTATACGTCCATGCGAGCTTACCTAGACCTGATGCAGCACGTGCTCACCCACGGCACAAAAAAAACCGACCGCACCGGCACCGGCACGGTCAGCGTGTTCGGCTACCAGATGCGTTTCGATCTGGCGCAGGGTTTCCCGCTGGTGACCACCAAGAAGTGCCATATGAAGTCCATCGTGCACGAACTGCTGTGGTTCCTGCAGGGCG
>DASTNS010000078.1:0-12521 GCA_035720625.1 Gallionella sp. | reverse complement strand
GATCAGGCCGTAGCGGACATTGTTCGCGACCCAGCCATCGGTGAAGCGAAGAAAGGCGACCTCTCCGGTGTTTATGTTCACAAGTTCGATTGCGTGAACCAACTGTTCCTGTTGGCCTACGAATACGACCCGGCCACCCGTATGTTGCTATTGGTTGGAACGCACGAGAACTTCTACCGCAACCTCAAGCGCTGATTTATTCCGGGATAATTTATAAGCTTTACGCGGATAGTCGAAAACAATTCGACTCCGTGCGTTTAATTATGACACTGGAAAAAATGACGGAGTTCGCCATGAAGAAACTGAAGAATGAAACGGCATTATTCAAGGAAGCGTTGCTCGCAGGAGTGAAGTATGCGGAGGGGCGGGGCGTGGTCGAGTTTGAAGCAACCGATTCGGCGAGCGAGAAGCTGTTGTATATCTACCGGCTGCTGGTTCACGATAAAGTCATTCAGCCGTTGCCGGAAGATCAGGTCGCCGAAAAATCCTTGCGGCACAAAATTGCCATCTGGTATTCAAAACAATTGCCCAAGGATCATCCGCTGTTAAAGTAGCCGCCCGGTTGATCTTGCCGATACATACATGCCCCGGATTTATTTACTGCTGCGAAAGGCTCAGCATGGAGGGGCAGGGTGATGGAGGTGAACCCTGGGTCGAAAACAATTCGACTCTGGTACGTTTGATTGCAAGTCCGCTAACTCATGAAATGCCTCAATCGCGCCTGCCATCGGAGACATTAGAGAAAAGATGCCCGGAACCTCGTCAAGCCTTCCGGCATACTCCTGTGTTACTGAAGTATCCAACTGTGCAATACCAGATGGAAAATCGACTAACACGTTGTCCATGTCTACATACAAAATCTTCTTTAACATGCGTTCCTCATAAATGCATGACGTGTAGCTTGAGGGGCGCAGAGACAGCAAGCGAAGCTTGCTGGCAGAGCGTCCCTCTCGAAGCGTTTGTTAGGCTGCTGACGCAAGATGATTCGCCATTAACAACAATGCGCCGCTCATCGACGACAAGCATCTTCAATGGCGGAGTTTTTGATATTTATCCCATATTTGTTATCCGTGATTTCACCGGATATGAGTTCCACGATGCTGTCTCCACGGAAGAGGGCGAAGAAAGGTACTCGGCCTACATACCCACCAAACCTGTTTTTGCTGTTCACAGTTCCACACACTCGCCAGCCAAAGCTCTCTTGGGTGTTGAACATGCTGGACTGCTTGGTATAGGCCTTCCTCGGCTTATCAAATTCATAAATTGGCGAGGTTGGATCAATCAGGATTTTATTGAAATGGTCTTTAATCAATTGTTCGTAGTTGTCTGGGGGCGGCGAACCGTAGTCCGCAGAAGCTATACGTTCTGGGCTTATTTGAGTGGCGCATGACTGAATCAGTGGTAACACTGCAATAAGAACAACATATTTCAATATGTTCATAAATAGCCCCTTGTGTGGATACCTAACGTAAAGTAGACGGCAAAAACGCCGTATAAGCTGGTAACGCTTGCCGCATATTCTGTGGGGTTTTATTTGCCACATTGATTTTGAACAAAATCAAAAATGCAAACATGGCATCAGCTCCCATAAAAAACGGCATTCCCTCTTTTTCCTATTCAAGTAACCCGGGAAATTACAAATACATGGGAATGCACACTACCAACAAATCCCCGCATTAACAATATGCCGAAATGCATAGGCCGAGAGGCCTAGGCATTGCGTGACCAACCATGCCTCATGTACCGCACTGGCTTGCCGTACAATCCGCGCATGGACATTCAACCTTTTTCCGAACTCACCCCAGATGCCGTGCTCGATGCGCTGGACAGCATCGGCCTGCACAGCGACGGACGCTTGCTGGCGCTCAACAGTTACGAGAACCGCGTCTATCAGGTGGGCATGGAGGGCGGCGCGCCGCTGGTCGCCAAGTTCTACCGCCCTGTGCGCTGGACTGATGCGGCGATCCTGGAGGAGCATGCCTTCGTCGCGGAGCTGGCCGGGCGCGAGATCCCGGTGGTGCCCGCCTTGGCGATCGGCGGCCGCACGCTGCACGCCTTCAACGGCTTCCGTTTCGCGGTGTTCGCCAGGCACGGCGGCCGCGCGCCGGAGATGGACGACTGCGACACGCTGGAATGGATGGGGCGGTTCATCGGGCGCATCCATGCGGTCGGCGCGCTGCAGCCTTACCGGCATCGCCCGACGCTGGACATCCGCAGCTTCGGCAGCGAGCCGAGCGCATATCTGCTGGAGCATGATTTCATTCCGGCGGAACTGGTCGAGGTGTACCGCGGCGTGGTCGCGCAGGCGCTGGAGGGCGTGCGGAATTGTTTCGAGCGTGCCGGCGAAGTGCGTATGTTGCGCCTGCACGGCGACTGCCATGTCGGCAACGTGCTGTGGACCGACCTCGGCCCGCACTTCGTCGATTTCGACGACAGCCGCATGGGGCCGGCGATCCAGGATCTGTGGATGCTGCTGTCCGGCGAGCGCGCCGAGCAGACGCAGCAGCTCGGCGACCTGCTGGCGGGCTACGAGGATTTCTGCGAGTTCGACCCGCGCGAACTGCATCTGGTCGAGGCGCTGCGCACCTTGCGCCTGATCCATTACGCCGCGTGGATCGCGCGGCGCTGGGACGACCCGGCCTTTCCCGCGGCTTTCCCCTGGTTCAATACGCAACGCTACTGGCAGGACCGCATCCTGGAATTGCGGGAACAGATCGCGCTGATGGATGAGCCGCCGTTGTGGGTGGTGTAGGGGCGAATTCATTCGCCCATTTCGTGCGGATAAATCCGCACCTACCCAAGCTGATTGCTACGCCTTGTTCGCGGTGATTTGCTGGAACAGTTCCAGCCTTCTTGCGTCGATCTTGCCCGCTGCGGCGGCTTCCCTTAGTGCGCAGCCCGGTTCGTGCGTGTGGTGGCAGTTATGGAAGCGGCACTGGCCGAGATATGGCGCGAACTCGACGAAGCCTTGTTCTATCCCTCCAAAGCTGAGGTGGTGCAGGCCGAACGCCTGCACGCCGGGGCAGTCGATCAATGAACTGGTTTCGTCCAGCCGGTAGAGGCGCGCGTGGGTGGTGGTGTGCTTTCCGGAATCCAGCGCGCTGGAAATTTCGCGCGTGGCGGCCTGCGCATCGGGCAGCAGCGCGTTGATGAGGGTGGACTTGCCCATGCCGGATTGGCCGACCAGCACGCTGGTGTGGCCTTGCAGCAACGGGCGCAAGGCCGACACGTCCCGCTTCGCGCTGAGTTCCAGCACGCGGTAGCCGATGGCGGTGTAGGGCATGAGTCGTTGGCGCGCGGCGGCTGCGGCCTCGGCAAGGTCGCATTTGTTCAGCACGATCAGCACGTCGAGTTTCTGGTCGTATGCCGCGACCATGCAGCGTGCCAGCAGCTCGTCGCTGAACGAGGGTTCGGCGGCGACCACCACGATGATCTGCGTGACGTTGGCGGCGATGAGCTTCTCGCGGAATGCATCGGAGCGGTGCAGCAGCGAGCGGCGCGGCGCGATGCGCTCGATCACGCCTTGCGCGCCGTTCTCCGCCGAGGCGTCGCCGGTAAGCTGGATCTCCACGATGTCGCCGCACACCACCTCGCTCTTCTTGCCGCGCGTCAGGCAGGAGAGTTCGCTGCCGTTTTCGAGGCGCGTCAGATACTGGCGGCCGAAGGCGGCGACGATTTGTCCTTGAATCTGTAAAGACCTGTTAGCCACGGATTAACACGGATTGACACAGATTAAACATCGGGTTTGATGGGGCTCACAGATTATCTGGAAGGCAGGCAGTGCGAGGCCGGCCGGCCGGTGGTAATCAGTGAACATCCGTGTTGATCCGTGGCTGAAGGTTTTTCATGCTGAATGGCCAGGCTCAAATCTTGAACAGTGCGTCCACTTTCGCGGCGCAGATGAAGTCGTTTTCCGACAGGCCGCCGATGGCGTGGGTGGTGTATTCCAGCTGGCAACTGTTGTAGGTGACAGTGAGGTTGGGGTGATGGTCCTCGCGGTGCGCCATCCAGGCGATGGCGTTCACGAAGGCGATGGTCTGGTAGTAATTCTTGAAGTGGTAGGTCTTGCCGATCAGGTTGCCGTATTGCCGCCAGCCTTCCAGTTGCTTCATCAGGTTGTCGACTTCCGGTTGCGGTAGTGGCGGCATACCGCCCTCGCAAGGTTTGCATTGCTTGTTGGTCAGGTTGCACGCTTGTTCCATGATGGCCTCCTATTTCAGGTTGTAATAGCGGTTGAGGTATGCGCCGAGGTGCTGTTCATCCTGCGGCGTGAAGTTTGCACCGACATTGCCGCCGCAGATACGGATTTGTTCGATGAACTCCGCCGCGTTGTGCACCTTGCGGTCCGGGCGGGTGAATATCGCGCTGCCGTCGCCGCCCAGCATCGCCGCATGGCAACGGTTGCATTTGTATTGCTCGAACAGCTTCTGGCCGGCCTGTGCGTTGCCGTTCGGGAAGGGGTTGGCCGACGCCGCCGTTGCGGCGCATAGCAGCATTAACGCGGTTATCAGTTTCATGATGTTCTCCTCAATGCGCTTGAAGATGGGGGGGCTGCAAACGTGCGATGCGCAACGCCGCGGGCGGATGCGAATCGTAGAAACTGGAGTACAGCGGGTCGGGGGTGAGCGTGGCGGCGTTGTCCTGGTACAGCTTGACCAGCGCATTCACCAGATCCGTTGCGGCGGTCTGCCTGGCGGCGTAGGCGTCGGCCTCGAACTCGTGCTTGCGCGAATAGGCCGACATCAGCGGAAGCAGCAAAAAGCTGAACAGCGGCAGGATCATGAAGAACAGCAGCAGCGCAAGCGCGGTGGAAGGCGTGCTGACTCCCAAACCCTGGTAGAACCACGCAGTCTGCATCAACTGGCCGAGCAGCCACAAAAATCCCAGGCTCATGGCAAAGGTCATCACGATGCGTTTCAGCACATGGTGGCGCTTGAAGTGGCCCAGTTCGTGCGCCAGCACCGCCTCGATCTCGTTGCCGCTCAGGCGTTCCAGCAGCGTATCGAAGAAGACGATGCGCTTGGTTTTGCCGAAGCCGGTGAAGTAGGCGTTGCCGTGCGCGGTGCGCTTCGAGCCGTCCATCACGAACAGGCCTTTCGCGGTAAAGCCGCATTTGCCGAGCAGGGCCGCGATGCGCGCCTTCATGGCTTCATCCTGCAGCGGCGTGAACTTGTTGAACAGCGGCGCGATGAACGTCGGGTAGATGAACAGGATGAGCAGGTTGAACACCATCCATGCCAGCCACACGTACAGCCACCAGTATGACCCCATCGCGGACATCAGCCACAGCACGCCGAACAGCAGCGGCAGGCCGAGGATCGCGCCGAGCAGCAGGCTCTTCAGCGCATCGATCAGGTACAGCCGCAGGGTCATCTTGTTGAAGCCGAAACGCGCCTCGATGACGAAGGTGCGATACAGGCTGAACGGAAGTTCCAGCAGCGACGAGAGCAGCAGCACCGCGACGATGGCCGCCACGCCCTGCGTGAGCGGCGAGCCGAAACCGGCGTTGTGCAGTCCGGCATTGCACAGGTCGGTGAGGAACTGGATGCCGCCTCCCAGGGTGAAGGCCAGCAGCAGCGCGGCATCGAACAGGATGCCGAGCATGGCGAAACGGGTCTTGGCGGAAGTGTAATCCGCCGCTTTCTGGTGGTCGGCGAGCGTGATCTTTTCACGGAACGCATTCGGCACCGCGGCACGATGTGCGGCGATATGCACCAGATGGCGCCGCGCCAGCCACAGCCTGGCGAGCGAGGTGAATACCAATGCGATGATGAAAATAAGGGTAAATTGCGCTGCGGTCATGGAGATATGATTCAGTTTTCGTGAAAGGTACGCTTATGACACAATACGCGTCTTCCCGTTCACATTTAAGACGCGCGAATTATGGCACAAAACCCAAACCACCTTATCTGGATAGACATGGAAATGACTGGCCTGAATCCGGATACCGATCGCGTGATCGAAGTCGCGCTGGTGATCACCGACAGCAATCTGGAAACCATCGCCGAGGCTGCGGTGCTGGTGGTACATCAGCCGGACAGCGTGCTGGATGGCATGGATGCATGGAACAAATCCACCCACGGCAAGTCCGGCCTGATCGACAAGGTGAAAGCTTCCGCGCTGGACGAGGCTACGGTCGAAGCGCAGATGGTCGAGTTCCTCAAGGAATATGTGCCGGCAAAAACATCGCCGATGTGCGGCAATTCGATTTGCCAGGATCGGCGCTTCCTGGCGCGCTGGATGCCGAAATTCGAGGATTACTTCCATTACCGCAACCTGGATGTCAGCACCATCAAGGAGCTTGCCAAACGCTGGAAGCCGGAGGTGGTGCAGAGCATGAAGAAGCACAACAAGCACGAGGCATTGGCCGACATCTACGAATCCATTGCCGAGTTGCGCCACTATCGCGAGCATTTCATCAGGCTGTAATCCTGCCTGTGCGTTCAGCCCCCGTTCAAGTTTTCTGTTTGATGGCCGGCACCGTCCGGTTGCACAGGGTGCGCAAGATGACCGGCGAACTGGCCGGCGTTAACGGTTCCAGTTGACGCGCAGCAGGTTCTGCTCGGGGTTGTAGTGGAACTCAAGCTCGCCCTGATAGGCATGGTGCAATGCCTCGCCGATGCCGCGCGCCAGATGGATGTCGGTGGTGGTTATCAGGGTGCCGTGTTCCGTCTTCTCGATGTCCATGATGCGCTGCAACGGGTGCTCGGCCTTTTCCCGCACTTCGCGATGCCGGATCAGTTGCAGGATTTCCGCTTCGTGCGCGATGAGGAATTTCCCCGATAGCGATACATATCCCGCAGGAAAATGATCCAGTACACGGTGGCATGCCGGGCAACTTGCCTGATGCGCATCCTTCGGTTTGTCCAGCCACTGCCAGCGTCCGGCGTGGAACACCGCGCCGCAGTCCGGGCAGACTGTCGGTTCGGGAAGTTTCCCCTTGGTTTTGTAAGTGTCGTGCACCGCTTCCTGCAGCAGCCGGTCATGGCGGATGGGGTGGAAGCCGGCAGGGTTTGATCGATTGGTCATGATTATCTCCTCAAGGCAAATAATACCACTTCTTTGGCTCAACTCGCGAACACTGAATTCGGTTTTTTCCGTGCAGGCACTGATTGAGTGGACTCTAACCTGACGCTTTGCCGTCATCAACAGGCGGTGCATCCGGCAAGCTCCGCACCTCGATTCCTGCCCGCCACAATTGGGAGATCACCGGCTGCGCCTTGTTCGGCGCGGCGCTGCTCCAGAAGCGTTCCGTACCGGTGTGCGGCCCCTGCGACAGCAGGCCGGCATCCGCCAGCCGGCGGCGGAGTTCGCGCGCGATCGCGGCTGACGGGTCGATGATGGCGACCGACGGGCCGGCGATCTCGCGGATCAGCGGTGCGAGGAACGGGTAATGCGTGCAGCCCAGCACGAGAGTGTCGGCCTGCCGCTCCAGCAACGGCAGGACATATCGTTCGAGCAATGCGCGGGTACTGTCGCCGGATAAGTCGCCGGCTTCCACTTGATCGACCAGTCCGGGGCAGGCCTGGACCAGGATGTCGACGTCGGCGCCGAACCGCGCAAACAGCCGCTCGAAATTTTCACTGGCTAGCGTCCTGCCGGTAGCCAGCACGCCGATCACCCCGGACCGGGTGCTCGCCGCCGCCGGTTTGACGGCGGGTTCCATGGCCACGATCGGCAGTGCGAATCTCGTGCGCAGTGTATCTATTGCCGTTGCGGTCGCCGTATTGCACGCGACCACGATGGCCTTGGCACGCTGGCTCACGAGGAACTCGATGATGGCAATCGACCGAGCCTCGATCAACTGGCCGGGTTTGTCGCCATACGGCGCATGCCCGGAATCCGCCACATACAGCAGGTCTTCACCCGGCAGCTCGCGGCGGATTTCGCGCAACACCGACAATCCGCCGATGCCGGAATCGAAAACACCAATGGGATTTGCGAAGGTCATTTTCTGGAAGTTATTTCTTGTCGAATGTAGCGTGCGCTGTGCGCACGGTTTCTGAATTATGGCATGCGCACAGCACACGCTATGCCGGGGCTGCTACAGGCCGCGCTTCCTACGCTGGCTGACCTGCTCGCCGGCGATACCCCAGTTGTCCGTAGGAATCTCGTCGATGACGACCACGGTCGTCGCCGGGTTCTTGCCGAGAACATCCTTGAGCAGGCTGGTAACGCCCTCGATGAGTCTGGCCTTCTGCTCGGAGGTGACGCCCTCTTCGGTAATTTTGATATTTACATATGGCATGTTGATTGCTCCAGTTAATGCTAACCCAACCTACCGCTTTGCCCCCATCGCCAGCGCGCGCAACTTGCCTTGTTCCAGCTCCGCCGCATTCGGCTCGACCAGCCAGCCGTGCAGGTTGTCCAGCACCAGATCGGTCAGCGCGTGCATCCAGTCGTTGCGGTCGTTGAGGCAGGGGATGTAGTGATATTCGTCGCCGCCCGCATGCTGGAAATTTTCCTTGCCTTCCTGCGCGATCTCTTCCAGTGTCTCCAGGCAGTCGGCGACGAAGCCGGGGCAGACCACGTCCAGGCGTTTGGTTTGCTGTTGCCCCAGTTCCTTGAGCGTGGCCGCAGTGTAGGGCTTGAGCCATGCCTTCCTGCCGAAGCGCGACTGGAAGCTGACGATATATTGGCCGGGCTTCAGGCCGAGCTCCTGCGCCAGCAGGCGTGCGGTCCTGTGGCATTCGCAGTGGTAGGGGTCGCCCTTGTCCAGCGTGTCGCGCGGCAGGCCGTGGAAGCTCATCAGCAGTTTTTCCGGGCGGCCGTGTTTCATCCAGTAGTCGTTGATGCTGTTCGCCAGCGCCTTGATGTAGCCGGGGTGGTCGTGGAAATTCCGGATGGTGCGCAGCGCGGGCATGTTGCGCATCCGTTGCAGCTCGCCGAACACGATGTCGCACACCGTGGCGGTGGTGCTGGCGGCGTATTGCGGATACATCGGCACAATCAGAATGCGCTGGCAGTTTTGTGCTTTGAGTTTTGCCAGCACGGTGGGGATGGAAGGGTTGCCGTAGCGCATCGCGTAGTCCACGACGAACGGGGCCTTGGTGCGCTGGCTCAGATAGCCTTGTAGCAGCACGGTCTGTTTCTCGGTGTAGACGCGCAACGGCGAACCTTCCGGTAGCCAGATGCTGGCGTATTTTGCGGCGGATTTTTTCGGGCGCGTGTTGAGGATGATGCCGTTGAGTATCAGCCACCAGAGTGCCTTGGGCATTTCCGCCACGCGCGGGTCGCTCAGGAACTCTTTCAGATAAGCGCGCACCGCCGGTGGTGTGGGCGCATCCGGCGTGCCGAGGTTGACCAGCAGGATGCCGGTCTTTCCCGGCGTGCCGTGGATGTAGGCGGGTTCTGGTTGGTAGGTCATGTGATGATATTCGCGATAATTAAATTCCAGTCCACGAAAGGCACGAAAAACACGAAATGGCTCTCACAACAAGTTTCACAAGACTATCCTTTCAATTGTCGCTTTCAGATAATTCAGTACCTGCACCTTATGTTCTCCCGCTGTTGCGGCAAGAGCTTTAAGCTCGACAACGATAAATTGATGGCAGATAAAGTCGGGGATATAGGTTTGCTGCAACGGTTCGCCTTTATAGGAAAGCCTCAATTCCGGGTGTGCCATGCATGGAATCCCTCGTTTCGATAATTCCTTTGTCAAGCATTCCTGATACACCGCCTCCAGAAAACCACACCCCATTTCCCGATACACCTCGAACACTGCTCCCTGTATCTGATAACACTCTTCCCTATAAAAGATATCACCATCCATTTTTCGTGTCTTTCGTGCTTTTCGTGGACAGTGTTTTGTTTATCAGTTCTGTGAAAGCGCGTTGCCCAGCAGCCTGGCGGTGATGTCCACGATCGGGATGACCCGTTGGTAATCCATGCGCTTCGGGCCGACCACGGCGAGCGCGCCGACCACCCGGCCACCGGCGGAATAGGGTGCAGTGATCACGCTGCACTCGTCCAGCGAAGCGAGGCCGGATTCGCTGCCGACGTAAATGTGGATGCCTTGCCCGTTGCGGCTGGCTTCCAGCAGTTGCATCAGTTCTGTCTTCTGTTCGAACAGGCTGAACAGGCCGCGCAGGCGGTTCATGTCGGAAGACAGGTCGTGCACATGCAGCAGGTTGCGTTCGCCGCTGATGACATAGTCTTCCGACTTCTTCGCCACCGCCTCGTCGCCCGCAGCGAGCGCCGCCGCCATCAGCTCGCTCATGTCCTGGTGCAGTTGGCGCAGTTCGCCGCGCAGTTTTTCGCGGATCTGCGAAAAACTGCAGCCGGTGTAATTCTGGTTGAGGAAGTTGCCCGCCTCGGTGAGCTGCGACTGGGTGTAGTCTTTTTCCATCAGCAGTACGCGGTTCTCCACTTCGCCGTCCGGCATCACGATGATTAGCAGCACGCGTTTTTCGCCGAGGCGCAGGAATTCGATCTGGCGCACGGCAGCCGTGCTGCGTTTGGCGGTGGCGACCACGCCGGCGAACTGCGTCAGTTCCGAGAGGATGTTGGAGGCTTGCGCGATCAGGCGCGACGGGTTGTCCGGCTGCAGCTGGTTTTCCATCCGCTGCATGCGCACGCTGTCCAGCGGTTTGGTCACCAGCATGGTGTCGATGAACAGTCGGTATGCCATGCCGGTCGGAATGCGCCCTGCCGAGGTGTGCGGGCTGCTGACCAGGCCGATGTCTTCCAGGTCGGCCATCACGTTGCGGATGGTCGCCGGGCTGATGTCCAGGCCGGAATATTGTTGCAGCGCGCGCGAGCCGACCGGCTGGCCGTCGCCGATGTAGCGTTCCACCAGGGTCTTGAGCAGGATTTGCGCGCGTTCGTTGAGCATGGGGCGGATTCTACCATTGCGGCAGTCGCCTAATGAAAACGGCCTCATTATTGAACAATGAGGCCGTTACTTGATGCGACAGTTATTATTTTTTCTCTATCTTCTTGATGGCTTCCTGGATTTCCGCCTTGCGGCCTGTATCAGCATCTTCGCGGCCGGGACGCGCCGGGGCGTTCAATGCCTTCCTAAAGTATTCGAGCGCCTTGGTGCGGTCGCCGCGCTCAACCATGAGCTCGCCCATAAAGAAGTTCGGGTCGATGCCGTCCGGGTTGACCTTCAGCGCGCGCTCGAGATATTCGCGTGCCTTGTCATGGTCGCCGAAAGAGCCAAAGCGCGGCACCTTGTAATACAGGCTGCCGAGCGAGGTCAGCGCGGAGCCGTTCAGGGCATTCGCGTCGATCTTCTCCGCAGCCAGCAGCAGGTTGCGCGCGGCCTTTGCGGTGCCGCCGGCTGAGAAGACGCTCTGATATTTGGCCAGGGTGCTGGTGATGATCCCTTCCCAGATCAGCGGTTCGGCGCGGCCCGGATTGGCGGCAGTTACCTTGTGCGCCTCTTCGACAAGTTTCTCAAATGCGGTTTCCTTGTCTCTTTCGGGTGTCTGGTAGTAGGCCTTCGCCCAATCGTGTTGCAGTTTTTCGATGGATGCGTCGAGCGGGGTGGTTTCGGCGAATGCGGTGTTGGCAGCGAACAGTAGCGCGATCAGCCAAGCGTACTTCTTCATGGGTAGTCCTCCTTGGGTAAAAAATTATTTGTTGATGGATTGGGCGTATTTGCGGGCGATGCGGGTGTTCTTCAGCAGGCCGTTGTCGACCAGGCGCGGGAACATGCCGTTCAGCCGGGCGAAGAAAGACTCCGGCTGGCCGATGAAGTGTTCCTTGCAGTCGCGCTCGATCGCCAGCACGATCTGCCCGGCGACGTATTCCGGCTCGTCCATGTTGGTCCTGGTTTCTTCCAGCATCCGGGTGGTGACGTCATCGTTCAGCGGCGTCTTGGTCGCGCGCGGCGAGACGTAAGTAACGCCGACCTGGCTGTCGACCAATTCGCGGCGCAGCGCCTCGGAAAACCCGCGCATCGCGAATTTGCTGGCGCAATAGGTCGCGAAATGTGGGAAGCCGATCGAGCCGAACGCCGAGCCGATATTCACGATGCGCCCGCTGTCCTGTTTCAGTAGATGCGGCAGTACGGCGCGCACCAGCAACATCGGCGCGATGACGTTGACGCTGATCGTCTGCTCGATACGCTTGGGGTCGTGGCGGTCGAACAGCGTGAAGTCCATGATGCCGGCATTGTTGATGAGCATGTCCACGCCGCCCATGGTTTGCAGCGCTGCGCCCACCGCTTGCTGTGGCGCACCTTCGGCGGACAGGTCGATCGCGATGGGTGCGGCAAAGCCGCCGCGTTGGTTGATTTCAGCGCAGATCTCCTGCACACGCGGCGCGTTGCGCTCGACCAATGCCAGCCGCGCGCCTTTTTCAGCGAGCAGCAACGCGACGCGATAACCGATGCCGCCGGCCGCGCCGGTCAGGATGATGCGTTTACCCGATAAATTCATGCAGTGCTTCTCCCGATGTTGGAATGTTGGACAGATTCGTCATATGAGTCTTGAAACCTCAGTTAGCCACGGATTAACACGGATAATCACGGATAAAACATCGTAATTGCGAGGGGTTGGCATCTCACCTGAATG
>DASTNS010000077.1:0-11717 GCA_035720625.1 Gallionella sp. | reverse complement strand
GACCAGGACGTGTTCATCAATGCGGTCGGCGGCGTGAAGATCACCGAGCCGGGCGCCGACCTCGCGGTAATCCTCGCGATGGTCTCAAGCCTGCGCAACAAGCCGCTACCGGAGAAGCTGGTGGTGTTCGGTGAAGTCGGGCTGGCGGGCGAAGTGCGCCCGGTGCAGCGCGGCCAGGAACGTTTGCGCGAAGCTGCCAAGCTGGGTTTCACGCAGGCTATCATCCCCAGTGCCAACGCACCCAGACAGAAGATCGCCGGCATCGAAATCATCGCGGTGGAGCGGGTCGAAGAGGCGGTGATCAAGGTGCGCTAGCGCCGTTCATCCGTAAATTCCAATACGCCATGCAAGGCGGGGCAATCCCCGGAAAGGATATGGCTTATCGGCGGGAGAGTTTGCTTCTGCCTGCTTTGGCCTTTGTGTATACTTAACCAATTGCACAATGGTAAAGACTGCGGCGATGACTATTCCTGATCGCACACTGCTGGAACGGAACAAATTGTTCCGCGATATTAGCCTGAAGAGTGTTGAACACATCCTGAAAGACTGTCAGGTCATCACCCTGAAAAGCGGCGCGACACTGCTGGAGGTTGGCCAGAAGAATACCTCGCTCTATCTGGTGCTGGATGGTGAACTTCGCGTTTATCTGAGCGGCCATGATCTGTCTGTGCATGCCGTGCTGGGGCCGGGTGAATGTGTTGGCGAGCTGTCGCTGATCGATGGTGGAAGTAGTGCGGCGCTGGTCATGGCGGCGCAGGATACGCGCATGCTGGTGGTGCCGCACGAGCTGGTCTGGTCGATGGTGGATAGTTCAAATGGCATTGCCCGCAACTTGCTGGCCATTCTTGCCGGCCGCATCCGCAACGACAACCTGCTGCAGGTGACGACACCTGAACCCAGTCTCGTGTTCGAGATGGCCACCCATATCGATACGCTGACGGGATTGCACAACAAGAACTGGATGGGCGAGGCATTTCCCCGCATGGCGCAGCGTTGCGTGCGCAACGGGATACCGCTCTTTCTGCTGGTGGCGGATATTGACCGCTTCAAGGGTTTTAATGATAGCTACGGTCATCTTGCGGGCGATAGTGTCCTGAAGTTAGTGGCGCGGATCATGGCGGCAAACCTGAGGCCGCATGATCTATTGGGGTACTTGGGCGGAGATAAGTTTGCCGTATTGCTGGCAGAAAGGTCATCTGATGGGGCCATGAAAATGGCTGAGCGCTTGCGCGAAGCAGTCGCGGCGCCTGTATTGCGTATTGGTAAAAGCAACGCACCACAGGCTGCCAGTGCTACCCAGACGATCAAGGAAGAGCATATTACGGTTTCGCTCGGCATTTCGACGGTGCGGTCTGGCGATACGCTGGATTCGGCGTTGGCCAATGCCGATGGAGCCCTCCAGCAGGCCAAGACGGACGGGCGCAACCGGGTGAAAATGGCGGCACGCAGTTGAGCGGAGCCTGATGGCGGCGGCGTCCGACTTTGCGGCCAGGTGCGCATAACAATAACGGTAATGGGGGAGCGGTGGCAATCCTGATGTTGATGGCGGTGCTGGTCATAATCCTGCTGCTGGCCTTTTTCCGTGCCTCCATCACCAGTTGGGTGCTGGCGATGATGGTGATCGTGCCGGTCGTGGCGATCCAGTTGCGCATTTCGGAGACTGCCTTGCAGGTGGCGCTCTCCGCCCTGCTCTTGTTCATCGTGCTATTCGGTGTTTCCTTGGTACGCCGCACGGTGGTCAGCGGTACAGTCCTCAGAATTTTCCGCAAAATTCTGCCGCCCATTTCTGCCACCGAGCAGGAAGCGATCGATGCCGGCACAGTATGGTGGGACGGCGACCTGTTCAGTGGCTACCCCGACTGGAACAAATTGCTAGCATTTCCGAAATGCGAGTTGAGCGCGGCGGAGCAAGCCTTCCTGGATAACGAAGTCGAGCAGTTGTGCGCCATGCTGGACGATTGGGACATCACGCACAAGCGCGCCGACCTGCCGCCCGAAGTCTGGCAGTTCATGAAAACCAAGGGTTTCTTCGGCATGATCATCCCGAAACGCTACGGCGGCCTCGAGTTTTCCGCGCAGGCGCATTCGGCGGTGGTGAGCAAGGTGGCTTCGCGCAGTGGCACGGCGGCGGTGACGGTGATGGTACCAAATTCCCTGGGGCCCGCAGAATTGCTGTTGCATTACGGCACCGATGAGCAAAAGGAAAAATACCTGCATCGTCTGGCAAATGGATTGGAAGTACCGTGCTTCGCGCTGACCGGCCCGTTCGCCGGCTCGGATGCCGGCGCGATCCCCGATTACGGCGAGGTGTGCTATGGCAAATTCGAGGGACGGCAAAACGTGCTGGGTGTTCGCCTGACTTGGGAGAAACGCTACATCACCTTGGCGCCGGTCGCGACGCTGCTAGGCCTGGCATTCAAACTGTACGACCCAGATCAGATATTGGGCGGCGAGGTCGATCGCGGCATCACGCTCGCGCTGATTCCAACCTGCCTGCCGGGCGTACAAATCGGCCGCCGCCACTTTCCGCTGAATAGCGCGTTCCTGAACGGCCCGACACAGGGCAAGGAGGTGTTCGTCCCGATGGACTGCATCATCGGCGGCATATCGTGCGTCGGACAGGGCTGGCGCATGCTGATGGAATGCCTGGCGGCGGGGCGCTCGATCTCGCTGCCCGCCAGCAGCATCGGCGGCATGAAGCTGGCGGCGCGTACCAGCGGCGCATACAGCCGGGTGCGCAAACAGTTTAAGACACCGATCGGCAAGTTCGAAGGCATCGAGGAGCCGCTGGCGCGCATCGGTGCCTATACCTACATGATCGATGCGGCGCGCCGCTTCACCGCATTGGCGGTGGATTTGGGCGAGAAACCGTCGGTGATTTCCGCCGTCGTCAAATACCACGCTACCGAATACGGGCGCATCGTCATCAACGACGCGATGGACGTGCATGGCGGCAAGGCCATCTGCCTCGGGCCGGATAACTACCTGGCACGCGCCTACCAGCAGGCGCCGATCGGCATCACCGTGGAAGGGGCGAATATCCTGACGCGCAGCATGATCATCTTCGGACAGGGGGCGATCCGTTCCCATCCTTATGTGCTGAAAGAGATGGCGGCGGCGCACGAACCGGACCGCAAGCTTGCCCTCCGCCAGTTCGACGAAGCCCTGTTCAGCCACATCAGTTTCGCCCTGAGCAACGTGGCGCGCAGCTTCGTGTTTGCGCTGCTCAACGGACGCGGCATCCCCGCCCCCATCTCAGCGCTGGAGGAAACCGACCGCTACTACCGGCAGTTGACGCGCTTCTCCGCGGCATTCGCCCTGAGCGCGGATGTGGCGATGGCGGTATTGGGCGGGTCGCTGAAGCGGCGCGAGAAAATTTCCGCACGCCTGGGCGATGTGCTGAGCATGCTGTACCTGTGCTCGGCGGCGCTGAAACGCTTCGAGGACGATGGACGCCCCGCCGAGGATCTGCCGCTGCTGCATTGGGCGATGCAGGATGCGCTGTACAAAACTCAGCAAGCCTTCGATGGCGTGATCCGCAACTTCCCGAACGCTCTGGGACGCTGGATGCTGGGCGCGCTGATCTTTCCGACGGGGTTGCGTTTATCGCCGCCGGCCGACCGTCTCGGCCATGAGATCGCCACTTTGCTGATGCAGCCCGGTACGGCGCGCGACCGCCTGACAGCCGGGATGTACCTGCCCTGCGATGAAAAAGATGCGGTGGGCGCGCTGGAAGCGGCGCTTGCCAGCACGCTGGCTTGCGAGCCACTGCAGGTCGAGCTGGAAAAGGCGTACAAGTCCGGCCAGCTGAAGGCGCTGGAAGAACTGCTGCGCATCGCCGAGGCACGCGACCAAGGGATCATTACGGCGGAACAGGCGCTGCAACTGGAACACGATTATGCGCTGCGCCGCAAGGTCATCATGGTGGATGATTTTGCAGCGGACGAGTTGCGGGCGGGCAAGTAAGCCTTGAAACAGCAGTCAAACCACGAAGAGCACGAAGAACGCGAAGAAAAACGGCGGGCTGTTTTTCCAAACCCTGATGTCCTGCAGATGATCTGCCGGCAGGATGCAATTCCGTGAAAAAAACTTCGTGATCTCCGTGTTCTTCGTGGTGGAATACTTTTATGGTGAATGGATCAAGAGGGCAAGATGCGGGCACAGGCAAATGATGTAATCACGCCGCAGCAGGCGGGCACGTTGTATGGACTGTTCGTGGAGCGCGCGCGCCGCTCGCCGGACAAAATCGCCTATCATTATTTTCAGCAGAATGCCTGGCGTGACATCACGTGGCGGGAGATGCTCGGCGAAGTGGCGCGCTGGCAGGCGGCGCTGTCGGGATTGGCATTGCAGCGCGGCGACCGCGTCGCGATCATGCTGCGCAACTGCCCTTACTGGATAATGTTCGACCAGGCCGCGATGTCGCTGGGGCTGGTGGTCGTGCCGCTTTACGCCGTGGACAGGCCGGACAATGTTGCCTACATAATCGGCGATGCCGATGTAAAAGTACTGCTGTTCGAGACTGATGAACAATGGCAAGCCTTGCGCACGGTGCGCGATCAGCTCGGCGGTGTGAAGCGTTTCGTGAGTATCGACAATGTGCGCGACAGCGGCGAACCGCGCCTGAAACCCATGGCGGAATTCCTGCCGCCCACGGCGCAGTTGCAGCCTGACAACCCTTTTTCGTACGGGCACGGCGCGCCGTGCCCCTACACGGCGGGCGAGGGGGCAAACAATCCGCTGCGCGGAACTTGCTCTAACGAGCTGGCCAGCATCATCTACACCTCTGGCACCACCGGCAAGCCGAAAGGCGTGATGCTGAGCCACGCGAACATGCTGATCAATGCATATGCATGCCTGGATTTCTTTCCGGTCAACGAAAACGATACATTCTTGTCCTTCCTACCGCTGTCGCATACTTTCGAGCGTACCGTCGGCTATTACCTGTCGGTGATGGCCGGTGCGAAGGCCGCTTTTGCGCGCTCCGTTTCGCAGCTATCCGGGGACTTGCATATCATCCGTCCCACCATCCTGATTTCGGTGCCGCGCATTTATGAGCGTGTGTATGGTGCAGTGCGCACCAGGCTGGAAGAAAGCTCGCCGCTGCAACGCAAGTTGTTCAACTTCACTGTCGAAGTCGGCTGGGCGCGTTTTCTGCATCGGCAGGGGCGCGGCGCATGGCAGACGTCATTCCTGCTCTGGCCGTTATTGCAGAAGCTGGTTGCGCAAAAAGTCCTCGATCACCTCGGCGGGCGGTTGCGCGTTGCCCTCAGCGGCGGTGCGGCATTGTCGCCGGAAATCTCGCAGGTGTTCATCGGACTGGGGCTGCCCGTCATACAGGGATACGGGCTGACTGAGACCAGCCCGGTCATCAGTGGCAACCACCCGGAAAATAATTTTCCCGACAGCGTCGGGCAACCGATCCGCGATGTGCAGGTAAAACTTGGCGAGCAGAACGCGCTGCTGGTGAAGGGGCCGAACGTGATGATGGGCTACTGGAACAATCCGGAGGCAACCAAGGCCATCATCGATGCAGACGGCTGGCTGAATACCGGCGACGTGGTGCGCATCAGCGAAACCGGGCACATCTACATCACCGGGCGCATCAAGGAAATCATCGTCATGTCAAACGGCGAGAAAGTGCCGCCGACCGACATGGAGCTGGCGATCTTGCGTGACCCTCTGTTCGATCAGGTGATGATATTCGGCGAAGCGCATCCCTATCTGGTGGCACTGGCGGTGGTCAACGCCGAGGCGTGGCAGCAATTCGCCAAAGAGGTCGGTGTGCGCGCCGATATGCCGGAAGCCATGGTCGACAGCCGTGTGGAAGGCAGGGTATTGAAACGTATTGCGCTCAGCCTGCGCGGCTTTCCCGGCTACGCGCATGTGCGCCGCGTACTGCTGTTGCGGGAACCGTGGACAATGGAAAACGACCTGCTCACGCCCACCTTGAAACTTAAACGCGACAAAGTGGCGAAGCAATTCGCAGCGCAGATCAAATGGCTTTACGAGAGGCATTAGCCAGCTGAATCTTTCCGGGTTTATGGAGCCGTTATGAGCACGAATTTTCAGGTACGCAAGGTGGCGGTGCTGGGCGCCGGAGTGATGGGCGCGCAGATTGCCGCACATCTGGTCAACGCCAACGTGCCGACGATCCTGTTCGACCTGCCCGCTCGCGAAGGAGAGCCAAATGGCATTGTCAACAAGGCGCTGGAAGGCCTGAAAAAGCTCGACCCTAGCCCGCTGGCGAGCCCGTCCAAACTCAGCTTCATCGTCGCGGCGAATTACGACCAGCATCTAGATCAGTTGCGCGACTGCGATCTGGTCATCGAGGCAATCGCCGAGCGCATGGACTGGAAATCCGACCTGTACCGCAAGGTTGCGCCATTTTTGGGCGAACGCACCATCTTCGCCAGCAACACCTCCGGCCTGTCGATCAATCAACTGGCGCAGTCGTTCCCGGAGAATCTGCGGCACCGCTTCTGCGGTATCCATTTCTTCAACCCGCCGCGCTACATGCACCTGGTCGAGTTGATCCCCTGCGCTCAGACCGAGGCGCCACTGCTCGACCAGCTCGAGACCTTCCTTGTCTCCACGCTCGGCAAGGGCGTGGTGCGCGCCAAGGACACGCCCAACTTCATCGCCAACCGCGTCGGCGTGTTCTCGATGCTCGCGACCAGGCACCATGCGCAGGCGTTCGGCCTCGGCTTCGACACCGTGGATGCGCTGACCGGGCGCTACCTCGGCCGTCCCAAGAGCGCGACCTTCCGCACGCTGGACGTGGTCGGCCTCGACGTGTTCGCGCATGTGGTCAACACCATGCGCGAGAATCTCACCGACGACCCGTGGCACAGGCATTTCGAGCTGCCCGGCTGGCTGAACCAACTGGTCGACCAGGGCGCGCTGGGGCAGAAGACCAAGCGCGGCATCTACCAGAAAATCGGCAAGGAAATCCACGTGCTCGATCTGCACACCGAGGCCTACCGCCTCTCCGACAGCAGCATCGACGACGGCGTGAAGGACATCCTGCGCGAACGCGACTGGGCGAAGAAGCTCGCCGCGTTGCGCGCCAACCCGCATCCGCAGGCGCAGTTCCTGTGGGCGACGTTCCGCGATGTGTTCCACTACTGCGCGCTGCAACTGGAACACATCACCGGCAATGCGCGCGATTTAGACTTCGCGGTGCGCTGGGGCTTCGGCTGGGACAACGGCCCGTTCGAAATCTGGCAGGCGGCAGGCTGGCAGCAAGTGGCCGGCTGGATCGCCGCCGACATCGCCGCAGGCAAGGCCATGTCCGATGCCCCGCTGCCTGCCTGGGCCGCCGACCCGTCCCGCACCGGCGCCCACACCCCTCAAGGCTCCTTCATACCGCAGAATTACTCCCTCCCCTTCAAGGGGAGGGTTGGGGTGGGGATGGGTGGTTCTTACCAGCCCCGCTCCACTCTCCCCGTCTACCGCCGCCAGCTCTTCCCCGACCGCCTGCTCGGCGAGCCGGTGCATTACGGCGAGACCATCTTCGAGACCAGTGATGTGCGCCTGTGGCACACCGGCGACGACATCGCCATCCTGAGCTTCAGGACCAAGATGCACACCATCAGCAACGAGGTGCTCGACGGCATCCTGCGCGCGATCTCCGAGGCCGAGGCGCACTGCAGCGCGCTGATCCTCTGGCAGACGGAAGCGCCGTTCTCCGCAGGGGCGAACCTCTTGCAGATGATGCAGGGTGTGCAGGAAAGCGGCGCAGCACCCTCCGGCCTGCTCGACAAGTTCATGGGCGCGGCGCAGCGCGTGAAGTACACCATCGCGGGCGGCGGCGGGCTGGGCGAGATCGTCAACGCCGCGACCGGCCATGTGCCGCGCGTCGCGGACGTGGTCGCCAAGTTCCAGCAGGTCTCGCAGCGCCTGAAATACGCGCAGGTGCCGACCATCGCTGCGGTGCATGGCCTCGCGCTCGGCGGCGGCTGCGAATTCTCCATCCACTGCACGCGGATTGTTGCATCGCTGGAAAGCTACATCGGCCTGGTCGAGGTCGGCGTCGGTCTGCTGCCCGCCGGCGGCGGCTGCAAGGAGATGGCGCTGCGCGCCGCGACGGAGGCCAGAGGCGGCGACATCTTCCCGCACCTCAAGCGCTACTTCCAGAACATCGCCACAGGCGAGGTCGCCAAGAGCGCCGAACTCGCGCGCGACATGGGCTACCTCAGGCAGTCGGACCGCATCGTGATGAACCAGTATGAGCTGCTGCACGTCGCCAAGGAAGAAGCGCGCGCGCTCACCGCCACCGCCTACAGGCCGCCGCTCGCACCGCGCCAGATTCCCGTCGCCGGGCGCACCGGCATTGCCACCCTCAAGGCCGCGATGGTCAATCTGCTCGAAGGCGGCTTCATCTCCGAGCACGACTACAACATCGGCTGCCGCATCGCCGAGACGATGTGCGGCGGCGATGTGGATGCGGGCAGCCTGGTGGACGAGCAATGGTTGCTCGATCTGGAACGTAAAAACTTCATGGAATTACTGGCGACGCAAAAGACCCGTGATCGGGTGGAATACATGCTGAAGAACGGAAAGCCGTTGCGGAACTGATTACTCAACGAATATTAATCTGCTATGGCTACTCTAATTCCCTCTTTAGGCGCTGCACGATTTGACACGCGAGGCGAGTTGCGCCTTGCCGAGCGGCTGAAGGATTTTCTCGAAGATAACGCTTGGGTGTGGCATAACATTCCGGTTGGGCCATTTGGCAGGCATCCCGATTTTGTGGTTCTCCACCCGCAGCAGGGCATCGTAGTGCTGGAGGTCAAGGATTGGCGGCTGGATACGATTGGTAATGTGACCAGCAAGCATGTCGAGTTGTTGACGTCCAACGAGCCAGTGGAGAATCCATTTGAGCAAGTGCGTGGCTACATGTTCAACGTTGTCGACACATTGAAGCGCGAGCCGCTCCTGACTGCCGAAAGCGGCAGCTTCAAGGGGAAGCTCGTGTTGCCGTTCGGCCATGGCGTGGTATTTACTAACATCACGCGCAAGCAGTATGAGCAGACGAACTTGCATGAGGTGTTTCCCGCTGAGCGCTGTATTTTTCGCGACGAGATGACGGAAAGTGTCGATCCGGATGACTTCAGGGAAAGAGTGTGGAAAATGGTGTCGCCGCGCATTGGGCCAGGGTTGTCGCTGCCGCAGATCAACCGCGTGCGCGCCTTGCTTTTTCCGGAAGTCAGAATCAGGCAACTTGCTTTACCGCTGGATGAAGTACCGGCGGAATCATCTCCTGTCGAAGACCGAGTGCTTGCCGTCATGGATATGCAGCAGGAATTGCTTGCTCGCAGTATGGGCGAGGGGCATCGCATTGTGCGGGGTGTAGCCGGGTCGGGCAAGACGCTGGTGCTGGCATTTCGCGCCGAGCAGATTGCGCGTGCGGCTACTCGTCCTGTACTTTTGCTGAGTTATGCGAACGGAATTGCTGGATGGCTAGAAAATTCGATGCAGGATAGGGGTGTCGAGGACAAAGTGAACGTTTCCACGTTCCACTCGTGGTGCTGGAAAATGCTCCGTACATACGACATTGCTGCGCCGAGCGAAAAAGATATTCCAGACTATGGCGTACGACTCGAAGCCGCAGTGAATATCGTGGTTGATGCCGTCGAGCGCGGGCTGATTCCGGGTGGGCAGTATGATGCGGTGCTGATTGATGAGGCGCACGACTTCGAGCCGCAATGGTTGGCGCTGGCGACGAAGATGGTTAATCCTGATACCAAGTCGCTGATGATCGTTTATGACGATGCGCAGGCTATTTACAAGGGGAGGGCGCGTCCTGTATGGAAACAGCTTGGCATAGAGGCGACCGGACGGACCACCGTACTTAAGGTGAATTACCGGAACACGGCTCAGATTCTGCGGTTCGCGAGAAGATTTGCCTCCGATGTGATCGGTGCTCCAGGTGTATGTGCTGACAATGAGGATTCGATCCTTATACCAGAGGATGGGGGGAGGCAAGGTGTCGAACCGGTGGTGCGTAAGTGTGTGGACTATGATGGTGAAGCACATGCGATATCGGAATGGTTGCTTGCTAGGCATGCCGCAGGTTACAAATGGGGACAGATGGCCGTACTTTATCCCGAGCACAATATTGGGAACCGTTTTGAAAAAATCCTAGCGAAACATGGAATACCTGTTGATATTGCCAAGAGCCATGGTAATCGTGTTCAGCCAGATCGCGATGCGGTCCGGCTCCTTTCCATGCATACCGCCAAAGGATTGGAGTTTCCTTGTGTCGCTATAGGTGGATTGGGGACCTTGAAGTCAGAGAATATCGAAGACGATGTGCGGTTAACTTATGTTGCTATTACGCGTGCCACACACGAGGCATTTCTTACATATTCCAATAGGTCTGCTTTGGTTGGTAGGCTCGTAGTGTAGTGGTGATACAGGATCAGCATCGAAATATTTAAGAGGGCAACGTCATGACCAAGCAAGTCCAGGAAGCCTACATCGTCGCCGCGACGCGCGCGCCGGTGGGCAAGGCGCCACGCGGGATGTTCCGCAACACGCGGCCCGACGACCTGCTGGCGCATGTGCTGAGGAGCGTGCTGGCGCAGGCGCCGTCGCTTGACCCGGCGAGCATCGGTGATGTGATTGCGGGCTGCGCGATGCCGGAGGCGGAGCAGGGGATGAACGTGGCGCGCATCGCGCTGCTGCTCGCGGGGCTGCCGAACGGCGTGCCGGGCATGACGGTGAACCGCTTCTGCTCTTCCGGCCTGCAGGCGGTGGCGCTGGCGGCGGACCGCATCCGGCTCGGCGAGGCGGACGTGATGATCGCGGCGGGCACCGAGAGCATGAGCATGGTACCGATGATGGGCAACAAGGTGGCGTTCAATCCGGCGATCTTTGCCGACGAGCATGTCGCCATCGCCTACGGCATGGGACTGACGGCGGAGAAGGTGGCGCAGCGCTGGAAGGTGTCGCGCGAGGCGCAGGATGAATTCGCGTTTCACAGCCACCAGCGCGCGCTACGCGCAATCGCTTCCGGCGAGTTCAGCGACGAGATCACGCCTTACCGCATCGAGGAACATGTTCCTGACCTGGATGTGCGCGAGATGAAAACTGTAACGCGCGAAGTTGCGCAGGATGAGGGGCCGCGCGCCGATACGTCGCTCGAGGTCTTGGCGAAGCTCAGGCCGGTGTTCGCGCAGAACGGCTCGGTCACGGCGGGCAACAGTTCGCAGATGTCGGACGGTGCGGGCGCAGTGCTGCTGTGTTCCGAGGCCGCGCTGAAGCGCTACAACCTTACGCCCATCGGCAAGTTCCTCGGCTTCAGCGTCGCGGGCGTTCCGCCGGAGATCATGGGCATCGGGCCGAAGGAGGCGATTCCGCGCGCGTTGAGCCAGGTTGGCCTGAAGCTGGGCGATATGAGCTGGATCGAGCTCAACGAAGCTTTCGCCGCGCAATCGCTGGCGGTGATCCACGATGTCGGCCTCGATCCGGCTGTCGTCAACCCGCTCGGCGGCGCGATCGCGCTCGGCCATCCCTTGGGCGCGACCGGCGCGATCCGCACTGCGACGCTGCTGCACGGCCTGCGCCGGCGCAAGCAGAAATATGGCATGGTGACGATGTGTATAGGGACGGGGATGGGCGCAGCCGGCATCTTCGAAGCGCTGTAAAGCTACTGCGCGCCGCCATGACGGTGTTGCCCAATCGCTCAGAATCCTCATGTACTGGTTGTA
>DASTNS010000076.1:0-32904 GCA_035720625.1 Gallionella sp. | reverse complement strand
GGCGGATTCTTGGAGCTTTCTGGGCATCAAGGGTTTTTATTGGTGGGTGATTTCAGTGGAAAAGCAAAAGTACCAGGCTTCCACGGAGGCAGGCTGCTGCTGGATCCGACAAACATCAATATCAACAGCGGTTGTGGAGCCACTCCTTCTTCCGGGTGCCTGACACCGGCACAGCTCGATGCGAGCGGATTTGGTACCGTGTCGCTGTTGGCGACAACCGACATCAACGTCAACACGGCGATTGGCAATGCCGACATCAATAGCGGCTTAGCGGGCGGCAGCCTGACCATGACCGCAGGCAACGACATTACCGTAGCGGCCAATATTGGCAGCGGTACCGGCTCAGCCTTCAACCACGATCTGACGCTGACTGCAGGCAACAACGTCAACATCAACAACTCGATTTATCTGGGCAACAACACCCTGACGCTCGCGGCGGGTACTGCAGCTACGCCTGCCAGTGGTGATGTGAATATCCTCGCCTCCAATGTTCACACGCTTGGTAATATGATTGTATCTGGCAGAGATTTTAACGTTGGTAATACGAATCCCAACGGCGCCAGCATTGACGTTGGCGGCCAGTTGTCCGTTGCGATGAGCCGTGACATTACTGTCCAGGGGGGCTCGAACTCTTGCGATGGTGCCTGCCACATCCAAACAGTCGTGCAGGCTGGGAGCATCAATTTAAGCGGTCGGAATTTACTGCTGCAGGCAGGTGATCCAGGCTGGTCCGGAGAGGCCTACGTTGACGTGTCTGCCATGGGTAACATCAACGTCAATGTTTCTGGCCAAGTGGCGGTGCGCGGCGGAACCGCCAACGCCAATGGGTGGGGTGGCGCCGACGTTCATGCCAAGTTGCATGCGGGTAACGACCTGACCATTCATGCTGGCTCCGTCAAGGTGCAGGGCGGTACGTTCAATATGGCATCGAACTCTTCTGCGTATTATGATGCTTCCGCGCTGCTCGGCGCCGGCAATGCGGTGTCGATCACCGCGACGAACGCGATCGAGGTGCTGGGCGGAACCGTCAATACTGCTCCGTTTTACCCGATCTATAGCAACGGAATCAATGTCTCTGCGGCCATCACCGCCGATACCGGTAACGTGATTGTCAACGCCGGCAGCGTAAAGGTGCAGGGCGGAACGGTCAACCTGAGCAATGGAAGTTCTTCAGCTCGATCTAACATAATCGACACCTCGGCAAAAATCAATGCGGCCTCCGGTGATGTCAGCATCACCGCGACCGGTGCAGTCGAAGTGCTGGGTGGCGACATCACAATCAGCAACAACCATCCCGGCGATTCCCCCATTGCAGTCAATAATTTCATGGATGCCACCGCAGCGATCACAGGGCAGAACGTGACGATCGGTGCAGGCGGTGGTCTCACGGTACGGGGCGGCACGATTAGCGTCCAGTCGAACGTATACACTTGGAACAACAGTTCCAACAGCTTCGACGTGTCCGCCAGAATCGCTGCCACTAGCGGCAATCTCGGCATCACGACGCCGAGTGCGGTGCAGGTGCGCGGCGGCGACGTGACTGCTTCGAACAACTCCAGTGCCTATTTCAACAACAACAGCTTTTCTGCCAAAGCGGCGCTTGAAGCCCTCAGCGGTGCTGTGACGATAACCTCCGGCAGCCTCGCAGTGGCGGGGGGGTCCGCCACGCTGTCCAGCAACTATTTGAGCAGCAACTACCTGAATCTCGATGCGCAGGTTTACGCAGGCGTCGGCGATGTCACGCTCAACGCGGCTGGCAACATCAATGTCACCGGCGGCACGGTGATTGGCGCCAACGCGGGCAATAACATCTACGCGGATGCCACGATAAGGGCGGCCAATGAAGTGCTTGCCACCGTGGGCGGTACGGCGATTGCGATCAATGCTGGAGCCATCACCACCGGTGGCGATTACGCGCAGGCCGATGCGCGGATTGAAAGCGCGATTCCCACCACCATCAGGGTTTCTTTCACCAATCTCACCTCGGGCGGCTATTCGGTCAATGGCATTCCCGGTGCGATAACGGATGGAAATAGCGGGTTCTATGCTTTTGGAAGTCCGGGTATTTTGGATAGTACTTTGTTCTTCCAGTACGCACCGCTACCGCCGCCCCCGCTACCGCCACCAGAGCCATCGCCGGGCGTGCCACCCAGTGGTGGAGATCCGAGCGGCGCGGTGCAGCATGGAATTGATTTAGTGCAGCGGCTGGCCGATGCTGGGGTTTTAATTACGTCGCTAAAACAATCGGGTGAAGAGGAAAACCCGCTAGAAAAGAAACCCACTTACACTTGTCAATAAGGAGCTGCGCCAAGGGCATGAAATGTACCCTTGGCGTTTAGAGAGTCATGGGCGTAGAAATCAAACTTAGCGACAAGCAGCTTCCCGTTTCCCCGGTATTCATTGATTTTCTGCACCGGCGTATCGAGAACAAGCCGTTCGATGTGACTTGGCATGACCAGCTCAGCGAGGAGATGGTGTCTGCGCAGGGCGATGTCCGCCAGGTCGCCGAGGCGGAAGCGGGCAAGGTGCTGGAGCATCCGGTCGGGCAGAAGGCGATCTACCGCAGTTATGAGTTGCTCACGGCGATCCTGACCGGAGCGCCGGACAAGCTGCGCTTCTTTCATGAGCGCTATCGCTTTTTGTGTGTGGTGGGCTGTCCGCGCCATGGCGGTTCGTATCTGACCAAGCAGTTGTTTCAGGCATTGGGCTTCGATCCGGATAATGCGCCGAACGCGCTGGCGCACGATGGCTTCCCCGATGCTGCGCCGTTCGAGTTCAGGGAAGGCGCGAACACCCAAACGCTGATGACGCACAACATGGCGGAATATCTGGCGATGGTGGAGCTGTATTTCGCCGATTCGCGCCTGCACGATAATTATGTGATCGTGCCGAAGAAGGCCACCAAGGCGGCGTATCAGGGCGCATTCTTCAACGCGATGCTGGGCGCGAACGCCGAGTATATCGTCACACTGCGCCATCCGGTCGCGGCGTGCATTTCCACTTACGAGAAGTCCAGTGGCTTGCCGCCGGACGGCAAGTTCAAGGTGCGCGGCAATATCGAGGAGTGGGCAAGGCGCGACAACCTGTTCAGTGGCGAGGATGCGCAAGGGATATTCGAGAGGGATTATTTCGATGTGTACCTGCGCTATTGGGAACAATATTACTATAACCTTGCGCTGACCGGCCTGGCAGCGAACAAGAATTGGAATGTGGTGGTGTACGGTAAGGAGCGTATGATGCAGTGTGCGCAGGGCTTTTTTAAGCGCTTCAAGCATGCCGGAACGGCGGAAGAGTTCAAGGTGTTTGACAAGCGCAACCGCCACCCGGATTGGCAGCCGCGTGGCGCAGCGGCCATCCAGCGTGTGGCGGCCGTGTGGCGCAGTGTGGGGCTGGACTTCCCGGTTGAAGAAGTGATGGAAGGTTGGTAGGGCTTCACTCGTGTATGCGAGCGCTTGGAATTTGACAGGAGGGTGCGATGAAGACAATAAATTTGACCGTGCTGGTATTCGGCGCTTTAGGGATACTGACGATAGGTGAAGCGGTTGCGGCACCGGTGGGAGAGGTCAGCTACATCGCCGGCACGCTGTCGGCGCAAAAGCCGGATGGCACGGTGAAGATTCTTTCCCGTAAATCCGAAATCGAAGTGGGTGACGTGTTATCCACCGAGAAGGATAGCTATGTGCAAATCAATTTTGCCGACAAGAGCCAGGCGACGCTGCGGCCCAATTCACGGCTAAAGATCGAGGCCTACCATTTCAATGAAAAAGACCCCCAGCGCGACAATCTGCTGTTCGGCCTGCTGAAAGGCGGGCTGCGCACTTTGACCGGCATGATCGGCAAGCGCGGTAATCAAGATGCTTACCAACTGAAAACCGCAAGCTCAACGATAGGGATACGCGGCTCTTCCGGGGACACGCTGGAGTGCAGCGAGGGGTGTGCGGGGGTGACCAGTACCAGCGATAAACTTCCGCCGGGCGTTTACCATGCCACTTATACCGGCGCTTACATCATGAGCAACGGGCAGGGTTCGCAGCTGATCGGCGAGGGGCAGTTCGGTTTCGTGAAGGATGCGCAAACAGCACCGGTCATTCTGACCACCGATCCCGGCATGGGGCTTGGGGATATGCCGTTCAGCTTGGGCGTGCGCGGCTCGGCCGCCGGTGGGGGCGCCGGTAAGAACGAGTGCATCATGAAATAAATTTGAGCAGTGGGGGCGGCTAGTCTTGCCGCTCTCACTGTCAACTCTCGTCAAGCAACTGCCCGGCAATCGCCCAATTCTCTTCGGGCAATTCATCAAACGCTGCCGCCCTTCCCGCACCGGGATGCTGCGCAATACCATGTCAGGGCGGCTATCTGTAAAACTTCGGTTTGAGCGCAATGCGTTCCAGCGTGTCGGTGGACTCGGCGGCAATTTGTTACTTCTGTTCGCGAGTCAGCGTTCCCGCGATGCGAATGTTAACGTAAGGTATGATTTCTCCTATTTCAAGTCAGGGTTTTGTGTTCCCCCGCTTACTACTCCCCACTATCTACTACCTAAAATCTCCCCACAGCGTTTGCAGGACGGCCAGCCCGGCAACTGCCGCAGTTTCGGTACGCAACACGCGCGCTCCCATGCGGATTGGCGTAAAACCGCAACGTAACGCGCTGTCACTCTCCGCTTGGGTAAAACCGCCCTCCGCGCCGATCAGCAACACAACTTTGCCCTGCGGCTTCTCTTGACTATGCAGCGAGGCCGCACCCTGTGGCAGCAAAATAAATTTCGCAGCCGCTAACTCCTTCGGCGGCCCCTTCATTTGTTGCAGCCATGCCATGATGTCCAGCGGCGTATGTATTGCCGGCAGTACGTTGCGCCCGCACTGCTCACAGGCAGAGATGGCGACCTGCCGCCAATGTTCGAGGCGCTTTGCGGCGCGTTCGGTAGGCAGTTTCGCCACGCTGCGTTCGGTGTCGATCGGCTGGATTTCTGTAACGCCCAGCTCGGTGGCTTTCTGGATCACCCAATCCATTTTTTCGCTGCTCGATAGCGCTTGCGCCAGCATTACTTGCAACGGCGACTCGCGATTGACGCTGCCGGCGGTAATCTCGCCGATAACCACACGCTTGCCGCCGAGTTCGGTAATCACGCCGTGGCATGCATTGCCCAGTCCGTCGAACATTTCCACACGGTTTCCCTCGCGCAAGCGCAGCACGCGCGCGGCATGGTGCACCGCCTCCGGAGGCAGGTCGAATGAGCCGCCGGATGGCAGCGGGGGAGGACAGTAGAAGCGTGGCATCAGGTTACCGCCATGATTGAATTGGACTGCCGGCAAGATGCGCGATGATATAATGCCGCGCAAAATCTTGTCAGGGATATGAAATGGTCAGCCTGCAACCCCCATTGTGCGATTTCGGCTGGAAGGCTCGCGATTTCGACCTGCCGGGCGTGGACGACAAGTGCTACAACCTCGCCGGAGCGCGCGGCAGTAATGGCCTGCTGGTGATGTTCATCTGCAACCATTGCCCTTATGTGAAATCCATCCGCGACCGCATCATGCGCGACACGCGCGAACTGCAACAGCACGGCATCAACAGCATCGCCATCATGTCCAACGACCCCGCCGAATATCCGGAGGACTCGTTCGACAACATGAAGCGGGTGGCGAACCAATACGGCTATCCCTTTCCCTACGTGTGGGACGAGACCCAGCAGGTCGCCAAGGATTACGGCGCGGTATGCACGCCGGATTTCTTCGGTTTCAACGCCAATCTGGAACTGCAATACCGCGGTCGGCTGGACGCGTCGCGCAAGGAAGTGGTCGCCGATGCGCCGCGCGATCTGTTCAATGCGATGCTGCAAATTGTCCAAACCGGGCAAGGACCGCGCGAGCAGATTGCCAGCATGGGCTGTTCCATCAAATGGAGGAGCGAAGCATGAGCGGCAAATGGAAAGGGGCGGTATGAAACGCACCGCGACACGCGGCATGAGCGCGATGCTCAAGGCAGTGGTCGCGGCAGTCAAGCTGGTCGCGGCCGAAGAAATCATGCCGCGCTATCTCAAGGTGGCGCATCAGCGCAAGAGCGACGGCAGCCTGTGCACCGAGGCGGATGTCGCCGCGCAAACCGCTCTGACCAAAAAGCTGCAAGCCATCCTCAACGTGCCGGTGCTGGGCGAGGAGATGCCTGCCGGGGAGCAACATGCGATATGGCAATCCGGCAACGATGGCCTGTGGTGCATCGACCCGATCGACGGCACTTCCAATTTCGTGCGCGGCCTGCCCTATTTTGCGGTATCCGTCGCGCTGTTGCGCAAAGGCAAGAGCCTGTTAGGCGTGGTGTACGACCCGGTGGCAGACGAAGTGTTTGCCGCCGAATCGGGCAAAGGTGCGTTCCTGAACGGTGAACTACTGGTGAAGCGCGAAGCGGCGGGATCACTGCAGCAGGCATTGGCGAATGTCGACCTGAAACGCCTGGGCGCCAGGCTGGTCACGCAACTGGCATCCCATCCGCCCTATAGTTCGCAGCGCAACTTCGGCGCGAGCGCGCTGGACTGGTGCTACACCGCTGCCGGGCGCTATGACGTGTATCTGCATGGCGGGCAGAAACTCTGGGACTACGCCGCCGGCCTGCTGGTCTTGCTGGAAGCGGGTGGCCATGCCTGCTGCGTCGAGAGCGACGATTTCGCCCAAGGCGATATCTGGCAGCGCTCGGTAATCGCGGCCAGCGACAAGAAGCTGTTCGACGAATGGAAGAACTGGATACGCGTGCAGCAATAAAAACATGAGCCGCAATTAGCCACGGATAGACACGGATGTTCACGGATAATCGAGTCAACGAATTGCGTCTGGCACCCGGCAACCTGGTTTTGCCGAACGAATCTTTTATCCGTGCTTGTCCGTGTTCATCCGTGGCTGAATTATTTTTTCAGGGGTGGCGCAGAGAATGAAAATATTGATACTCGGTGCGGGACAGGTCGGCTCTACGGTGGCGGAAAGCCTGGTGAGCGAGGCGAACGACATCACCGTCGTGGATTCCGATGGCGACAAGCTGCGCCAATTGCAGGACCGGCTGGACTTGCGCACCCTGACCGGCAACGCGGCGCATCCCTCCATACTCGAGCAGGCGGGCATCGCCGACACCGACATGCTGCTGGCGGTCACGCAAAGCGACGAAGTCAACCTGGTGGCCTGCAAGCTGGCGGCCAGCCTCTACAATACGCCGACGCGCATCGCCCGGATCCGTGCCACCGATTACCTGGAACGCCAGGAAGTGTTCAACGCGGATAATTTCTGCGTGGATTTCTCGATCTGCCCCGAGCAGATCCTCACCGAATACATCGCCAAGCTGATCGAGTTTCCCGAGGCGCTGCAAGTGCTGGAATTCGCCGATGGCAAGGTATCGCTGGTGGCGGTGCGCGCCTTCGAGGGCGGGCCGCTGGTGGGCAAACCGCTGAATTTCCTGCGCAGCCACATGCCGCAGGTCGAAACCCGCGTTGCGGCGATTTTCCGCAAGGACCGCCCGCTTATTCCCAAAGGCAATACCGTGATCGAGGATGGCGACGAGATTTTCTTCATCGCCGCGGCCGACAACATCCGCCGCGTGCTCGGCGAAATGCGCCGCATGGACAAGCCCGCCAGGCGCGTGATGATCGTTGGCGGCGGCAACATTGGCCGCCGCCTGGCCAAGGCGCTGGAGCATGACTACCAGGTCAAGCTGATCGAATACAACAAGAAATCCTGTGAAAGACTGGCCGCCGAACTGAAAAAGACACTGGTGCTCAACGGCGACGGCACGGACGAAAAGCTGATGCAGCAGGAACATGTCGATGAAGTCGATGTGTTCTGCGCGCTGACCAACGACGACGAGAACAACATCATGTCCGCGCTGCTCGCCAAGCAGGGCGGCGCGCACAAGGTGATTGCGCTGATCAACCGCAGCGCATATGTCGGCCTGGTGCAGGGCGGCAAGATCGATATCGCCCTGTCGCCGGCGCATGTCACCATCGGCTCGCTGCTCGCCTATGTGCGCCAGGGCGACGTGGCGGTGGTGCACTCGCTGCGGCGCGGTGCGGCAGAAGCGCTGGAACTGGTGGCGCACGGCGACCGCCAGTCTTCCAAGGTGGTCGGCCGGCACATCGACGAGATCGACCTGCCCAAGGGCGCGACCATCGGTGCGATCGTGCGCGGCGATGAGGTCATCATGGGACATCACGATACGCTGATCGAGGCGGAAGACCATGTGATCGTGTTCGTCATCGACAAACGGATGGTGAAAAAGGTCGAGAAACTGTTCCAGGTCGGCATCGGGTTCTTCTGATGCAACGTGCACTGACCGTTATTCACGCTTTGGGCCTGATGCTGGTGGTGTTCAGCGCGGCTTACCTCATGCCGCTCGCCACTGCGCTGATCTACACCGACTACGCCATGCTGCTGGATTTTCTGCTGGCAATGGTCTGGACATTGTCCATCGGATTTCTGATGTGGCTATTGACGCGCCGCTACAAGGGCGAACTATCCATCCGGCACGGCTATCTGCTGGTGGTGGCGATGTGGACGGCGATGCCGGCCTTCGCCACGATCCCGTTGCTGATGACGATCCCCGGGTTGTCATTTACCGATGCCTATTTCGAGACCATGTCCGGCATGACCACCACCGGCGCGACCGTATTGTCCGGCCTGGACAACTTGCCACCGGCCATCAACATATGGCGGCATGAATTGAACTGGCTGGGCGGGTTGGGCATCATCGTGCTGGCGGTGGCGATCCTGCCGCTGCTGGGCGTCGGCGGCCGGCAGTTGTTCAAGGCGGAAACTCCTGGGCCGATGAAGGATGCCGCGCTGACGCCGCGCATCGCCGAAACGGCGCGCAACCTGTGGGTAGTCTATCTGGGCATCACGCTCGCCTGCATCGGCGCGCTGAAGTTGGCAGGGATGAACTGGCTGGATGCGGTATGCCACGCGTTCGCGGCAATGGGGCTGGGCGGATTCTCCACACACGATGCCAGCATCGGTTACTTCGATTCGCCGTTGATCGAATTCGTACTGATCGTGTTCATGCTGCTGGCGGCAATGAACTTTGCCACGCATTTTCTGGTGTGGCGCAATAAAAGTCTGAAGACCTATCTGCGGGATGCCGAAGCGATCGCCATGCTGAATGTGGTGTTGGGGAGCTGCGTCGGCATCGCATTGTTCCTGTGGTGGCAGGGAACCTATGCCAGTTTCTGGACGGCGTTACGCCATGCCAGCTTCAATCTGGTTTCCATCGCCACGGATTGCGGGTTTGCCAGCGCGGACTTCGCGCAGTGGCCGATCTTTGCGCCGCTGTGGATGCTATTCCTTTCCTGCATCGTCGCCAGCTCCGGTTCGACCGGCGGCGGCATCAAGATGATGCGTACCTTGATCTTATTCAAACAGGCCGGGCGCGAATTTTTGCTGCTGCTGCACCCGGCGGCAATCAACCCGATGAAGGTCGGCGGAATGGTGGTGCCGAACAATGTCGTATTTGCGGTACTGGGTTTCGTGTTTCTTTACTTCATGAGCATTGTGGCATACACCTTCTTGTTGCTGATTAGCGGGCTGGATTTTATCTCTGCCTTCACGGCAGTGATTGCTTGTATCAACAACGCCGGCCCGGGGTTGGGAGTGGTCGGTCCCGCAAGCAATTTTGGTGTATTGACCGATTTTCAGACCTGGGTTTGCACCTTGGCGATGCTGACCGGACGGCTGGAGGTCTTCACCTTGCTGATCCTGTTCACGCCGCACTTCTGGCGGCGGTAATAAAGCCATGACATGAATAGCATGATAAGTTAGCATTGATAACGTAAACCACTCGAAATCGTACAAGCGCTTGATATCGAACATGGAGGCAAAGTTGGGCGAGAAATTGCCATTGTCTGGAAAAAAAGTGGTATTGATTGACGACAGCAATACCATCCGGCGCAGCGGCGAAATTTTCCTGTCGCAAGCGGGATGCGAAGTCATCCTGTCCGAGGATGGTTTTGATGGCTTGTCCAAGATAGTCGAACACCGGCCCGATTTGATTTTTGTGGATATGATCATGCCGCGCCTGGATGGTTATCAAACTTGCATACTGATCAAAAACCACCCCCATTTCAGGAATATCCCCGTGGTCATGCTGACCAGCAAAGACTCGCTATTCGACCGGGCACGCGCCAAACTGATCGGCTCGGAACAATACCTGATCAAGCCCTTCACCAAAAACAGTCTGGTGGAAGCCGTCATTACCCATACGTGCCGACCGAAGGAATAGCGCGATGGCGATCAAAAATGAAGTGGCAAGCAGGCGATCCGGATGGTGGATGCCTGCAGATCCGGATTGCCAGAGACCCCATGTCTAAACGGCTCAATCTGCGCGAATTCCAGCAGGATCTGATCAACCGCATGCAAGCCAAAGGCCATGCCGGCGATCAAATATCCACACTGGGCGTGCAGATAGCGGAACAAAACTGGCTGGTCGATATGCTTGATGTCAGCGGGGTATTGCCGCTGCCGCCGCTGACCGCGGTTCCGCTCACCAAACCGTGGTTTCTTGGAGTGGTCAACGTGCGCGGCATACTGTTCGGCGTGACCGACATGGCCGCCTATCAGCAAAGAGGCAATGCATCGGGAGCGGCTGCCAACCGCATCCTGCTGGTTGCCGAACGTCATGCGTTCAATACGGCATTGCTGGTGGATCGCGTGCTGGGTTTGCGCAGCGCCCGCTTATGGGCGCAAAGCGAGGTTAATGGGCAAATTCGATATCACGATGAACAGGGAAATTTCTGGCATAAGCTGGACATAGTTGGCTTGCTTGGGCGGCCGGATTTTTTGCAAATAAGCGCTTAGCGGCCGGCAATCAGGAAAGGGAAACAATATGGCATTCAAACTGGCGTTACCAGAATTCAATTTGCCAGGCAAGAAAACAGCCGGGGCAAACCAGGAAATCGGGAGCGCGGCACACCCTGCCTTGCCGGAATCAGGGCGTCTTCCGGTTACCCAGAAAATAAGGTTGCTGAGCGGTTCGTTGGCGGTGTTCTTCGCCATTGCGGCCGGGGCGGCTTATACCAACAGCCGCGAGGCGGACTATACCGCGCGTTATCTGACGCAATCCGGCAAGCTGCTGATGCTGTCCCAGCGCTTGTCCAAGGACGCCCAATTAAGCGCACTAGGAGACGCTTCGGCGTTTCAGACACTGGTTCAAAGCAAGGAAAATTTTGCCGGTATTCTGCGTTTGCTGGACAAGGGGGATGGCAGTTTACCGGCTACCGGCGGCGCAGCACGCGAAGTGCTGGATGAATTGATGGTGAGCGCAAACAAGACCCTGTCGGATGTGCAGGCGCTGGAAGAAGGCAGCCTTGGCTTGGTGACATTGGCCACTACCGTAGCCGGAATCGAAGCCACGAGCGCCGAGTTCCGCAACCTGACCCAAGGTCTGATCAGATCCTCCACCAACGCGCAAAAGGAACATGCGATCCGCCTTGCCCTGTCCGCAGAGCGGATCGCCAAAGATACCGCAAGGGCATTGGCCGCCGATGTCTCCCTGGAACAATTGGCCGCACTGGATATCGAGGCCGCTGCCGCCGAAGAGAGCCTGGCAGCACTGCCGGCGGCAGATCCGACGGTCCAGCGGCTGACGGCCCTATTTGAGCCATACCGCAACAATATCAAAATATTGGATGCTCAAGCACACAAGCTGGTAAAGGCGAAAAGCACCGCCAAATCGATTTTGGGCAATATCGACCTTGTGTTGGCGAAAAGCCAGCGGCTGATCGACGCGTACCAGTCGGGCGTGGTCGCACGCATTTCCGGCCCGGTGACGATATTGGCCGGAGCGCTGGTATTGTTGCAATTGCTGGTTCTGGCAAAAGTTTACCTGAACGACTCGCGCCAGCGCGCCGAGGAAGCAGAAAATTCCAATCGGCGGAACCAGGCTGCAATCCAACGCCTGATGGACGAATTAAGCGAACTGGCGGAAGGCGATTTGACGGTGCGCGCCACGGTATCCGAGGGCATCACCGGCGCGATAGCCGACGCGGTGAATTACACCACCGAAGAGTTACGCAAGTTGGTGGCGCGGATCATGGTTGCGGCCGACCAGATGGGCCACGCGACGCGGCAGGCCGAGCAGATATCCAAGGGGCTGCTGGAAGCGGCACAAAAACAGGCGGGAGAAATCAGGAAAGCCGGCGAGTCGGTGCAATTAATGGCCGGATCGATCCGTGAAGTGGATAGCAGCGCCGCCAAGGCGACCGAGGTGGGGCAGCGTACCTTGGCGGCGACCGAACTGGGCGGCCGGGCGGTGCGCAATACCATTGCCGGCATGGACGGCATCCGTGAACAGATTCAGGAAACCTCCAAACGCATAAAGCGTCTCGGCGAAAGCTCGCAGGAGATTGGCGAAATCGTCGATCTGATTTCTGACATTACCGAACTGACTAATGTGCTGGCATTGAACGCGGCGATTCAGGCGGTTTCTGCCGGCGAAGCGGGACGTGGCTTTTCGGTGGTAGCAGAGGAGGTGCAGCGCCTCGCGGAACGTTCCGCCGAGGCGACCAAACAAATCGGCACACTGGTGAAAACCATCCAGGGCGACACCCAGGATGCAATAGCGGCGATGGAAAAGAGCACATTGGGAGTGGTGGAAGGCGCAAAACTATCCGATGTGGCCGGGCAATCGCTGAAAGAAATCGAGCAGGTATCCAAAGAACTGGCATCGCTGATCAACAGCATTTCGATGTCCACCCAGATACAGACCGACATGGCCGGCAAAGTGGCGCATGCGATGCGGAATATCCTGCAAATCACCCAGCAAGCCACCGATGGCACCCGATTGACGGCCAATTCAGTCGCACAACTTACCAACCTGTCCGCCGACCTGAAGGGCTCGGTAGCAGGCTTCAAATTGTAGCCCTGAACAAGACTGCTCATGACCGACGCCGCACCATCTGACCATGGCACGCTGATTGGCGCAAAACCCAGCCTGGACAACGTACTGGCCGGAATCAGCGTACAACTGAAGCAATATCTCGATGCACCCGGCAGCAATTTGGCCGCCCTGGAAGCGGCACACAACGAACTGCACCGCTTGCTCGACACCTTGAAAGCCGCTCATCTGCACGGCGTGGCAGCATTCTGCGCCGAACTGGAAACTGTTCTGGGCGAACTGTCATCCCACCCCGACATATTTTCCGCGTTGCACCGCGACGTACTGCAGCATGCCTTGCTCGGCCTCACGCGCTATATCGACGCGCTGGCCAATGGTGCGGATGACGCTGCGCTACGACTGTTTCCCCAATATCAGGAGTTGCAGCAGTTGCGCGGCATGGAAATGTCGTTCGAACTGGATCTGTTCCACCCCGACCTGGCCGTGCAGTTGCCGCAACAGGTATTGAGCATACTCATTGAAGGCGATACCCCATTCCGGCTGAAGGCCTTGCGCAGCCAGTACCAGCAGGGTTTGTTGCATTGGTTGCGGCAGAATGATGTGCCTGCCGCATTGCAGGCGATGCAACAGGCCTTGAATAGTGTGATGCACTGCGTGCCGCATGACAGCAGCCGCGCGTTCTGGTGGGTCGCCTGCGGATTGCTCGATTGTTTGCGGCTGAACGGAATGCCCGCGGAACTGAATGCCGGCAGATTACTGGGGCGCATAGACCAGCAGATGCGCGCAATTACCGAGGGCAATAGTGGGGAGGCACGGCCGGTATTGAACGAGATGCTCTACCTGATCGGACGCAGCCATCCCGTGAGCGATCTGGTGGAGGAAATCAGGCAGGTCTATGCCCTGGACTCTTACCTGCCCGTGTCTGCCGCCTTGCCGCCCGATGAAGCGGTGCAAATTCTCGATGCGATGCGTGATCAGCTGCGTGCCGCCGAAGAAAGCTGGGAGCGATGCACGCAAGGCAACAAGGCGGTATGCGAGGAATTTATCTGGCATGCCGAACAGCTTGTGGCGCAGGATAAAAGACTCGACCGCAATGCCTTGCAGTACCTGACCGAGCGGATTCACGCATTGTCGCAGTACGCAAAGGGACCGGAGCATGCCCGGCTCATCGCCATGGATATGGCGATGGCATTGCTGCTGCTGGGAAGCGGCATCCGGCACTACGGCAGCCTGGGCAGCAGCTTCCAGAAAGAAACGCGCATCCTATCCGAACGCATGCAGACGGCGGTACGGCGGCAACCCGAAGACACGCAACGGCTGGCCGAACTGGTTCGTTTGCATTGCCTACTGCAGCAAGGCGACGTGGCGATCCACCTGTTCAACGAAATGCTGGCGAATTTCCAGTATATCGGTCAGGGGCTAAGCGCTTTTTTCAGCGATCCGGCCAAGCGTGGAGAGCTGGGCGGATTGCTGCGCCTGTCCAGCCAGATACAGGGTGGTCTGCGCATCGCGTCCCTGGAACGGGCTGAACAGCTGCTGGCGTCCATTCAGGACTGTATCCGCCGTTTCACGCAGGACGACGATGTTCCGGAACAAATGGAAAGCCAAGCCCTGACCGATGCGGTGAACGTGCTGGAAAATTATCTGCGGCATCTGGCGCTTGGCCAAGCGGACGACGCTTCATCATTGCAGGAAGCATTGAGCGGATTGTCCGGACTGCGTCAGGTTCCCGCCAAGGCTGTCGTCATGCCAGAACAACCCCGTGCCCCAATCGAGATACCGTATCCGGCAGGTGAAGATCAGGAATTGCTCGAGGTATTCCTGGAGGAGGCGCAAGAAGTGTTGCATACCATGCGCAATAATCTGGAAGTTTGCCGGTTGCACCCTGACAGCCGTGAACCATTGGTGACCATCAGGCGCGGTTTCCACACCCTCAAGGGCAGCGGACGCATGGTCGGCTTGACCGATCTGGGTGAGGTCGCATGGAACGTCGAACGCGCGCTGAACAAGTGGTTACAGGATAACAAGACGGCCACCCCTGAGCTGCTGCGCTTCATCACCGAGGCGGAACAGAAATTTACCGGTTGGGTGGATGCGCTCAACAGTCAGGGCGGGGTAAGCATCGAAGCAAGTGACCTGGTCGCGACCGCCCGGCAAATCGAGAGCGGCGCCAAACCACGTCAGGTGTCAGAAGAACCTGCAAAGAGCGAGCCAAAGGCAAGCCCTGAGAAAGAAACTGTCTCGCCCCATGTACCGGCGGAAGATACGGTTGGTGCGGCGGTACAGGTACCCGCTCCCGCCCCAACTCCTCCGGCCATGCCAGAAGCGGGTGCAGCCGGGGGTGCCGTCACAGCGGAAAAACCGCAAGCCCGCGATGAGATTGATACGCAACTGCTGCCTGTATTCCTGGAGGAAGCAGACGCGCTGTGCCCGCAGATAGGTGCCAGGTTGCGCGCATGGCGCGAGCAACCAGGCGACGCGCAGCAACCACAACTGCTGAAGCGGCTGCTGCACACACTCAAGGGCAGTGCGCGCATAGCCGGTGCGATGCGCATCGGCAGCATCGTGCATGAAATGGAGGAACACGTATTTTCCGCCGCCCAAACAGCTCCGCAGACAGAATTCTGGGACACGCTGGAGAGCGGTTTTGACCGCGTTGTCAGCCTGCTGGAAAAATTGCGCGGCGGCATGGCCGGAAAAGTATTGTCCGGCCATACCGAGGCCGAACAACGCGCGGCCGAATATCCGGGCGCCGGGCGCAGAAAGGAACGGCACGCGACGGAAGGCGGTACGGAGCGCGCTATGCTGCGCGTACGCGCCGACATAGTTGACCGGCTGGTTAGTGAGGCCGGCGAAATCAGCATGGCACGCTCGCGTATGGAAACCGAGATACGCGCCTTCAAGGAAGGTCTGATGGAGCTGACCAGCAGCGTGGCGCGCTTGCGCAAACAGTTACGTGAAGTGGAGATGCAGGCGGAAAGCCGGATGCAGGCGCACACCTCGCTGGCCAGAGGCAGCGTGGAACAGTTCGACCCGCTTGAATTTGACCGCTTTACCCGCTTGCAGGAATTGACACGCTTCATGAACGAGAGTGTGCATGACGTGCAGACCGTACAGCAGACGCTGTTGAAAAATTTTGATGGGGCGACAGCCGCACTGGCGGCGCAGGCGCGCCTGAACCGCGAGTTGCAGCAAAACCTGATGAATGTGCGTATGGTGCCGTTCGCCAGCATCGGTGAGCGGCTGTATCGCGTCGTGCGGCAGACGGCGAAAGAGCTGAACAAGCACGCCAATCTCGATCTGCTTGGCACGGAGCTGGAACTGGACCGCAGCGTGCTGGAAAAAATGACCGCGCCATTCGAGCACTTGCTGCGCAATGCGCTGGTGCATGGAATCGAAGACGAGCATGTGCGCGCGCAGAGCGGCAAAAATCCCATTGGCAAAATCCGCCTGGGGCTGCGACATGAAGGCAATGAGGTAGTGTTCGAGCTCAGCGATGATGGCGCAGGACTAGATCTTGCCGCATTGCGCGAAAAGGCGATCGCCAAAGGCTTGCTAAAACCGGATGAAGCGACCGGTGACGACCGACTGGCGCAACTGATTTTTACCTCGGGCATTTCCACCGCAACCGAAGTGACGGAAGTGGCGGGGCGCGGCATCGGCATGGACGTGGCGTGCAGCGAAATCGCTGCGCTGGGCGGGCGCATCGAGGTGAGTTCGCGGAAAGGACTGGGAACGCGGTTCACCATTCACTTGCCACTCACGCTGGCGGTCACGCATGTGCTGATGGTGCGCTCCGGGAATGCGACTTACGCGATCCCTTCCACCATGGTGGATCAGGTACGCCAGGTGAAGCCGGCGGAACTGACGCAATTTTATCGCGATCGCCAGATCGAATGGCAGGGAAACATCTACCAGTTGCATTACCTGCCGCATCTGCTCGGCGACACCGGGCGTGTGCCGGAAAATCTGCGGCACAACCCGCTATTGCTGTTGCGTAGCGGCGAACAGCGGGTTGCGCTGCATGTCGATGGATTGCTGGGAAACCAGGAAGCGGTGATAAAGAATATCGGACCGCAGTTGGCGCGGCTGCCGGTCATTGCCGGCGCGACCGTGCAGGGCAATGGGGTGGTGGCGCTGATCCTGAATCCGGCACAATTGGCGCAGCGCAGCGCAGCGGCGGCGCCCCTGGCCGGCAAGGCTGCACCGGAAAAGCTGCGCACCCAGCCGCTGGTGATGGTGGTGGACGACTCGCTGACCGTGCGCAAGGTCACCACCCGGCTGCTGACGCGCGCCGGCTATCAGGTCGCCACCGCCAAGGATGGCGTGGATGCGTTGGAGCAGCTCGGCGAGACTCTCCCGGACGTGATGCTGCTGGACATCGAAATGCCGCGCATGGACGGTTTCGAATTGACCAAGCACCTGCGCCGCGACGCCCGGACGCAACACCTGCCCATCATCATGATCACGTCGCGCGCGGCGGACAAACACCGCGACTACGCGATGCAACTGGGCGCGAACGCCTATCTCGGCAAACCTTACCAGGAAGATGCGCTGTTGCAACAGATCGCCGAATTTGCCCCAGTACCGGAGACAGGCTGACCGCACGGAATAACCATAAGCCCTTTCCGGTTGAACAAGCCAATGGGACATGCTAGTCTTTCCGCCATAAATCATGGCACTCTCCGATTACATCCACACCTTCGGCCAACACCTGCTTGAACGGCACGGCCAACGGATCCACAAGATAGCCCTCGACGCCGGTTTCACCTGCCCCAACCGGGACGGCGCAAAGGGCATCGGCGGCTGCACGTTCTGCAACAACAGTTCGTTCAGCCCCAACGGACCCGAACAGAAGACGCTGGAAACGCAGCTGGACAGCGGGCGGCGCGCCATCACGAAACGGACGCGTGCGAAGAAGTACCTCGCCTATTTCCAGGCCTACACCAACACCTATGCGGACGTGGCGGAGCTGGATGCCATGTATCGCGAGGCCATGACCCAGCGCGACATCGTCGGCCTTTCGGTCGGCACGCGGCCGGATTGCGTGTCCGGCGAAGTGCTCGATCTGCTCGACGGATACCGCGACGAGGGCCGCATCGTGTGGCTGGAGCTTGGCCTGCAATCGGCCTTTGACGAGACGCTGCGGCGGGTCAACCGCGGCCACGGGCTGGATGAATACCGGGAAGTGGCCATCGAGGTGCGGCGGCGCGGTATCCCCCTGTGCACCCACCTGATCCTCGGCCTGCCCGGAGAGGACGAGTCGCATTACCACGCCAGCCTCGACACGGTACTGGACATCGGCGTGGACGGGCTCAAGCTGCACCCGCTGCACGTGGTGAAGCACACCGTGCTGGCCAACCAGTGGCGGCGCGGCGAATACCGGCCGCTGACGCGCGAGGAATATATCCGGCACGCCTGCGACCTGATCGAACGCACGCCGGAGCATATCGTGTACCACCGCGTGACCGGCACCGCGTCGAAAGACATCCTGCTGGCGCCGGAATGGTGCTCGCAGAAATGGAACGTGCTCAACGGCATCGAGCTGGAACTGGCGCGGCGCGGCCATCACCAGGGATGCCTGGCCGGGACGCTCTGGGCCCAAGGGGTTGCTGAAAAAGCACCCGCACCGGTACCGCAGTATCCCGAACCCGCCGTGTCCGCCTACCCCATGATCCCGGTGATCCGTGCGTCTTGCCCTGCATCCGCCTCGCCGGTTCTTGCAGAGGCTCTCAAGGAGAAGATACTCAATGCAGCCTGACAAGATCGAACTGGTCTGTCCTGCGGGCAGCCTGCCAGCACTGAAGACCGCGATAGACAACGGCGCCGATTGCGTCTACATCGGTTTCCGCGACGATACCAATGCGCGCAACTTCACCGGCCTCAACTTCAGCTTCGACAACGCGAAGGAGGGCGTGCGTTACGCCCATGCGAAGGGCAAGAAGGTATTGCTGGCGCTGAACACCTATCCGCAGGCCGACGGGTGGCAGCGCTGGACATCGGCCATCGACAACGCCGCCGAGCTGGGCCTGGATGCGGTGATCCTGGCCGACCCCGGGCTGATGCAGTATGCCGCGAAGACCCATCCGAATCTGCGCCTGCATCTTTCGGTGCAAGGCTCGGCCACCAATCACGAGGCGATCAACTTCTACCACGAGATGTTCGGCATCCAGCGCGCCGTGGTGCCGCGCGTGCTGGCGCTGGCACAGGTCGAGCAGTTGATGGCCGGCACCCAAGTGGAGATCGAGTTATTCGGTTTCGGCGGCCTGTGCGTAATGGTGGAAGGGCGTTGCGCACTGTCTTCCTACGCCACCGGCGATTCCCCCAACACCCGCGGCGTGTGTTCACCGCCCAAGTCGGTGCGCTGGCAGGACACGCCCAAGGGGCTGGAGTCGCGCCTGAACGGCATCCTCATCGACCGCTACGACGCTGGTGAGAACGCCGGTTATCCGACCCTGTGCAAGGGGCGCTTCGATGTGGAGGGCGAGACCTACTATGCCATCGAGGAGCCCACCAGCCTCAACACCATGGAGCTGCTGCCGGAACTGATACGCATGGGCATCGCCGCGATCAAGATCGAGGGGCGCCAGCGCAGCCCCGCCTATGTCGAGCAGGTCACCAAGGTATGGCGCCAGGCCATCGACAGCTGCCTGCGCGATACCGGAAGCTTTGCCGTCAAGCCGTCATGGACGGCTGAACTCGGCAAGGTCTCGGAAGGTCAGCAGCATACCCTCGGCGCCTACTACCGCCCTTGGAAATAAACCTGAAAAGAACTTCACCACGAAGGACACAGAGATCACGAAGAATTTTCATGGAATTTCACGATATCGGAAGCTCCACGGCAAGGGACTCCGATTTTTGTAGTACTACATCGTTTTTCTTCATGGCCTTCGTGTTCTTCGTGGTTCAAATAAGGAATCTGGAATAAACATGAAATTAGCTCTGGGCCCCGTCCTCTACTACTGGGATCGCGACACCATGCTCTGGTTTTACGAGGAGATGGCCGACGCGCCGGTGGACATCGTCTACCTCGGCGAGACCGTCTGTTCGCGCCGTCATCTGCTGCGCCTGCAGGACTATCTGGACATCGCGGAACGCCTTGCCGCCGCTGGCAAGGAAGTAGTGATCTCGACGCAGACCCTGATCGAATCCGAAAACGATGTCAAAACGTTGCACAGGATCGCCGGCAACGAGAATTTCAAGGTGGAAGCCAACGACATGGGTGCGGTGCGGCTCTTGGCGAACAAGGTGCCGTTCGTGGCGGGTGCGTTCCTGAATGTTTACAACCCGCAGACCCTCGATCTGCTCGCCGGGTTGGGCGCGACCCGCTGGGTGATGCCGGTGGAGATGTCGCGCGAGGCGCTGGTCTCGATCAACGGCAATCGTCAGACAAGCCCGGAAACCGAGATTTTCGCCTACGGTCGCCTGCCGCTGGCTTTTTCAGCGCGCTGCTTCACCGCGCGCCACCATAACCTGCAAAAAGACGATTGCCAGTTCAAATGCCTCGATTACGAGGACGGCCTTGCCCTGAAGACCCGTGAAGGACAGCCCTTCCTGAACCTGAACGGCATCCAGACCCAGTCGGCACTGGTGCATAACCTGATCGGCGAGCTGGATACCTTGCAGGATGCAGGAGTCGACGTGGTGCGGATCAGCCCGCAGGCGCACCATACCGGCGAGATATTGCACCTGTTCCGGGAATGCATGGAGCAGCGCATGGCACCTGCGCAGGCCTTGTCCCAGATCGAAGTGCTGATGCCGGCAGCGTCCTGCAACGGCTACTGGTACGGCAAACCCGGCCTCGAATTCATCCGCAACAACCCGTTAGCCACCATCGAGTGAGGTGCCCAGCATGAGACTTTTTTTAGTTCCGCAGCCCGTCGCCACCTTGGTTTCACTGCTGCCCCGTTATCCGCACTCGCTGATCTTCACGCGGGCCATCAATCTGGCACTGGGCGACCAGCTGCGCGATGAAACCTGGCAGCCGCTGCACGGCAAGCAGGTCTGCATCCGCGTCAAGGATGCCGGCCTGACCTTTCACTTCACCGTCGGCACGCATGGCCTGATTGCCCAGCAGGCAGTTCGCCAACCCGACCTGTCCATCAGCGCCAGCGCCCAGGATTTCGTTCTGCTGGCGTTGCGCAAGGAAGACCCGGACACGCTATTTTTCAGCCGCCGCCTATTAATGGAAGGTGATACCGAACTGGGGCTGCTGGTGAAAAACACGCTGGATGCGATGGAATTGCCGCCACTGGATTTGTGCGCCTTGCTGCCGGCACGGCTGCTCGGCAAGCTGCGCGCACGCCTGCTGACGTAACTCAAATAAATTGGGAAGCGAAGGGCTTCTGTCAGGTATTTTGCACCACCACTTTCGGGAATACGGCGCTGCGATCCTGCGCCATTTGCGCGACCTTGACCGCGATGCGGCGCGCGATCTGCTTGTACACTTTCGCGACCTGCCCATCGGGATCGGCCACTACCGTCGGTTTACCGGAATCGGTCTGTTCGCGGATACGGATGTCCAGCGGCAGGCTGCCGAGAAGCTCGGTATTGTAATCGGCACACATCTTCTCGCCGCCGCCCGATCCGAAGATATGTTCCTCGTGCCCGCATTTGGAGCAGATATGAGTGCTCATGTTTTCCACGATGCCGACGATCTTGACGCCGACTTTCTCGAACATCTTGAGCCCCTTGCGCGCATCCATCAGCGCGATGTCCTGCGGGGTGGTCACAATTACCGCTCCGGTGACCGGCACTTGCTGCGCCAGTGAGAGCTGGATGTCGCCAGTACCGGGCGGCAAGTCAACAACCAAATAGTCCAGGTCATCCCAACGCGTCTGGCGCAGCAATTGATTCAGTGCCTGCACGACCATCGGGCCGCGCCAGATCATCGGCGTATCGTCGCTGCCGATGAGGAAGCCGATGGACATCGCCTGCAAACCATGATTGGTCATCGGCTCCATGAAATTGTCGCCGACTGTGTCGGGCTGGCCGGAAATACCCAGCATGGTCGGCTGTGAAGGCCCATAGATATCGGCATCCAGCATGCCGACGCGTGCACCTTCGGCGGCCAGGGCCAATGCGATATTTACCGCTGTGGTGGACTTGCCCACCCCGCCCTTGCCACTCGCCACGGCGATGATATTCTTCACGCCATCTACCAGTTTCGCGCCATGCTGCACCGCGTGCTGCACCACTTTGCTGGTCACGTTGACGCTGACGCTGCTGCCCGGCAGTGCTGCCTTGAGGTGCGCCTCGACCATGGCGCGGGTCTCGCCCCACACGCTCTTGGCGGGATAGCCGAGCACGATGTCCAGCGACACGCCGTTGCCGTCAATCTTGATGTTCTTTACGGATTTGCCGCTGACGAAATCCTTTTTGGTGTTCGGGTCAATCAGATTCTTCAATGCGCCTTGCACGTCGGCTTCGCTAAAACTCATCATCCACTCCTGAAAATCGTTTGAAAACTAAAAACCGGTAATCTGCACTGCTATTCTAACTCAATGGCTGCAGCCGCCGCTCCCGCAGCCGCCCTTCTTGGGTTCGGGCGCGCTACCCGGCTCGCGGCTGCCCCCGGCAGCGGCCAGCTCATCCAGGTATTCCTGCCACAATTCGGCCTGATGCTTGCCTAGGTTGTAGAGATACTCCCAAGTATAAAGGCCGGAGTCGTGCCCGTCATCGAATACGATCTTCATCGCATAGCTACCGACCGGAAGGACTTCGAGCACCCCCACGTTCTTCTTGCCCAATTGCAATACCCCTTGGCCGTGGCCATGCCCCCTCACCTCGGCCGATGGCGAATACACCCGCAGGAACTCGTAGGGCAGTTGATAGCAAACATCATCGTCAAACGTGATCTCGAGCAAACGGGATTGCTGATGTAATTTAATTTCCGTAGGGTGTCCTGACATGATTCCAGATTTGCTCCTTAAATTTATTGCGGCACATCCGCCGCTGGTAATGAAAATGCGCCCTGTTTCAGGTATCAATTAACCTGAAAGTGCAGTTTTTGCATCAGGGGAAAGATTTCAGTTGCGGTGTAACTGCGTCTACTCAAACAGCCAGACAAAAAAACACAGATGGACACTATACGGAACTCGCGCAGGGGCATCAAGACCGGGTTCCCATACTTTGAAAAGTGTTATATCGGCAATTGATCGGGCAAATTCCACAGCCAATAGCTCCTGTGTTCTGATAACTGCACCCGCGTTTAAGTTCGGCGGATGGGGCGTGCGGTGTTAGAATCGCGCTCCAAAATTTTCCAATATCGAGTTTTACATGCTTTCCACCGCCAACATCACCATGCAATTCGGTGCCAAGCCCCTGTTCGAAAACGTTTCCGTAAAGTTCGGCGACGGCAACCGCTACGGGCTGATCGGCGCGAACGGTTGCGGCAAGACCACTTTCATGAAAATTCTCGGCGGCGATCTGGAGCCATCTTCCGGCAACGTGATGCTGGACAGGGGTGAGCGGCTCGGCAAGCTGCGCCAGGATCAGTTCGCCTTTGAGGACATGCGCGTGCTGGATGTAGTGATGATGGGGCATGCCGAGATGTGGGCGGCGATGGCGGAGCGCGATGCGATCTACGCCAATCCGGATGCCTCGGAGGAAGACTATATGCGTGCTGCCGATCTGGAAGCACAGTTTGCCGAATACGACGGCTATACCGCCGAGCCGCGTGCCGGAGAGTTATTGCTCGGCGTGGGCATTCCGATCGAGTTGCACAACGGGCCGATGCGCGAAGTCGCGCCCGGCTTCAAGCTGCGCGTGTTGCTGGCGCAGGCGCTGTTCTCCAACCCAGACATCCTGCTGCTCGACGAACCGACCAACAACCTCGACATCAACACCATCCGCTGGCTCGAAGACATCCTGAATGCACGTAACTCGACGATGGTCATCATCTCGCACGACCGCCACTTCCTGAACAGTGTGTGCACCCACATGGCCGATCTCGACTACGGCAGGATCACGGTGTATCCGGGCAACTACGACGACTACATGTTCGCCTCGACACAGGCGCGCGAGCAGCAGTCCGCCGACAACGCAAAGGCCAAGGAAAAGATCGCCGAACTGAAAGCCTTCGTGGCACGCTTCTCGGCGAACGCATCTAAGGCGCGGCAAGCCACCTCGCGCGCACGCCAGATCGAAAAAATCAAGGTCGAGGACATCAAGCCATCCAGCCGCCAATACCCGTTCATCCGCTTCGAGTACGACGAGCGCGACAAGCTGCACCGCGTCGCGGTGGAAGTGCAGAAGATGGCCAAGGGCTTCGACAAGATGCTGTTCTCCAATGTGAATTTCCGCATCGACGCGGGCGAGAAAGTCGCCATCATCGGCCCGAACGGCATCGGCAAGACCACGCTGCTGCGCTGCCTGGCGGGCGACCTCGAACCGGACACCGGCACCATCAAGTGGGCGGACAAGGCCAGGCTCGGCTACTACGCGCAGGATCACGCGCACGAGTTCGCCGAAGACAAGATCATGACCGACTGGATGACATATTGGCGCGGCCCCAACGACGACGATCAGGTGGTGCGCGGCACGCTGGGGCGCTTGCTGTTTTCCGGTGACGATGCCAAGAAACGTGTAAAGGTGCTGTCCGGCGGCGAAAAGGGGCGCATGCTGTTCGGCAAGCTGATGCTGCAACGCCCCAACGTGCTGCTGATGGACGAGCCGACCAACCACATGGACATGGAGTCCATCGAGTCGCTCAACACCGCGCTGCTGGAGTACAAGGGCACGCTGATCTTTGTCAGCCACGACCGCGAGTTTGTTTCGTCGCTGGCGACACGCATCTTCGAGATTTCCGCCAAGGGCGTGACCGATTATCATGGCAGCTACGAAGAATACCTGCGCGACCAGGGGATGGCGTTATGAGGGGTGACACCGGATACTCGGAAAGCGCGATTGAGCCACGGATGAACACGGATTGACACGGATGAACAGGAGTTGCACCAGCTTTTCCCTGTGCCACTCAGGTGAAATGCCAATCTCAGACAATGGGGCTTTTATCCGTGTTTATCCGTGTCAATCCGTGGCTCACTGAGGGTTTAAGGATGAATAAACACCGTTACACTTTGACGCTCTCCTGCCCGGACCGGGTCGGCATCGTCGCGGCGGTCAGCGGCTTCGTCGCGCAGCATGGCGGCTTCATCGTCGAGGCCAGCTACCACACCGACCAGGAAACGCAGCACTTCTTCATGCGCCAGGAGATCCGCGCCGATTCGCTGCCGTTCGATGCGGCGGAGTTGCGCGCGCGCTTCGCCCCGCTGGCGGAGCAATTCCGCATGAGCTGGCAGGTCAGCGACTCCGCCGTGAAGAAGCGCGTGGTGGTGCTGGTCAGCAAACAGGACCACTGCCTCAACGACCTGCTGCATCGCTGGCGCAGCAGCGAGCTGGAAGTGGAGATCCCCTGTGTGATCTCCAACCATGAAGACCTGCGCAGTTTTGTCGAATGGCACGGCATCCCGTTCCATTACATCCCCATGCAGGACAAATCCGGGCAGGACAAGACCGCGGCCTTTGCGGAGATCGCGCGGCGGTTCGATGCGTCGCGCGGCGATGTGATGGTGCTGGCGCGCTTCATGCAGATCGTGCCGCCGGATCTATGCGCGCGTTATGCCGGGCGCATCATCAACATCCACCACAGCTTCCTGCCCTCGTTCGCCGGAGCCAAGCCCTATCATCAGGCCTACCATCGCGGCGTGAAGCTGATCGGCGCGACCTGCCATTATGTTTCCGACGAGCTGGATGCTGGCCCGATCATCGAGCAAGACACGGTGCGCGTGGATCACGGCGATACCGTGGAGGACATGGTGCGCTACGGCAAGGACATCGAGAAAGCCGTACTCGCGCGCGGCCTGCGCTATCACATCGAAGACCGTGTGCTGATTTGCGGCAACAAGACGATCGTGTTTCGTTGAATCCAGGAACGGCAGTTGGCAGAAACTTCTATGGTGCGAATAAATTTGCACTGCAAAACCGCCACTGACTTTTTCAGGTCAAACCTTTCTGAACCAGCCAAATGCTTTGCAGTATGGGCGATTTTCAGAAGGCCTTGATAATCACTCTGCTTGAGAACCCCTCGTTAAGCCACCCTTCAACAACTCTTCAAACTCCTCGGCCGGCACCGGCCTGGAAAACAGGTAACCTTGCCCGTAGTCGCATCCGGCTACGGCCAGCAGTGTGCGCTGCGCTTCCGTCTCCACCCCTTCGGCGATCACTTTCATGCCGAGCCGGTGCGCCATCACGATGATCGCCTCGGACAGCGCCATGCTGCTCGAACCAGCCTCCAGTTTGCAGGTGAAGGATTGGTCTATCTTCAGGTAGTCGATGTCGAACTTCTGGAGATAGGACAGCGAGGAATAGCCCGTGCCGAAGTCATCGAGCGATATCTGGATGTTTGCGTCGCGGAATCGCAGCAGCTTGTCCATCACGACCGGTTCCTTCTCGAGCAGCACCCCTTCGGTGATTTCGATGACCAGGCTTTGCCCCGGCAGCCCCGCTTCGCGCAGATGGGCGGGCCATTGCCGGCACGGACTGCTTTCGCCGTGGAACTGCACCGGCGACATGTTCACGCTGACCTGAAATTCCGGGTCATACGACGCCCGCCAGCGTTTTGCCTCACGCACCGCCTCCCGGAACACCCAGTCGCCGATCTCGAGGATCAGCCCGGTCTCCTCGGCCAGCGGGATGAATTCGGCCGGGCTGACCATACCGCGCAGCGGATGCTGCCAGCGGATCAGGGCCTCGGTCTTGTGGATGCGCCCCGTGGCCAGTTCCACGATAGGCTGGAAATAGAGCCGGAGCTGGCCGGCCGCCAGCGCACCGCGCAAATCGTTGACCAGGCGCATCCGGGCCTGTGCGGTCTGCTGCATGGACTGGGTGAAATAGTTGAACCGGTTGCGCCCGGCGTTCTTGGCGGCATACATCGCCTGGTCGGCGTTCTTGATCAGTTCCTCCATACCGGCGGCATCGTGCGGATACAGCGTGATGCCGAGGCTGGCCGATAGATAGGCCACCTCGCTTTCCAGCCGGAAAGGCTCGGCGAGCTTGCGGAGGATGTTCTGGGACAGCGCATCGATCCTGCCGGTTTCCTGGAGATCCGTCAGGATGATGATGAACTCGTCCCCGCCCAGCCGCCCCACCGTATCGGCCTCGCGCACGCAGGCGCTGATGCGCCGTGCCGTCTCCACCAGCAGAATGTCGCCCATGCTGTGGCCGAGCGTGTCATTGATTTCCTTGAAGCGGTCGAGGTCGATATACAGCAATGCCATGGGCAGGCCGGTACGCTCCGCTTTCTTGATTTCCTGCGCCAGCCGGTCGTAAAACATGTGGCGGTTGGGCAGGCCGGTCAGCGTGTCAAAGTTGGCCTGTCTCCAGATCATGTCTTCGGCCTTTTTCCGCTCGGTGATGTCGCGGATGAAACCGCTGAATTCGTACTGATCTCCCGCCTTGATAGGGACGACGGCCAATTCGATGGGGAACTCATGCCCATCGCGGTGCATACCCAGCATCTCGACCTGCGAATTCAGGATGGCCCCTTCACCGGTGGTCAGGAAACGCTTCAACCCTTGCTTATGCGCCTCGCGATATTGCTGCGGGACGATCGTTTCGCTCATCATCCGCCCGACTGCTTCATCGCGGGACCAGCCGAAGATCTTCTCCGCCTGGGCGTTCCAGCCGGTGATGATGCCTTCATCATCCATCTGCACCACGGCGTCCAGCGCGGTCTCGATAATTGCATGAAGCCTTTTCCGGCCCTCCAACAGTTCCTGCTCCGCCTGCTTGCGCTCGGTGATATCCTCACCCGAAGATAGCGCTCCGCTGATTTCCCCTGAGTCATCCAGCATAATCGAGTTATGCCATGCGACCGTGAGCACATCGCCGCTTTTGGTCAATATTCTGTTTTCATGGTACTCGGTGGATACGATGTCACCGCCCATCAGCTGGGCAAAAATTTCTCCAACTCTTTTTCGCTCCGGCGAAGGCAGGTAATTGTCAAACCAGTTCTTGCCGAGGATATCGGCCTCGGAATAGCCCAGCATTTCACATCCCTTTTGGTTGATCATCTGCACTCTGCCCTGTCTGTCGAGTGCGACCAGCATGACACCGGCGATATCCAGATAGTGTTGCGCCTGCTGCCGTGATTTTATAAGTTCTTGTTCCGTCCGCTTGCGCTCAGTGATGTCTTCGTAGACACCCAGAACACCGATGATGCGGTTGCTTTCATCGCGCAACGGCACCTTGGAGGTGCGCGCCCAAATCATGTTGCCGTCCGGTGTCGCCCCCGGTTCTTCGTAATCCAGCTTGGCGTTGCCAGAATCCATCACGACATTATCGTCGGCACGATACAATTCAGACAGGTCCTTCTGCCATATATCAAAATCGGTTTTACCGATCAGTTCGTCCGGCCTGGAGTATCCGGCAGCTTTCGCAAACTGAGTGTTGCAGCCCAGATAGCGCGAATCGCGATCCTTCCAGAATATGTGGACTGGCGTATTTTCTACGACGGACTGGAGTAAATCCTTCGACTTGCGGAGCGCACCCTCCGCCCGCTTACGCTCGGTGATGTCCAGCAAGGTCGCCAGGCTGTGCTGCACACCGCCTATGGAAATTGTCTCCAGTGAAAACAGCAGATGGCAAAGGCGGCCGTCGCGAAGCTGCACCTCAATATCGGCATTGTGCACCGAGCCGCCTCCCTTCCGGGCAAGCTCAAGCATTTTTTGTCGTTCTTCTTCGGAGATGACATGCAGTTCAACAACGCTCTTTCCAAGAATTTTTTCGCGTGGATATCCGAGAAAATCCGCATAGGCTTTATTTACATCCACATGTTTGCCATCAAGCGTGGCAAGAGCAATCATTGCCGGAGAGGAATGAAATGCCAAAGAAAATCTTTCCTCGGTTTCCCGCAGCGCTATCTCCGCCCGTTTGCGCTCGGTGATGTCTTCATAGATGCCCAGAATACCGATGACCTGGTTGCTTTCATCGCGTAGCGGCACCTTGGAGGTGTGCGCCCAGGCCAGGTTGCCGTCCGGCGTTGTAAATGGCTCTTCGAAATTCAGCTTGGGAATGCCCGATCCCATCACGGCCTTGTCGTCGGCGCGGTACGACTCGGCATGATCCTTCCACGCCATTTCGAAATCGGTCTTGCCGGCCACTTCGTCCGGCGCGGAGTAGCCGGCGCCTTTAGCAAAATTGGTGTTGCAGCCCAGATAGCGCGAGTCGCGATCCTTCCAGAATATTTGGACAGGCGCATTTTCTATGACGGACTGGAGCAGGTCTTTCGACTTGCGGAGCGCATCCTCTGCCTGCTTGCGCTCGGTGATCACGTCGAACACGGCCACGAAATAGCCTTCTTTCGGGCTGTACACCGACAGCCCGAACCACTGCTGCATGGCAGTTAAATATATTTCCAGCCGTTCGGGCTTGCCGGACAGAGCTACCCTGCCATACACCTCGAATAACTCAGGGTCAGACTGCCGTATCCCCGGAATGACTTCGGATACCTTCTTGCCAACGACATTCTTCAATCCTGTCTGCGCCTCGAAAGCGGCATTGACATTGAGATAAACGAAATCCTGCGGTTGACCCTGCTCAAAAAGCATCTGGCAATAGGCAAACCCGTTCAGCATATTCTCGAACAGGGAGTGATAGAGTTTCTCGCTTTCGTATAACGCATGCACTGCCTGCGTGCGCTCATCCAGCAAAGCATTGAACCCTTCGGCCATTTTGTTGAAGCTGTCGCCTATATGGCTGAGTTCGTCGCGCGTATTGAGTTTGACCCGTACGCTCAGGTCGCCCTCGGCAAAGGTGTGCGCGGAACGGACCAGCGATCGAATGCTGCCAATGATGGCGTAGTAGATGCTGATCGAAAGGTAGACCACCAGCAAAAGCAGCAGCACGGCGCTGCTGACCGTTACGAGCAGTGTATTCTTTGCCCGGGCAATGCGCGCCTCGATGAGGGTTTTGGTCGTCGGCAGCAGTACCTGGTGCATTTGCGTGTAACTGTTGTCGATCTCCGCGGTGGCCATATCCAGAAAGACACCCTGAGGCGTGGCAAAATGACCGGCAAGGATGTCTGACGCCACGAGGCCGCTAATCTGCTGCGCCGAATTGGCAATGCCACCGTATGCCGCCAGGAGTGATTTCTGCACCGCCGGATTGTAGCGTCCGGTCTTCTCGATATTGATCCTGAGTTCCCTGAGTGTGCTGTCGAGTTCAGCACTCAGGGCGTTCAATTTGGCCTTCTGGGGTTCGTTGATCTGCTTCCTGGCCAGGATGCCGGTGCCGTATGCGCGGAGCTGGCCGAGATGTTCGAGCACATGCGGCAGTTTGTTGACGTTGGTGTCGATCAGGTAGTATGTGTCGAGCTCCGCATCCAGGATCAGCGCATAGTCATCGGCAATCAACTCCTCGAATGACTGGAGCTGCTCGATCAGGCGAGTATGTGCGGCGAAGTTCTCCTCTGCCGTCCAGAGGAGCCCCTCTTTGCGCAGCCGCTCCCAGTCTGTCTTGATGCGCAGGAAGCCTTCGCTGGAGACCAGGCGGGGAGGCAGCTTTCCTTCCATCGCCTTGAATGCCTCGGCGGCTTCCCTTTCCTGGGCGGCGCGCCTGTCTCGCATCGTCTCGTTGCCGCCAAGCAGCGCGGCCGAGAGTCCGCGGTGCAACTGGATGAGCTGCACGGTCCGGGAAGCCGGCTCGATCAGCACGAGTCCTTGCAGCTCCCGCTGCGAGGGCTGGATGACCCGGTCAAGACTGGCAAACAGGCTGTACGTCACCACGGCAATCGCGACTAATGACATCAGCCACAGCAGTGTGAATTTCCTGGTGTAGCCCATGCGGTTCAGCAGAGCGATGGCGGGGGAAAAGATGGGCCGTATTGTTTTCCCGATGCCATCATTGTTTTTCATAGCCTACCTCCCTGCCCGTTAGCACGCCACAATTGTGGTTATTGTAACGTCAATCGTGAGGCAATGCTCCTGACCTTCAATATCGGTAATCGTGCTTTCGGCAAAGGATGACAAAGTCAACGACGTCATGGAGGGACAGGTGGCAAGGATGGCAACTTTTGGCTTTACCAGCTTGAAGGGGAAGTGAGCCGCCTGCGCAGCACCACCATATGCGAAGGATCGAAGCCCAGCTTCCGGTAAAAGTCCAAGGCGGCCTCGTTGTCCCGGTCTGCCAGCACGGTCACGCGCGTCATCCCTTCCGCCTTTGCCCAACAGAGGATATGCTCAACCAGCCGCCGCCCCAGCCCCTCGCCCCGGTATTCGTTACGGACTATCACGTCTTCCAGCACCGCTACCCAGCAGCCCTCCGCCGTGCTGACAGTGATCAGCACGTTCGCCATGCCCGCCACGCGGCCCTGATCGCGCAACACGAAGAGCCTGCCCAGCGCCGGGTTATCCAGGATCAGGCGTAGGCCGCGCAACTGTTTTTCGCGATCCGGACGGAAATCGTTTTCCAGCGTGAACAGTTCGGCGAGCAGGTCGGCCAGTTGATCGAGGTCGCCGGTTTCGGCGGGCGAAATTTCAATTTCCATCGACACTCAATTCTCCACACCGGCCAGCAACACTTCACCCCCTGCACCTGCAGCCCCGGTTGCCGTGGACGGGCCCGAAGCGAACCAGTAGGCGGCGGCCATGAAGAGAGTGCCGCTGATCGTATTGCCCAAGGTCACCCAGAGCAGGTTGTGCCCCATGCCCGCCAGACTGACGGTATCGGGATGGTCACCCAGCAGCGCGATGCTGAAGATCGTCATGTTGGCGACCGAGTGTTCATAGCCGCTGGCGATGAACGCGAACAGGCACCAGAAGATCATGCCCAGCTTCGCTGCATCGCTGGTCGTGCGATATGCCATCCACAGCGCCAGGCACACCAGCCAGTTGCACAATATCCCGCGCGCGATCAGTTCAACGGCGGGCGCGTTCATCTTGGCGCCGGCTACCTTGAACAACAGCGGGGCGCCGTCAGAGAGCAACACGCCGCCACCGCCCGCAACGAAGATCAGCGCCAGCAGGGCTGCCCCCGCCAGGTTGCCGATCCAGCCTGCCGTCCAGACCCTGCCGAGGTCCGCAAGCCCGACTTTGCGGCACAGCCAGCCGAGCGGCATGATCATGGTATGCCCCGTGTAGAGTTCCGATCCGGCGAAGACCACCAGCGTGAGGGCGATGCCAAAGGATGCGCCCATGATGAGTTTCTGCCAGGCCGGATCGACCTTGGCGCCGACACTGAAGATGAGGATGATGCCCAGCCCCACATAAGCCCCCGCCATCATGGCGGCAACAAAAAATGCCGGCAGGGAAGCGCGTACCGCTGCGGCCTTGCCTTCCGCGGCCGCGGCGAATTTGTGGATCGTATCGAGATACATGGCCATTCTCCTTTGCAGACGATTTGTTCTTCGGTTTCAAACATCAGGAAAGGTTGAGATATACCTCGCCCTTGTCCACACGCGCGCGATAACGGTGCGTGCATCCCTTGTCAGGCTCGACAGCCTCACCGCTGTCGAGCTGCACCGTCCATCCGTGCAGCGGGCAAGTCACCTTGCGGTCGAACACGATGCCCTGCGATAGCGGCCCGCCCTTGTGCGGGCATTGGTCCCGCAGCGCAAAAACCTCGTCCGCGCCGTTGCGAAACACCGCGATATCACCCTTTTCGGTTTGCACCACCCGCGAACCTAGCCGGGGAATCTCTTCCAACGGGCACACCCTCATCCATTCACTCATGGTCATCTCCTTAAACTTATTGAATTCTCCAAAATACGTGGCAGTGGAAAATCTCCCCCACCCCAACCCTCCCCCGCAAGCGGAGGAGGGAACTATATTTACTCCCTCCCTTGCGCGCGTAGCGTGCGGGGGAGGGTTGGGGTGGGGGCAAAAAACTGTCGCAGATCATGAAAACTTTTTACGATTGAAGCCTGATCGGTATGAACTCCCGCGCTTCCGCGCCATGCACGCGTTCCTGCCACGGGTCTTTTTCATCGCGCAGCGCATCTTTAAGCCGCTCATGGAGAGCCTTGCGCCCTGCGGCATCTGCCACGATGCG